>DAOUTG010000080.1 GCA_030626845.1 Methylococcaceae bacterium
GATAATGGCTTATATCGCTGGGAATGTTCTACCAAGAACACTGTACTTGTTTTAATGCCCAATCCATTTTAAAAAAAATCAACCACTCATAGCGTTCCGTTTTACAAATCCCCACAGTAACTGATGATATTCAGATGGCTTGTGCCTGCCGTCTACAGGTTAAATACGTTTATATGCTTACCGACACACAAGTTACCCATGTCATTGGTCGCAAATCAGTTGTTAAATCCAACCTTTGCTTTTTTAAAGAATGATTAAACCGCTGCTAAAACAGCTTCTCGATATTGCTCAGGAATGTTATTGATGTCACCAAAGCGTTTAAACAAATCAGTAAAATGCCACGTGTTATCACTTTTTTGATTTTTTTGTTTTGGAACTCGTGAACGCTTAGCTTGTGAACGATTCGGTAATGCCTCGAATGTGCCGTTATTGGCTTTGCTCACTAAAGCTCGTAGATATCCTAAAGGTGATTTAACCGTTCCTTTGCTTAACACCGTCGCTAGGACGATCAAAATGGCTTGTTGGTGTTTAGTAGGCGCATCAGTGATTATTTTTTGAGCCTGTTGTTTTTGTGGTTGGCTCAGTTGCTCAGGTAACGCTAATTTTTCATCAAGGTTTGTGGTTTTTTCTATACTTGGTAAACACTCTTTATTTATATATACGCTTGGATTTTCCCCGCGAGGCTTTTCCTTGCTGGGATTTTCTCTGTTAGGCATTTGCGGATAATCCTCCAATAACGGGGCGTCAAAAGTTGTTTTTAGCGGTTGCGTTTCGTTATTGGAATTTTGAGGGGGGAAAACGGACTTTTTAGGCTCAATAGTTAAGCCTTTTTTGTAATCATAAATAAACCATTCCGTTTTTCCCGAAGCCAGTCGATTCATAATCACGTAACCTTCGGCTTTTAATGACCGCAACATCCGCCGTATTGATTCGACAGAATAGCCAAGAGTTTTAGCCAGCCAAATAGGTTTTATCACCCAATCTTTAGGTTTGGAAAGAAGATAAATTAAGAGTCCAATTGCGTCTAGCTTAAGCTCTGCCTCAGCTTCGTTAACAAGATTATTGGCTAAGACTAAATATTCGCTGGTTTGTGTGGTTCTGAAAATTGTTTGCATAGCCATAATATTTTCCTATGGCACTTGCAGAGATTCTTTTATTAGCAGTAGAATAATTCATGCTTTTTGGCCAGTTGAGTGGTTTAAGGGAAGTGCACTCAAAGATTGGTGTCTTTGTTTGTGCGGATTTGATTATCAACTAGAAATAGGGGATATGTCAAATTTTTAATAGAAAGGCGAGGTGATTTTTAATCATCTCGCTTTTTTTATGCGCGTCGTAATCTCCAGTAATTTTTAAGCCATGTAGCCATGTAGGGTGGGCTAGGCGCACCCTACATGGCTTTTTTTATACTAGTGGTTTTTATTTTACCTTTTAATGAATTAAATGCTATCACGCCTAAAGGCTAAAGCGTATTGAGTATCCAGATGAAACGATTTATCAGTATTTATTGTATATTGGTAAATTGACGATAAGCATTTAATCGTTTAAATAAATTTTTTTAGTCTATTGGAGTACAGCAGTGGAATTACAACATAAAGCAACCAACCTTTGGGGGAATTTCTTTAACGTCAGAATGGTGCAAATTAGAACCTTCCATCTGACATGGTTTGCCTTCTTTTCTGCTTTTTTTGCATGGTTTGGTATTGCACCGATGATGGTGGTGATTCGAGAAGAATTACATTTAACCAAAGAGCAGGTGGGGTGGACGATTATTGCATCGGTGGCGGCAACTGTCTTTGCGCGTTTTTTTATTGGTTGGTTATGCGATAGAATCGGGCCAAGATTAGCCTATACTTATTTACTGCTTTTTGGAGCGATACCTGTTGCTTGTATTGGGTTTGCAGATAGTTTTGAAAGCTTTTTAGTGTTTCGATTATTGATTGGTGTGATTGGGGCTTCATTTGTGATTACCCAATATCATACTTCGGTGATGTTTGCGCCCAATGTGGTGGGACAAGCGAATGCAACCAGTGCAGGCTGGGGAAATCTAGGCGGCGGGGTGACTCAATTAGTGATGCCGTTAATGTTTTCTGCCTTTGTGATCGGTTTTGGCTTTACCGATGCTGCCGCATGGCGTGCATCAATGGTCGTAGTGGGAACAGTTATTTTCTTTACGGGTATTGCGTATTACCTTTTAACTCAAGATGCACCCGATGGCAATTTTAAAGAATTGCGTGAAAAGGGGATGTTAGCTGAAAAGAAAAAAGTGACAGGTTCATATTTTAATGCGATGAAGGATTATCGTATCTGGGTGTTATTTGTGCTTTATGGCGCGTGTTTTGGGATTGAATTAACCGTTAATAATGTCGCTGCACTGTACTTTTACGATTATTTTAAAGTCGATATGGTAACAGCAGGGATGATTGCCGCGTGTTTTGGTTTGATGAATGTTTTTGCTCGTACGTTAGGCGGTATTTTTGCGGATAACTGTGCCTCATTATGGGGTTTAAAAGGGCGTTCTTATTGGTTGTTTGTGGTGTTATTTGCAGAAGGTCTGGCGTTAATGCTATTTTCACAAATGAGTGTATTATTCTTGGCGATTCCCACTTTAATTATTTTTTCCTTATGTACGCAAATGGCAGAAGGAGCAACGTATTCAGTCGTGCCTTTTATGAATAAAAAAGCTTTGGGTGCTGTTTCAGGCGTGGTGGGTGCGGGTGGAAATGCAGGGGCTGTTGCCGCTGGGTTTTTATTTAAAGGGGCGATGGACTGGGATGAAGTATTTTTTGTGATTGGTATTGTGGTCACTATTGCATCATTTTTAACCTTTTTATTACGTTTTACACCTGAGCAAGAACGTGAAGAGCGAGTGGCATTTGAACGAGCGAATATGGATGTATTACAAGCAAAAGCAGCCGATGCTAATGCGGCAGTAGAACATTCTTTACAAGTTATTCATGATACTGAAGCAGAGATGCGTCAAAAACAATAATGTAAGTTATTTTATTTCTTGAATTAAACATAAAAGGAAAGGCAGTCGTCTTTCCTTTTCTAAGATTGCTTATATCTGCTTAGACAAATATAATGTCCGCTATGAATACTGCATCTTTAGCCAGCCTATTTAAATCACTTTCTGAACCCGTGCGTTTGCGTATTTTAAATTTACTCATCTCAAAAGGTGATATTTGCGTGTGTGATTTAGTCAGAAGAAAATGGGTTAGAGTCAATGTCAGTAATTTAAGCTCTAAGTCATTGATAATATTATTTAATGGGTTAAAAGTAAGTGGTATTTTGAGGATGTTTTTTAACAACCGTAGGTAATTCAACCCTTTAAAAATTTAACTTTTTGTAATTTTGTGAAAAACAATCAATTTTATAGTTATTTAGTTATTATAAATAAAATGGTTATGCTTAAATTACTGGCATTAGGTCTGCCCCCAATGCCAGTAACTTAGTATAGTTAATTGATTTATAAGGGGTATTTAACCATAAAAATTAGAAAAATTAAATTTTAACGGTTTTAAGCCCCCTGAAACTACTGCAAATAGCCACAAAATATTTTGTTTTAACTAAAAAATGTATAAATATTAATACGTTACCTTAAGTTACTGGCATTGGGTCTGACCCCATTTTTTTGAAAAGTAAGAGCGAGAAATTGAGCTTTTTTAAAATTAATGTGCAAAATAGGACGCTGTAGAATACAACTGTCCCGTCTTAGATTGGTAGCCATTTAATTAAAATAAAATGCCTTTTTTAAAGACTAAACAAAGCTCTATAGGATGGCTGTGAACCTCATTAAAGCGATGGTGAAATGATGGGGTTCGCTTCATTTCGCTTCATTTCGCTATCACTCATTACGCCTTTTTCTTATTTGAATAAATATAATTCTAATGAATAAAAATCTTCCCTTACCTGGTTTAGAAGTGGTTGGTCGTGGTATTTTTTTAAGACCTCATCAACCTTACGAACTTAAAACGATTCTATTTGAACAAACGTTAAATGAGTGTCGTTTTCATTCCTCTGAAACGAACACAAACTATTTAATTCCTGATAACTATGGGGTTAATAATAGTCCGCCTATGCCACTCAATAAGGCATTAAATCAATTAATTATTGAAGATTCTTGGGAGAAAATGGACTCTCAAGTGAGTTTAGACAGTAATTTAGCGATGGGAAATGGCTTGTTTACCATTGATGCGAGTGCAAGCTATAACAAACAATCTCAAAATGAAGGGGAAGCGTATTATGCCTTACGCACCTCATTTATACCTTTATGGAGTGTTTATTTACCCGAAGCGAGTCATTGTCAGTTTGATTTAAAAGTCCCAGTCCCCTTTAAACATGCGAACAGAAGGGAGTATGAGAAATTTTTTGAGCGTTATGGTACTCATTATGTAAAACGTGTATGGGTCGGAGGTAAAGCTAATTTTGCCATGACGATTAAAAAAACCAGTGAGTTGAGTAAGTCAGATATTCAAGCCAGTTTACAAGCATCTGCCGCAGGTTCGGGCGATCAAAAGGTCAGTACTGAATTAAAAAACAAACAACAAAAAGTTCAAAGTAATTCTCAATGTACCGTGTCAGGTAAGGGCGGCGATGAATTAAAACTTGCGGTCTTAAATACGCTTGATGAAACAGTTTACGCAGAATGGTTAACGACTATTAAAGATAACCCGCAAGTTATTGAGATGGAAGTTGCAGGGGTATGGACGTTAATTGAAGACCCTCAACAATCAAAAGCACTTGCAGAGGCTTATAAAACCGCGACAAGCTTTACCCCGATTACAGCTATTTTAGGCATAGAACGAAGTATTTATTTTATTACCAGTAAAAAATACTTTTGTTATGATATTGAAAAATCAACTAGTGAAAAACCTAAACAGTTAGCTGACAAATGGCCAGCCCTTAAAACGATTAAAGGCTTTGATGTAGTGGATGCTGCCTTTAAAGGGGATAATTTAATAGGTAAAAATGGCAATAGTTTAGAAGAAAAGCTATTCTTTTTTAGTGACAATCAATATTTACGTTACGACATTAAGAAGCAAATTATTGATGAAGGCTATCCTAAAAAAATTACTGACGGTTGGGAAAACATTCCTTTTCAGCGAATTGATGCGGCATTAAATGCAGGCGAAAATTTGTTATATTTTTTCTGTGGTAGTCAATATATTCGTTATAACATCCGTGATAGAAAAGTCGAAGACGGTTATCCTGCACTGATTAGTCAACGCTGGTTAGGCGTAGTCTTTGATCGTATTGATGCGGCTATTTATTGGGGAAATGGAAAAGTGTATTTTTTTCATGACAATCAATATATTCGTTATGATATGACCAATTTCCGAGCAGATGCAGGTTATCCTCGTTTTATTACCAGTAGTTATGTTGAAGACTGGAAGTTTTTTTAATCTATTCGGAGAAAAATTATGTCTAATGAACGCGCATCATCGGCAGAAAAATCTATTTTAAAATATACAGCGGCATCAGCGAGTATTGGTGTTATCCCTGTGCCGTTAGTTGATATTGCTTTATTAATGGGCATTCAATTAAAAATGATTCAGAGTTTATCAACCCTTTATGAAGTTCCTTTTTCAAAACATTTAGCTAAGTCAATTATTGCGTCGTTAGTCGGTAGCAGTATTCCTGCTTCTTTTTCAAGTAATTTAGTGAGATTAATTCCTGTGTATGGAATAGCAGTAGGAGTTATTAGTCGCTCTATTTTAGGGTGTACGTCCACTTACTCAATAGGAAGGGTTTTTATACAACATTTTGAATCAGGTGGGACACTATTGTCATTTGATACCGAAAAAATGCAGACCTATTATCAACAACAGTTAAAAACAAATCAACCCGATAATAATAAAAACTTTGAAGGTATTGCACCTTAGAAATTTTTTCTGGTTATCACACATTTAGGAGAGTGAAAGCTAAGTGTGGACTCGTTCCCAAACTCCAGTTTGGAAACGCATATCCATTAATCTCCGCTTGATGACGTGTATTTGTATGTAACCCCAAGCAGAGCTTGAAGGTAGGCATTCCCCAAACTGGAGGTTGGGAACGAGAAAAATATATTTTCTTTTATTATAGCATAATCAAATAGTTATACTTAACTTACTGGCATTGTGTCTGCCCCTTTTTTTCTTATCAAACAGAGTTTGGGAACAAGATAAAAACAAACATATCTCTGTTGCGTGATTAAGAAGCCGCCTTAATTTTCAGACTATTAAACTTATCTTCATACTCTTTTACTTTATCTTTCATCACCACTTTTAATGGGTGGGTGTTGTCGATAACATTAATTAAGCTTTCGGTTGTGAGTGACGCACGATTATTAATAAAAGCGACTTCAATGCTTTCTTTTACAACCGCTTCAATATCTGCGCCAGAAAAGCCCTCTGTTTTTTCTGCAAGTTTTTTTAAGTCTATTGTTGGGGTATTTTTATTACGTTTACTCAGGTGAATCTTAAAAATTCCTTCGCGCTCATTGAGATTAGGAAAATCCACATAAAAAATTTCATCAAAACGCCCTTTGCGTAATAATTCTGGTGGTAAGGCTGAAATATCATTCGCGGTTGCTAAAACAAATACTGCGCCTGTTTTATCTTGCATCCATGATAAAAAATAACCGAATAAGCGTGTTGCAACTTCTGATCCTTCGCCGCCGCTACCAATGCCTACAAAGGCTTTTTCTAATTCATCGACCCATAAAACACAAGGACTGACGGCTTCTACAAGTTGTAAGGCGCGGCGCATATTTGATTCGCTTTCGCCGACATACTTCCCCATTAATGAGCCAACATCTAAGCGTAACAAAGGTAATTTAAACAATGCGGCGGTTGCTTTTGCGGTTAATGATTTACCACAGCCCGGCATTCCGACAATCATTACGCCTTTAGGGGCTTCTACGCCAAATGCAATGGCTTCATTTAAGTTATGTAAAATATGGGCTTTTTGCTTGAGCCATTTTTTTAAGGCTTGTAAGCCGCCAACATCATCAAATTTTTCAACCGATGACACCATATCAAGAATGCCTGATTTTTTGATGATTTGTTCTTTTTCATTTAAAACTAATTCAACATCTTGGCTACTAATTTGTCCGTCACGTTGGTAGCTTCGATAGAGTAATTGGTTAATTTCATGTTCGCTTAAACCTCTAAAAGCAAGGGTTAAATCATTTAAAGTTTTGTTATCAATTTCATCACCTAGCTTTTCTACAAATTCTTGAATAATTTTGTGAATGCGGCTTTCATCTGGTAAAGGCAAATCAAAGAGGGTGATAAATTTTTCTAATTCAGGGGGAATGCAAGCTTGTGACGAGCATAAGATAACTGTGGCAATGGTTTCGTTATCGTGTAGAAGTTTATTAGCTAAGGCTTTTAATCTTGTTACCGCTAACGGGTTATCTTTCAGGGCTAGATGAGCATCTTTGATAATTAAAAAATGATTCGTGAGTTCATCGTTTAGCCAATCTTCTAAGGTGCTGGCTAAATCACGGTAATCGGCTAATGGTTGTTTATGGGTGAAATCTACGATACCACGCGCTAGATTCCATTCATAAATTTTGCGTTGGTCTTCGTTGGCAAGTTCGTTTATTAATTGGTCAGCTTGTTGTTCTTCAAAGGTGACTAAATATAATAATGGATAGTGGGATTCAACGTGGGCGCGAAGGTTGGTATATAAGGATTCTAGGTTAGTCATTTGGGTTATTTTTATGGGTTTTTCGACTTTACGGTTAGATAAGCTTTTAATTAATTAGAATAAAACCTGCTTGAGAGAAATCGGCATCGAATGTTAATACTTTGTTCAGTCCATTTTTGTGCATAGTTACGAATGATAAACAGTCAACTAATCCCCATTTTTTATCATGATATTGTTTATAAAATAGTAAGCCTTCGTCAAGAATGTCATGAATGGGTATCACTTCAATATTAGGGGCTTGGTATAACACTTCAATTATCATGGACGCTTCTTTTTTATATTGTTTTGCTAATCCGTTTCCAATTTCTAAAATAATCGCTTCGGTTGTTATTAAAAACTGGTTTTCTAGTTTATGGGACAGTTTTGATGCTTCTGTGTGATATTGGTCACGATGATTAATAAGGGTTAGTAACAGAAGCCATTAATCTATAAAAACCTATATTTATCTATGGAAACCTAATCATCATTTAAGGACAGGAAGCTAATTTTAATCAATGACTTGTTAGATATAATGACATCAATTATACTTTCGTTAAAAGTTGTAGGACGAAAACCAAGTTTTACAATCATTTTTCAATGATATATAAAGAATAGGGTGTGGACGCGCTAAAGCCCACCAAAAAACGCACATAAGAGTTTAGTAAGACCGCGACTTCGGTAACGGCTTAAATGTTGACGGTGTGAATAAATTTATACAGATTATTGCGATTTGTATAGGTTTTTATTAGCGGCAATAATAAAGGAGGTATCAAGAAAAATTTTTTCTATCATTTTAGAGTTCAACTTTTACTGAAAAATCTGGTTCGGCTTCAATTTTTATTTGTCGCAATTGTGCCATGACGTTATTTTTAGTTATTTTTTGGTGATTTTGTTTAATGAGTTGTTCAATAAATTGATGCACTTCTTTTAGATCTGAATTAGGTAACTGGTTTATTTCACTAAAAATTTGTTCTTTGGTTAGCATTTTTCTTCCTTTTATGTTTTTTATTTCAAGGTTTATAAGATTATTTTCATTTGTGAACCTAATCTTCTTCATATACTAATATGGCATAAGCAGTTGAGTAGTCAGTTGACTCCCAGTTATACCAAAAATCAAAATACAAATTTTCATAATCATCAGAAAAAATACCTTTTTTAGTAAGAAATGAACTTGACCAAACCCTTAACTCACCCTTAGGCATTTTTGGAAAAACTATTTGATTAACAGGCGGTGGAGATTTTAACCTTCCTTCATAAGAAAGCTTATCGTATTCTTTATAATTTTCAATAATCGTATGTAGTTCTATGATTGTAGGTAATCGCCATTCTATTTCATCATTTTTATTGAGTAATTCAATATATTCCCATGTTTCCTGGTAGTGCATTTGTTTTGCTTCACCTGAAACATTACCATTTTCCCAGCTTTGTCCAACCAAGTAACGACACCATGTCAGATGAGTTCTAGTATCAAACACTAAACCATTATCACGGGGAATAAATTGTCCAGTGTAGGTTGCCATTTCAGATTTAAGCTGCTTTATTTCTTCTTCGGCTTTATTGTGAGATAAATGAAATAATTCTTTATGTTTTACAAGTGCTGTTCGTAATGAATTTTCATCTATTTCTTTGTCAAATAATTCAATTAAATTTTTAAATATTTGTGCTTCATGTTCATTATCAGATTTAAACAAGGTGTCAACAGCATTAGCTTGTTCATTTAAATTACGCACCTTTAACCATTTTGACAATTTCCCTGAATGAAAATGCTCAAGAATTTCTGGCGTTAAATTTTCTTGTAATTGTTTTAATGTCGCTATGCGTGTGTTATTTATCGGTAAATCAAATTTAATCGGTTTCATAGGGCAATATAGTTATTGATTAAGGAATAGAAATATAAAGCGATGGGGTTCGTTTCATTTTGCTATTAGTCATTATTCTCTACTTATACAAATTATTGAATATAGCCCCTAAACTAGAATTAATAGAAGGTTTAGAATCAACAGGATCAAGTTCTAATGTTTTTCTCTGTTGGTGTATTAAATATAATACTATCATTAATTCGCGTAAAGCGATTTCACGAATACGAGTTATTGCTGGAGAGTGAGGTGGATTTTTTAATTGCTCAATTTCTACTTTAAGCTTTTCTATTTCTTTTTCATATTCTGATTGGATAGCTTCTATTTCTAAATCCGTAGTGTTTGGTGTTAGTGATTTTTTGTATTCAGTTATTATTCTTCGCAATACCCCATCATCAATTTCTTGTTCAAATAATGCGTATATGCTTTTGAGTAATTCAATTTCATGTTGAATATCAGAAGAAACCAAATTATCAATTTGATTTTCTTGTTCATTTAAATTACGCACCTTTAACCATTTTGATAATTTTCCTGAACGAAAATGCTCAAGAATTTCAGGTGTTAAGTTTTCTTGCAATTGCTTTAATGTCGCTATGCGTGTGTTATTTATCGGTAAATCAAATTTAATTGGTTTCATTTTTTAATATCAAACAGAGGTTAGAAGAAAACTAGAGAAGCTTCATTTAAGTTTTTATAATGAAAACGGCTAATACCAATTAATTGAAGTTACTTTATTACTAAAATGATTTTCATAGTAAAAAGAGCCACTTTTAGTACCATTTAAACTAGGATGTTTAGAAACATAAACATTAGAAGCATTTGTAATTAAGCTTTGAAATGCCTGTGCTTTTTTACCCCATAAAAACCATTTTATTTGTAGGTTACTTTTATTAATAAACTTTATAAGTTCTTGATTAAAGTTTTTCCAATGTTTTGTATGAGAGCTTGAGCTAGAGACTTTACATGTAAGAGCTGTATTTAAAAGTAATACCCCTTGATTTTCCCAATCAACAAATAACTGGTTTGGAGGTAATATACTAAATTTTCCATTTACAATATCGCTTCTCACACATTTAATAGAATGTATAGCTGGATAGTTAAAGTGGTTTTTATGTAAAAGTTTTAAAATATTACGCAAAGATGCATTACCACCTTTATTCCATGAATTTAACCCTTTTACTTCAAATGCTCGTCCAGTTGACTCGTTCCCAACGTCTTCGTTGGGAATGTGTCAGGAATGCTTATACCAGAATCTTTGCTTCTAATCTCATCAAGCAGAGCTTAACGGTAGGCGTTCCCAAACTGGAGTTTGGGAACGAGAAACAGTTTTCTATGATGTTTTGAATCAGTTAACTATTGATTCAAGCATCAATCCTAACGGTCATTCAGAGCGATCTTGTGTGTTTGATCATTTAAAGCATTCCACACCGAATGATTTAGTTATTTATGATAGAGGTTATGTTGCATTTTGGCTCTATTCCCTTCATATTCATCATAAAAACTATTTTTGTATCCGTGCAAAAACACAGCAATTATTAGCGGTAAAAGAATTTATAA
>DAOUTG010000025.1 GCA_030626845.1 Methylococcaceae bacterium
ATTAATTTATGGAACAACGCGATAAGATGAGTTACATAGGATGTGCTGAGGCACGAAGCGCATCTTTCGAGTAAAATAACACGAATGATGCGCCTCCTATCGTCGGCACATCCTATGTAGCTCATCTTATCGCGTTGTTCCATAAATTAATTAGGAGAAATTATGAAAAAAATATAGTAAATATGACAATAATGGCACTTATTGCCTTACCTATTGCTGCTACCGCTGGAAACCAAGTAATTGACAAGTGTATCGACTCAGTTAAAAAAGCTAAAACAGGAGTAATCGTTAAATTAGAATCCTTAAATGTTAAAGGAAAATCAATTTATGAGTTTGAAGTTGCTGATGAAAATGGTTTTGAATGGGAACTTATGTGTGATACAGCAACTGGTAAAATCATAGAAATAGAAAGCGAGCTTTCTTCTCCAGAATCAAAAGGGTTTAAAGATAAAGCGAAAATCACAGAAGAAGATGCACTTAAAATCGCACTTAAATCATACTCAGGTAAAGTGAAAGAGGTTGAGTATGAAATTGAGGAAAATAACGACCCAACTTATGAAATAGATATTCTAGGAAAAAATGGTGTGGAAACGAAAGTTGAAGTTAATGCCATTTCAGGAGAAATTATTGAGGTTTCTGTTGAAAAATGGGAAATTGGCGTAGAAGAAAACGAAAACCGTTAAAATGTAACACAGCTAACAAAAATCCAAGCGTACGGAACAAAAGCATCATAATTTTTGCTATTGCAAAAGCAGCTTAGGTTGGGTTACTAATAACCTAATATTTCACTGTTGAAGGAAAAATCACGAGGATTTAATAAATAATGAAAGGTAATTATTAAAGAATGAGTGATTTTAAGCCATATAGGGTATGGCTTTGTCCACCCTATATGAAATTTCTTTTTTAGCCAATTTAGTAACACTTTATTTCACAAAACACATCTTTTCAGCATAAGTCTCAGCTTCCAATAAACGTTTCTTAAGATTTTTTGATTGCTTAGGGTCACGAAAAGCCCCACCATTCTCACCAGGTGTTTTACGCATATAGCCAAAAGTCGTGGCTGCTTCAAATTCTTCAAACGTTAATTTTTCCGCTATTTTATCAATTTTACAACCGCAGGCATATTGACTGATGTAGGTTAATCCCCCATGTTTAGCAATACAATTTAGAACATAATCAACACGATCACGTGTTGGATATTGATTAATATAAGGGTTTGTTTCAACCACTTGGGGTATAGCTTCTTTTGTTGTTGCACAAGCTGTTATGAGGGTTGCTAAACTAAGCGTTATTAAACACGTTGATATTTTTTTCATAAAATTAAGGGATAAAAGTAATTAAAAACGTAAAATATTTATTGTTTGAAGTCATTATTCTTCTACGGCAAAATCAACAATAGCTTTTAATCTATTGTTCATTTTTTCTGCAAAAGAATTAAGTTTTTTATTATCACTATTTACGGGTAATAATCGTGTTTTCACAATTGTTTTACCCTGATATTCATAAGTGACTACATTACAGGGCATGTGTTGAATTGAGTGAGGTGACATTTCTAGTAAAGTTTTGGCATGAGTCAGATTGCAAAATTGTAAGGTATCATAATTTGGAAAATTTTGCGTTCCTCGATCTCGAATGACTTTACCGACATGACTATGCCCTGTTATTCTAAAATTATGTTCGCTAATCGCAATTTCCAATTCCGCCAACACATCATCATAAGGTTTAGTGGTATTTCCTTGATAATAAGCCTCTGATTCATTTTTAGGTAAAACCTGACTACAGCTTGCAATGACGATTAAAGTTGCGATAATAAATAATCTTCTCAGCATTCTTTTTTCAATTAAATTATGAAACAGTTTACACAAGTAACAGGGGTTATTCTTGCGGGTGGTTTAGCTCGGCGAATGAATCATCAAGATAAAGGCTTAATTACATATCATGGGCAGCCATTGGTTTCTTACGCGCTCAATGCAATGACAGCAACGGTTGAAACCGTGTTAATCAACGCTAATCGTAATCATGCGCGTTATTCACAGTTTGGTTTTCCTGTTATTGCGGATCAAAATAATAATTTTGAAGGTCCTTTGGCAGGTATTTTAACAGCAATGTTGGCAACACAAAATAAAACCTTATTAGTGATTCCTTGTGATTCCCCTTTAATTACTTGTGAACATTTAACTAAGTTATTAATTGCTTTGGAAGAAAATCAAGCTGAGGTTGCGGTCGCTTTTGATGGTGAACGTTTACATCCTGTTTTTTTGGCATTAAAAACAGATTTAAAATCAAGCCTAACAGATTATCTAAATAAGGGGGAACGCAAAATAGATCGTTGGTTACAGCAACATAAATGGGTTAAGGTCGATTTTAGTCAGCAACCTGCTATTTTTTCAAATATTAATACCTTGGATGATTTATCAGCTTTAGAACAACGAACGAATTATGAACCTGAAATGAGTGCTTCAGGTTTAAGTTTTTCTACCACAGTAACTGCTGTTGATGAAAAGAGGCACTCTCGTGAGATACAGTTAGTGGGAGAAAGAGCATTAACCATCTATGTTGATAAACAAGAAATTGTTACTTTAATGACGATGGGAACGCATCCTGAATTATTAACCTTAGGCTATTTAAAAAACCAAGATTTCTTTGAATATCTTGAAGATATTAAAGCGGTACAAGTTGATTGGGAGACAGAAGCTGTAGCTGTGGTGACTCAACAGCAACAAAGCGATTTTTCTAAAAAAATGGCACAACGAACCGTAACCACAGGTTGCGGACAAGGGACAGTTTTTGGGCGTTTAATGGAAAAATTAAAACAAATAAGTGTGCCTAAAACAACGATAAAACAATCTATTTTATATGGGATGTTAGCTGCATTAAAAGAACATAATGAAGTCTATAAAAAAGCAGGGGCGGTTCATGGTTGTGCTTTATGCACTGATGAGCGAATTGATTGTTTTATTGAAGATGTCGGGCGACATAATGCGGTTGATTCGATTGCAGGTTATATGTGGTTGAACAAAATCACAGGGGCTGATAAAATTTTTTATACTACGGGAAGATTAACATCTGAAATGGTAATAAAGGTTTCGCAAATGGGGATTCCTGTCTTATTATCTCGCTCAGGTGCTACGCAAATGGGTTTAGAAATGGCAAAACAAGCGGGTATTATTTTAGTTTCCAGAGCTAAAGCTAAACATTTTTTAGTTTTAAATGGGGCTGAATCTATTATTTTTGACCGTATTGAAACACCATAGGGTTGCCTAAGTTCATCCTATGGCATTTTGAATGTATTAGCGATTTTTGCTTTTTTTTGCTAAATAACCATCGGCTTTAACTGGCACAACTTCTGGAACTAAAACAGCGCCTAATTCAGCCATTGCCTTGTGATAAACTCTACGCTTAAAATAAACTACATCTTTTAACGGATGCCAATAATCTACCCAACGCCAATTATCAAACTCAGGTTTAGAACTGCAATCAAAACGTACATTAGATTCGGATGAGACGAGGCGCAATAGAAACCAAATTTGTTTTTGTCCGATGCAAAGGGGGAGTGAGTTTTTACGAATAAAACGTTCTGGCAAATTATAGCGTAGCCAATAACGGGTTCGACCTAACAACTCAACATGGCTAGATTCAAGTCCTGTTTCTTCCCATAATTCTCGATACATTGCGCTTTCAGGGTCTTCGTTTTCATCAATTCCCCCTTGTGGAAACTGCCAAGAATTGACCCCTTTTCGTTTAGCCCAAAACACGTACCCCTTATCATTGCAAAGGATAATACCAACATTAGGTCGGTATCCTCTAGAGTCAATCATGTCAAAACCTATTTTGTATGACTTACCAATGATTTTAATTGTACTAACATGGTAAAATTAAAAATATATCAGTAAACGTTAAATTTATAGTGTTATTGTTCCATAAATAAGCCAATGATGCTATGCCCTTTCTTTTTTATTTTTTATTATATAGGTTCTTTTAGTGAGTTTAGCCATTTTTGATTTAGACAATACTTTAATTAGCGATGATAGCGATTATCTTTGGGGACAATTTTTAGTTGACCAAGGTATTGTAAATAAAAATACTTATGAAACGGCTAATGCTAAGTTTTATGAGGATTATAAACAAGGAAATTTAGATATTAATGAATATTTACGCTTTTCACTCAAGCCGTTATCTCAGCACCCGACTAAACAATTGTTTGAATGGCGGGCGCAATTTATCGCAGAAATTATTCAACCTATTTTATTAAAATCAGCGCAAACTTTAGTTGATAAACATCGTATGAAAGGCGATACCTTATTAGTCATTACCGCAACGAATCGTTTTGTCACTGAACCGATTGTTAAAATTTATGGTATTAATAATCTATTAGCAACAACACCTGAATTTAAACAGGGGGCTTATACAGGAAATGTTACGGGAGTTCCTTGTTTTCAGGAGGGTAAAATTACCTTACTTGAAAAATGGTTAAAAACATCGACGGAAACTTTAAAGGGGAGTTATTTTTATAGTGATTCTCATAATGATTTGCCGTTATTAAATAAAGTTGACACCCCTATTGCGGTTGACCCCGATGAAAAGCTTAGAGCTTTCGCAATCCAATCTAAATGGGATGTTATTAGTTTGCGAGATTAAAATAAGTAATGGAACTCATTCCTGTTATTGATATAAAAAAGGGGCTTGCTGTTCATGCTAAATTAGGTTTGCGAGAACATTATCAACCCTTAAATACGCTTTTATGCCCTTCAAGTGAAATAATTCAGGTTATTGATTGTTTTTTAAGCGTTCATGATTTTAAAATTATTTATTTAGCTGATTTAGATGCGATTATAGGGACTGGAAACAATCAAAAATTAATTAAAACATTATTGCAAATTTATCCCAAAATAATTTTTTTGGTTGATAGTGGTTATCAACGACACCCCTCTTTATTAACTACTTTCGATAATTACCAGACTGTTTTAGGAAGTGAATCTTATTCTGATAATGTGTTGAATAACTTAAAATCATTTGAAAAAATTTTTATTTTATCATTGGATTTTTCAGCGCAAGGAAGGCCTTTAGGTTCTGAACAATTATTTAATGAACAAGATTTATGGACATCGCAAATTATTTTAATGACGCTTGCAAGAGTAGGAAGTAGTGAGGGCGTTGATTTAGATAAATTAATTTATTATCAGCAGTTAAATCCGAAGGTAGAATTTATTGCTTCGGGAGGGATTCGTTCAATTGATGATGTTTATGCTCTAAAAAGGATAGGTATAAAAAAAGTTTTGTGTGCGACTGCCCTGCATAATAAAATGATTTCTAGCATAGAGATACAAAAGCTTGAGGCAAAAAAATACCCCGAATAAACCGAGGTATTCTTTCTTTGATCTACTTGAAACTAATAATTAAACTTTATTAGCCGCAAATGGATGCTCAGATGTTGCTTTAGCTGCAACAACTTCCGCCGCTGTAGGTGATTGAGCAACAGCATTTTTGATAGACTGTTTAACAGCATCATAGTTGTTTTTCTCAATCGCAGTATCATCTTCTGCTAACCAGTGAATGAAAACACCCACAGAGATAAATAAATCTTCTGCTTCGTCAGCAGGGATAGTGCCGTCTTCAACACAATCTGCAACAGCCATTGCAACACCACGTTGTGCAGGGCCAAACATTTGTACAGCTTGCTTAGAACCTTTGATTGTTACTTTGTTAAACATAACGGTTGCAGGCTTAACCATTAGGTTAGGAGCTACGACTGCTAAAAGACTAGAAAAACCATCTTTGTTGTTAGTTAAGCAGTTAGCGAATGCAGATTCAGCTGCTGAACCACGAGGCCCAATCATTAAATCAATGTGTGCAACTTCGTTTCCATCACCGTTTAAAGATTCGCCCACACGAAGGTTGTTAATTTTAGCCATTTGTTGTTATCTCCTAATTGAGAAAAATAAAAAAATCATTAAATTCTGATTCTAACTATTACGAAGCATTGCTTGTGCTAAAAACACAAATATAGTCGCTACGGTTAAATCAGCCGTTGTGCCAGGATTAATCCTAGCTTGTTTAAACTTTTTGTCTATTTCGTACAGCATATTTTCATACTGTTGCGGTTTATCCGTATTCAATAACTTATTATGCACAATAAGCATTTGCTTTTGCACTTCCTGAGTATATTGGCATCCATGTTTCCGTTCGATATGACTATCGGGATATTTACTCAATAGGGCAGAATAAGACGCGACCGCAGACCAATTAAGATCACCCCACTGTTTGAAACTATTATTATACCTTAAAATTGCAAAATCGAAAATATCTTTAAAATTTGTTGTATATTGGAGAGCAATTCTGTCTTTATTTTCAGCAATTTTCATCGCCTCTATTAAAGTTATTTGGGGTTTAGAATGTACATCTGCTTGCTCTGAGTCACCTAAGCCACCTGGAGCTGCTAAAGCAATCGCTTTAAAAACCCAATGTGCATCATCAACGGTTGTCGTTTGTAAAATAGTGGCAAGTGCGTCTCTAAAAGTTACTTGCTTATCCATTGTTGATAACGCTTGTATCATAGGCGCGCAAAGTAAAATAATCCCTAAATTAGTATTACAACCCACCGCTTCTCGGGTATTTTTTACCGCATAATATATTTTTTTACCTAAGGAATAATTAGGATTAGAAATGGGCTTTGCACTAGTCATTGCACTACACTGAAAATCCTTTACGGTCATATCATGCCCTTCGGCATAGATACTAACGTTTCCAGGTTTAAAGGCGTGTAATTCAATTTCACAGGCTTGTTGATAAAGATGACTAAGTTGGGTTGCTGAAATCATTGAAAATAAAAAATATAGGCGAAATTATTCGCATTTTAACAGGCACTTTTTTAGTGCATAACAAGTAATTAAACAGCGCCTTTATCTCTCAAAAGCATATCATCGACTAATAATTGTGCAACGTTAAAATTGCAAACAGTTTCCAAACCCTTCCAAGCAGGAATACTATTAACTTCAATAATATGATAATTTCCCTGTTCATCTTCAATAATATCAACGCCTGCATAATCCATTTTTAAAGTAGCCGTCGCTTTTATGGCTAGATTAGCTAAACTTTTATTCAAATCAATGGCTTCACAACGCGCCCCTCTGGAAACATTGTTAAGCCATGAGTTACCACGCCGACGCATTGCTGCAACCGCTTGACCATTAATAACAAAAACGCGGGTATCAGAATATCCCTCTCCCACACAGTTAATAAAACGTTGTAAATAATAAATGCCATTGCTTGAAGTTAGCCACAATAAATCAGTCATTTTTTCAATACGTCTTAAACCTTCACCTTGTGAGCCAAATAAAGGTTTACTAATTAATCGCTGTCCTTGTTTTAATTCTTGTTCGGCAATGACTAATGCCGCTTCACGCTCTCGAAGTACCCAAGTCATAGGAGTTGGCAGTTCTGCATTTTTAAGTAAAAAACTCGTCATTCCTTTATCAACACTACGTTCTATTGCGTGACCATCATTATAAACGGGTATTTTGAGTTGTTTTAAAGCATGAAGTATATCTAAGTAAAAAACGACTTCTTGTAAAGAGCCACCTGGAACACCGCGAACAAAAATTCCATCGGGCAATTTTTGTTCAAAGCCTTTAATTTGAATTGGTAAAACTGTATTATTTAATTGAATTTTACATTCGGTGAGTGAAACATACTCGGCTTGATAACCTTTATTTGCAAAAGCGCGTTTTAATTGCTTTCCATGCCAACCTGGTTCATCAGTGAAAATGGCTATCCTTTTCATATAAATAATGACTATCCCATAATTTGTAACAAAATATCTAAAATTTTATCACTTATAGCGTAAAAATTCGCCGTTCAGGGCGAGGATGTAAGCAGATTAAAACATATTTCATACGATGAAATAACTATTTGTGTTAAAATTATACATAATTCAATTGCTAGCAGAGGACACTTAGGCTTGCTCTACGACGGCATTTAGATTTAAAAGGAAAGATTTTAAAATCACTTTCAGCGAAAATCAAGCGATGAGTGTGAAATCTCGAAAAACGATTAAAAAGTAAAAATAACCGTCGGACAGACGGGGCTAGTCTGTGAAGTGAGTCGTGTTGTAATGCGATCAGCAGCAGAAACCCCAAGCAGCAGTTGAAGCTACTCGGTAGACTTTAAGCTGGATCTAGGAATCCCCTTTCTTTAGGGAGGGGAGGATGTCAACATATTGAGTAATTCAATATTCATCGTAATCAATACCTTCGCCAATTTGGGTTTTAAGTCATTAACTAATGATGCAAGAATACTGCGGCTAATTCTTGTTTTTTTGTCCCGTCTTAAGTCGGTAGCCAAGAAGCACAACGTATTATTCGTATTAGTGATGAAATCAGAATATCAATGGAAAAAATATCCTCTGCAGCCTCTATGCCTAAAAATAAACCCTCTTCAGAAGCAAGTAGTAAAATAATTATTTTAAAGTTAGGTAAAAAAACAGATAATTTACTGACTATTCTAGTCAGTGAGGGCTATTTAAGTGTTATCCCTAATAAGCATCAGTTAACCTCAAAAGAAAAACAAGTAAGTGGTACACATAAAAAAGGTCGTTTTGGCGATTATTTTCTATGGTCAAATCACTTTGATTTGTAGTTTTTTATTCATACTATTTATGTTAATCAAACCCCTCTTAAGTAGTGCCTTAGAAACCGCACTCAATCAATATTTCGCCTTAGATGACAACGCGCATTTATTTTTAATGCCTTTATCAGGTAAAGTTATTGCCATTACCCTTGAGCCTTTTAATGAAACTCTATATCTATGCCCTACAGAAACAATGATTCAGTGTTTGGAAAATTATGTAGGGGAAGTTGATACCACGCTCTCAGGTTCAGTTTCGGCGTTTGGGATGATGGGGCTTTCAAAAACCCCTGCACGTTCTTTATTTTCGGGGGACATAAAAATCACAGGCGATATCCGCTTAGGGCAAAAATTTCAGCAACTATTTGAACAATTAGATATTGACTGGGAAGAATATCTTTCACATTTTACAGGCGATAGGGTGGCGCAGACACTAGGTAATTTGTTTCGTTCGGGTAATCAATGGACACAAGAAACTATTGAAACCTTTAAACTCAATGCAATCGAGTTTTTACAAGAAGAAACCCGCGATTTACCCACTAAAGCCGAAGCTGATATTTTTTATCAACAAGTCGATAACTTACGCAGGGACTTTGATCGTCTTTGTACGCGTGTCAATCGTTTACAAACACTTAACACTAACAAGGATTCTTAAGTGATACAGCCTAAAGTTTTAATTCGTTTAATCCATATTAATTGGGTGATGATGTTCCATGGCTTAGACGAGTTAGTTTTAAAAACGCATTTATTCCGGCCTATACGCTATTTAGTTTATTTATCACCGCATTATTGGCTAAAAAAAGAAAAAGAAAGTCGTGGGGTAAGGATTCGTCGTACTTTGGAAGATTTAGGGCCTATTTATGTTAAATTTGGACAAGCCCTTTCAACACGAAAAGATTTGTTACCAGAGGATATTGCTAATGAATTAGTTAAGCTGCAAGATAAAGTACCGCCTTTTAATAGTGATGTGGCGATTGAAATTATTGAGCAATCATTAGCGATGCCAGTGAGTCAAGCATTTGCTGAATTTGATCCAAAGCCATTAGCTTCGGCTTCAGTTGCTCAAGTTCATACCGCCGTATTACATAGTGGTAAAGAAGTTGTTGTTAAAGTTTTACGTCCTGATGTGGAAACACGAATTCATGCTGATGTGAGTTTAATGTATGAGGTTGCCAAAATTGCTGAACGTTTTTGGGATGATGCTAGACGCTTACGTGCGGTGGAAGTGGTGGCAGAGTTTGAAAAAACGACTTTAGATGAATTAGATTTAGTCCGTGAAGCTTCGAATGCAGCTAAATTGCGTCGTAATTTTAAAGATTCGGATTATTTATATGTTCCTGATATACACTGGGATTATACCCGTAAAAAAATAATGGTTATGGAACGTATTTATGGTATTCCTATCGGCGATATTCCTCAATTACGTGAACAAGGTGCTGATTTTAAAGCCCTTGCAGAACGTGGGGTACAGATATTTTTTACCCAAGTATTTAGGGATAATTTTTTTCATGCCGATATGCACCCAGGTAATATTTTTGTTGATGTGCCTGATAAATATATCGCCGTTGATTTTGGTATTGTGGGTTCATTATCACTGACAGATCAACGCTATTTAGCTGAAAATTTTCTTGCTTTTTTTAATCGTGATTATAATCGTGTTGCCCAAATGCACATTGAATCAGGTTGGGTGCCTCATACAACCCGGATAGAAGATTTTGAAATGGCGATTAGAAGTGTCTGTGAGCCTATCTTTGAAAAACCGTTAAAAGATATTTCCTTTGGTTTATTATTATTAAGACTTTTTCAAACGGCACGTCGTTTTGATATGGTGGTACAACCACAATTAGTTTTATTGCAAAAAACCTTGTTAAATATTGAAGGCTTAGGCCGTGATTTATATCCAGAATTGGATTTATGGAAAACGGCAAAACCTTTCCTAGAAGACTGGTTTCATAAGCGTTTAGGGCCTAAAGCGAAAATTAAAGAGGCCTTAAAAAAATTTCCAGAAGTGGCTGAAAATTTCCCAGAAGTGCCTAATTTATTATTCCAAGCTTTGGACGGTGCAGCTAATGCTAATCGTCAATTAACCGAGCATAATCAAGAGATGGTGCGAATTAGGAAACAGTTAGAGAGTAATTATAATAGTACACTCATGGCGATTATTGTGAGTGCAACCTTACTAGGCTTAGCTATTTTAGCTCAGTGATAACTTAAATGAGATTTAGTCTAAACTTTATGAGTAGATAATGACTCATAATTTATGATTACTTTTTTAAATGATGACTGCGGAGTGAACAATCAATGAGTACTGAAACGTTTACAGAACAGCTTTACCTAACTTATTTAGGTCGCCCTTCCAATGCGACGGGTAAAGCTTATTGGGTGCAACAAATTGATTCTCGCGAATTAACAGCCGCAGAAGTTACCTTAAAATTTATCGAAAGCGATGAATTTGTGAGTAGTGTTGCTCCTATTACACTACTCTATTATGCTTATTACGACCGTATTCCTGATATAGAAGGTCTTTTATTTTGGATTAATAAGTTTAAAAAGGGGATTTCAATTCAAAAAATTAGTCCTGAATTTGCAGTTTCTACTGAATTTCTAGCAAAATATGCTGATTTATCGAGTAATGAAGCGATTTTTGATCGGTTATTTGAAAATATTTTTCAACGTGCGCCAACAGCTACCGCTAAAGCACATTGGGTCAATGCTTTTGAGAATGGACAAAGTTTAGCGGATATTATGGTTATTTTTTCAACCACACCTGAGTTTATATCTCTGAAAAGCCAAGAAATCCAAATAACCCTTGAATATTTTGGTATTTTAGGAACACAGCCAACACCTAATGAAGTCGATGCCGCAGTAAAAGAAAATAATCATCTTGCGCTTATTACTGATCTTTATACCAGTGATAAATATATAGGGGAAGAAGTCCCTTTTCTTATCAAAAGCGGCACAGTGATTGCTGAGGGTGCCATTGTTGATGCGACAGTTTTCATTGATACTAATGGAAATAAGATCTTAGATGAAGGAGAACTCTCTACGGTTACAGATAAATCAGGGAGCTGGTCATTTGATGATAATCAAGTCACATTTTTAGGTGATCTTGTTATTTTTGGTGGGGTTGATATTTCAACCAGTCAACCTTTAGAAGCGACCGTCACGATAACAACGGGTTCATTTAATGAGATTCAAGTTAAGACCAAACCACTAGGAACTTCTTTAAGATATACGACAGGTTCAGTTCCGCCCCTTGAAGAAAATACCTTAACAGTGACTGAAGCAAATACGCTTCGTATTTTTGCAACATTCGATCAGCCAATTCAACTTGAAACAGTGCCGATAATAAGTATTAGTAAGGGGACGAGTGATATTATAACGGCTGCTAGTATGAAGGCTGTCAGTAATATTACTTATTATTATGATTTAGATGTTCCTGCGGGTGATTTTACAGGAATTGTGACAATTAATACTAAAGCCTTGCAGACAGGTAATGTTGTTGAAGTTAATATGAGCAATCCCCTTTTTGGGGTTAATAATCCACCCGCTATTTCATCGGGTGATGTCGCATTAGCGATTGATGAAAACAGTGGCGCAGGTCAAACTATTTACACCGCAATTTCAGATGATCTTAATGCACTTTACACCTTAAAGAATACGGTAGATAGAGCATTATTATCTATTGATAGCACCACAGGTGTGGTCACTTTAGTGGGGAATCCTGATTTTGAAACTAAAAAAAGCTATAGTTTTACCGTAATTACTAGTGATACGGCGGGTAGTTCAAGTAGTAAAACCATTAGCTTAGAGATTAATGATTTAGATGAAGTTTCATCTGTAGTGACAGGCGTAAGCGCCACTACCGAAGATGGTAGTTATAAAGCGGGGGATATTATCGCGGTGACAGTAGATTTTGATGAAACGGTTGCAGTAACAGGTGTTCCTACATTGACGCTTAAAGTTGGGGCGACTGAAAAAGCAATTAATTATGTTTCAGGATCTGGAACAAATACTTTAACTTTTAATTATACTGTCGATATTGCCGATGCAGAAGTGGCTTTAGATTATGCAAGTACTACGGCTTTAAATTTAAATGGGGGAACAATAAAAGATACCGCAGAAAATGCTGCCGTACTCATATTAGCACCGCCTGCTGCAGAAGGTTCACTAGGCGCTAGTAAAAATATTGTCCTTGATAATGTCGCGCCTTTATCAACCGCCAATTCTCCAATAAACGGTGCAATTGATATACCCGTTAACAGTGACATCATCTTAACATTTGATGAAAATATTGCGCTGGGAACGGGTAACATTAAACTCAGTAGTGGGAGTGATAGTCAAGTAATTAACCTAACAACTGATGCCAGTCAATTATCAATTAATGGCAATACGTTAACGATTAACCCGACTGATGATTTAGCAAAAGGGCTATCAACTTACACAGCAGTGGTTGAAGCAGGTTCTATAACAGATATAGCGGGTAATCCTTTTGGAGGATTAACGACAACATTTAATACGGCAATAAATACTAATATCGTTATTTTTGATATGGACGGGGGTAAAAGTTCAGAACATAGTTCAAGAATATTTGATGCCAATGTTGATTATAAAATCTACTTAAAAGTAGATAGTAACTTGGCGACTTTAAATACCACAGCACCATCTTTTACAAAATGGAGCGGTGGGGCGAATTTAGGCGCAGGAGATAAAATTATTTTAGTTGGTAATGGCACAGTGATTAAAGGGGCTGCTGGAAACCCAATATTATCGGAAGGAAAAATAAATGACTTAAAAAGTAAAATTGAATGGGTCACTGTCGTTAATGAAGAGTCTGCTGATGGCAATGCCTTTGTTTTAAATAAAAATGGAATAGGAACAAGAATTTTTGGTGGAAATACAAATAAAGCAACTTTTTGGAACGGAAGTGCAAAACTGGAACTTATTGGTAAAACACATAAAATAACGATGCCCACTGGTATTATGGGATCTCAAGGATTTTAGTGTGAAAAAGTGTAAATTTTAAAAGAGTATAGGAAATATAATGACAGAAATAAAACAAATACTTTGTAATGTATTAACTTTCTTGAAAGAACAGGTCTTGTTTTTAAAGAGTTTACGAAGTATTAAAACGACAGAAGAACTTACCTCAAAGGAAGAATCTGTAGCAATTTTAGAAGATGAGCCTCTTGAACTTGAGTCAAAAACAAAGGTACAAAATGTTGAACCAGAAAAAATTAAGGTTGTTGTAAAAGAAGCTGAAGTTGTAAAAGAAGTTGAAATTCCTACCGCTAATATAGAGAACGAGCTTAAAATAAATAAACACCTTCCTCAAGATTCAATGTTAAAACGGCATTATCTAACGCATTTAAAAATGATGCTAGAATTAATTTATGCGCCCTATCCCACTGATTCAGCATTAATACGTCATTATCAGACTATGATTGCAGCAAAAATCGAAGATTGTTTAAATAATAAAGATAAAATGGCGTTTATAACGCTTAATTATGAGATTATTAAGACGAAGTTAAAGAAGAAATCATTAAAGGTAGTGGATATTGCTGAAATTAAACCGCAACAACAAGTTGTTGCTCAGGGTAATAAAGTTATTTTTCTTCCAGAGGATTCTGTGCAAAGACGACATTATTTAACGAATGTACGGTCTATTATCGAGTCTAATCATACGCTATGCCCAACAGATTCAACCTTAAAACGTCATTATGAGACCCTGATTAACACTGAAATTGAACAGTATTTATTAGATATTGCCGTATAATTAATTGTTACAACCTACTTCTCTTATTGTATCTATAGTACAGTATCTCTCTTGTACTATGAATATTGATATTTATGGATTGCTTATTTAGCAATTAATAATTTTCATTACAGGCTGGCTTTCATTTACAGTTCAAATTAGAATGTTGGGTTTATTCACTTTTTTCTGTTCTTTACGGATATTTCATGACTGATTATAAATTAACCCACCTTAAACAATTGGAAGCTGAAAGTATCCATATTATTCGTGAAGTTGCCGCTGAATTTGAGCGTCCTGTGATGCTTTATTCCGTAGGTAAAGATTCTGCGGTGATGCTGCATTTAGCGATGAAAGCTTTTTATCCTGGAAAATTGCCTTTTCCATTAATGCACGTTGATACGACGTGGAAATTCAAAGAAATGATTGCTTTTCGTGATAAATTGATTAACGATTTAGGCTTAGAGTTATTAGTGCATAGTAATCAAGAAGGCATAGATCAAGGGGTCGGGCCTTTTACGCATGGAAGTAAAAAGCATACGGATGTGATGAAAACCGATGCGTTAAAACAAGGTTTAAATAAATATAAATTTGATGCCGCTTTTGGGGGCGCACGACGGGATGAAGAAAAGTCACGGGCGAAAGAGCGGGTTTATTCTTTTAGAGATAAAAATCATCGTTGGGATCCTAAGAATCAACGACCTGAATTATGGAATATTTATAATGGAAAATTAGACCAAGATGAAAGTATTCGTGTTTTTCCCTTATCAAACTGGACTGAGTTAGATATTTGGCAATATATTCATTTAGAAAACATTCCCATTGTACCGCTCTATTTTGCTAAAGAACGTCCTGTGGTTGAAAAAGATGGGATGTTGATAATGGTAGATGATGACCGTATGCCCATTGGTGAAAATGAAAAAGTCGAAATGAAAATGGTTCGTTTCCGCACCTTAGGTTGTTATCCTTTAACGGGAGCTGTGGAATCAACGGCAACCACCCTGCCTGAAATTATTCAAGAGATGTTATTGACCACTACCTCCGAGCGTCAAGGGCGTTTGATTGACCATGACCAATCTGGGTCTATGGAACAGAAGAAGCGCGAAGGCTATTTTTAGGTACGATGAGAAAATCTTATTCACATTTTACTTATGAAGACATCACCCATTTAGGGATTAGTGTTGTTCGCACTCAAGTCTTTACAGAAACGGTTACCTATATTAATCCGTCTGATTTTTTACTTAAAACCTTAGAAATCAATAATCAAATCCCCATTGAATCTGAAAAGGCGAAGTCAGAATTATTAATTACCCCTATTTTGACAGAAATTAGAACCCATAACCCTAAAAAGTTTACTTATTTTTCAGGGTATCAATTTAGTGTTGATAAAAAATTAGGTCTCACGGGTTTTTGCGATTTTATTATCTCCAAAAAATACAATGCTGCTTTCATTGAAAGTCCTGTTGTTACTGTGATAGAGGCAAAACATAATCAAGATTTACTTGACGCATCACCTCAATGTATTGCAGAAATGTATGCGGCTCAGTTATATAACGAAAAACATAAGGAAGCAATTACCACTATTTATGGTGTAATTACCAATGGTTATGAATGGGTTTTTTTAAAGCTTGAACATAAAGAAGTCACACTTGATACCAACCGTTATGGAATTAAAAATTTTCCTGAGCTATTAGGGGTTTGGCAGATTGTTGTTGATGGTTTTTGAAATAATTATTTTAGAGGTTAAATAATGATTAATCATGTTGAACTTAAAAACTTTGGCCCGGTTGAGACCTTAAACTGGTCAGGTTTAGGTCACATTAATTTAATTATTGGTAATAATGATTGTGGTAAATCATTTTTACTTAAAGCTTTGTATTGTTCTGTTCGTACTTTAGAAGCATATAAACGAGGAGATAATCCTAAAAGATTAAATGAAATATTAGTTGATAAAATATTTTGGACATTTCAAGCCGAAGAAATAGGTAACCTCGTTAATTATAATGCTAATGATTCTTTATCATTTCAGATGAATTTTGAGAATAAATGTTTTAAATATAAGTTTAGTAAAAATATAAAAAGATCAATTAGTTCGGTAAGCAGCGATATAGAACCCCGACAAGATAATTCAATATTTTTACCAGCTAAAGAAGTTTTATCTTTATACCATTTTATTTTAGAATCTGAAATTTATTTTAGGTTTGGTTTTGATCGTACTTACGTTGATCTTGCGAATGCTTTAAAAATTCCCGCTACCGAAGCATTTCCTTTTAGCCCCTCGGATTCTTTACCGTCTGATAAACTAGGTCGTGATTCAAATGATTTTAACAAAGCACGTAACCTCTTGGAAAACTTGATTAACGGAAAAATAGTATTTGATGAAGTAAATAAGCGGTGGTACTTTCATAAAGATAAACAACGATTTCCAATGGGGACTACCGCAGAAGGGATTAAAAAAATTGGTATTCTTGATACCTTACTAGGCAATGGTTACTTAAATGAAAAATCCATTATTTTTATAGATGAGCTTGAGTCGGCACTGCATCCTGAGGCTATTTCCAAATTATTGAATATTATTGCTATTCTTGCACAACATGGCATTCAATTTTTTATTGCCAGTCATTCTTATTTTGTCGTTAAAAAATTATTTTTAATTGCCCAAGAACAGCAAATGTCTATTCCTGTGATTTCTAAAGAAGATAATGATTGGGTTTCCTCTGATTTATTAGACGATATGCTTGATAATCCAATTATTAATGAGTCAATTCGACTTTATGAAAAACAACTTGATTTGGCAGGCGTTTAAATGCCAGAACTTATCAATAAAGATGAAGACATTGTTATTGAAGAGTCTGAAATAAAATTTGGATACTATTCTGTTGATGATGTATTTTATATAGAAAAAAGTAAGATTTATGGAAAAATGCAAAGCAATAGTGTAAAAACTGTAGAATTTGCATTATTTAAACAAAATAACAAGCAAACAACTATTTTACTTTTCGAAGCTAAAACAACAGCACCTCAACTTCTACAAAACGAAATAAAATTAGAAAAATTCATCAAAAAAGAAACAGAAAATACAGAAGAATTAGATAAAACTTCTTTTCTTGATGAGTTATATAAAAAAGTAAAGCATGATAACTACTTCGATGAAATTGAATCTAAATTTAACGATACGTTAGCATTATTTGCGGCTATTTATTTAAATCGCCATAATACAGCTAAACTTGAATTACCTAAAAATTTTAAAGATCTTGAATTTTCCACTCTTAATTTTATATTAGTTTTAGTTGTAAAAAATCACCAAACTGAATGGTTAAATGGCTTACAGAGTAAACTCCAAAAAAAGCTTAAACCTCTTGTTAAAGTCTGGAATTTATCCCCAGCTTCTGTTCAAGTTCTGAATGAAGAGATAGCTAAAAAACGGGGTTATGTTGTTAATGATTAACGATTCCAACTTCTTAAATTCAATATTTTTAGGAAATATAAACCAATGTCCCATCAATCCGATTTAATCAGCACCGATATAAACGCCTACCTCGCTCAACATGAACGTAAAGAACTGTTACGCTTTTTAACCTGCGGTAATGTCGATGACGGAAAAAGTACCCTCATCGGTCGATTACTCTATGACTCAAAAATGATCTATGAAGATCAACTCGCCGCCGTTCAAGCAGATAGTGTCAAATCAGGGACAACCGGCGCAGGGAAAGTTGATTTAGCTCTTTTAGTTGATGGATTACAAGCTGAACGCGAGCAAGGTATTACCATTGATGTTGCTTATCGTTATTTTTCAACAAAAAGCCGTAAATTTATTATTGCCGATACCCCAGGACACGAGCAATATACCCGTAACATGGCAACAGGGGCTTCAACTTGTGATTTAGCGGTAATCTTAATTGATGCCCGTTATGGGGTACAAACGCAAACGAAACGCCACAGCTTTATCGCCTCATTATTAGGTATTAAACATATTATTGTTGCGATTAATAAAATGGATTTAGTGGATTATAGTGAAGCGATTTATGAAAAAATACAGCAAGATTACCGTGATTTCATTGCAACGCTTGAATTAGAGGATGTTCATTTCATTCCGATGTCCGCCCTAGATGGGGATAATGTCGTCAATAAAAGTAACAACATGCCTTGGTATCAAGGGATTTCTATGATGGAAGCGTTAGAAACCATCCAAATTGCAGATGACCATAATTTTGTTGAAGCCCGTTTTCCTGTGCAATATGTTAACCGCCCTAACCTTGATTTTAGAGGGTTTTGTGGCACAGTTGCTTCAGGGGTGTTTCATCAAGGCGATAAAATTACCGCCTTGCCTTCGGGTAAAACCAGCACCATAAAATCTATTGTGACTTACGATGGTGAATTAGAACAAGCTTTCCCACCGATGGCCGTGACCTTAACGCTGGATGATGAAATAGATATTAGTCGAGGGGATACCTTAATCAAGGGGGATAGTTCTCCTCTTATTGCAGATAGCTTCAAAGCGACCTTAGTATGGATGACTGAAAAAGCCATGATTCCAGGGCGACAATATACAATAAAATTAGCCACACGCAGTGTCTCAGGCTCTATATCGTCTATCCACCATCGAATAGATGTGAACACCTTAGAGCATCATGATGCCGAACAATTAGAACTGAATGAAATTGGCTGTTGTAATGTCTCTGTTAATGCGCCAGTCGTTTTTGACCCTTATACAAAAACCAAAGGCACGGGTTCATTTATTATCATCGACCGTTTAAGCAATGTAACCGTGGGGGCGGGCATGATTTTAGGGGGAACGGAGGCCAGTGATTTTAAAGCCGTTACGCCCAAAGAACGTGCTGCGCGTTTTAGCCAACAACCCACGGCTATTTCATTGAAAGGTGAAAATGCGCAAGAAATTGCTTATCAATTAGAACGGCATTTATTTGATAATGGTCATGCAGCGACGATATTAGAAAAAGTAACCTCTGACTATATCAATGTGGTCAAAAATGCAGGATTGATTTGCATCTGTGTTAATGAAAAGGCGGAATTAAGCTTTGATTGCGACCAACAAACCCTTGAGCATATTTATAGTGTATTGAAAGAACAAGCGGTTATTTATTAATTTTTAATGGCAGCTAAGGAATCTGTACAAAATAACTTAGGCAAGTTGTTTTTGTAGGTGCGGATTTATCCGCACAGTGCAGATGAATCTGCACCTACAAATGACTGAGTATAAGGCTAGTTTAGCGGGTTATTTTCAATCATCTTTCAATCTTTCCTGTAAAGCTGAAAAACTTAACTGATTAGTGAAATAACGAATAAAACAAGCTGCTATTTTTTGTTGTGATTTACGAAGTCCCATTATTACAGGCTCAAGTTCTTTAAAATCCCAGTCAAAATTAAGGTCAGGTTCTCGCTTTCCAATGGCAGTTAAAATGGGTTGATAACTTTTTTCTACGACTGTTAGCCATACCAAAAAAGGGGCGACTGAAAATTCGTCTGCTTTATCACCCACTAATTTTAAAAGATTATTAATATAGTCGTTACAAAGCTGAGTATTTTGTTGTATTAAAGCGAGTTCTGCAGCATTGGTTAATGCTAATAAAAAATTTGGTTGAATTTCTAATGCTTTGGTAAATGCAATCTCGGCTTCTTTATAATTTCCTTGTTTTGATAGTGTTGTCCCCATATTATTCCATGATTTTTCATGTAAAGGGTTTATTTCCAGTTGATGTTTATAAGCATCAATTGCTTGGTCTAAATGCCCTAACTTTTTTAAAATCCCCCCCATATTGTAATAAGCGGTTTGATGCTCTGGGTTATCTATTAATTTTTGTTTATAAATTACCACGCTTTCTTCTAGGTTTTCTTCTTGATCCTGTTCCATTATTATTTACCTTAAAGTTTTCTGTTTTTGGTAATAAAAACACAACGAAACTGGCTACCAACACCGAGTTGACTCTTAATTTCTAATTTAGCCTCATGACGCATTAAGACATGTTTTACAATGGCTAGCCCTAATCCCGTGCCAGTTAATTTATGGGGTCTTTTTACCTCAACCCTAAAAAATCGCTCTGTTACCCTTGGAATATGGGCTGGTGCAATACCTTCACCGTTATCAATGACATCAAGATATAATTCATTTGCTTGTTTTTTCCAAATAACCTTTACTTTTGAGTTAAGGGGGGAATATTTTAAAGCATTATTGATTAAGTTACTAAATGCACTGCGTAATTCTTCTTTATTACCCTCTAAACCTAGTTGAGTTTCCAATTGTAAATCAATACGTAAGTTTACTCCATCTTGCGCACTTTCATTACAAATTGTTTGAATTAATTCAGCAACATCTACATAGTTTGTTTTTTGTTGTTGGGTTTCCAAACGTGCTAATAATAGTAAATCATTAACCAAATATTGCATACGTGCTGTTTGTGTTGACATTTGCTTTAATGAATGTCTTAAAAGTTGAGATTCATCGCTATGTTCCATATCTTCTAAGGTTTCCAAATAGCCTTTTAAGACAGTCAACGGGGTTCTTAATTCATGAGAAACATTAGCTACAAAATTTTTTCGCATCACTTCCATTTTCTTTTGTTGAGTGACATCTTGAGCAATCAATAATCGTTGTCCTGACCCATATTTAACTAAGCGTAATTGCAATATTGATTGAGAATCAACAGGCGAGTTAATAATTAGGGAATCATATTCTTGACTGTTTTTGAGATATTGACTAAATTCAGGTTGGCGAATAAGGTTGGGGATTCGTTGTCCTTTATCACTCTTATTTAAACCTAAGATTTTTTTTGCAAGTTTATTTGACCATTCAATCTCATCATCTTTCCCTAGTACAACCGCAGCATCTGGTAATACATCAGTTGATTGACGAAATTGTTTTATTATTTTACTTAGTTGTTTTTTACGCTTTTTTTTAGCAGCTCTTATACGATAAAAATGATAATAAATATCTTCCCAGATGCCTGAACCTTTTGGAATTCCACCACCAGCCCCTCGACTTAGCCAATGTTCTAATCGGGTAATTAAAATAGCTTGTCGAATTAACGTGCCTAGCAATATCAAAATCAGCATTTGAGAAAGATAGCCAATAAAAGTATTCAAAATTGCTGCAAAAATAATTAATAATAATAATTTTAAAATTTCTTTTCGCCAAGCCCACATTCATTTAATCCGCTAATGAAAAACGATAACCAAATCCACGAACGGTTTGAATGAGTGTATCACATTGATAACGGGCTAAAATTTTTCTTAAACGGCGAATATGAACATCGACAGTGCGTTCTTCAACATAAGTGTTGCGACCCCAAACATAATCTAATAGTTGAGTCCGTGTATAGACTTTATCTTGATGGGTCATAAAAAATTGCATTAATCGAAATTCAGTGGGACTAATATCTATGTTTTGATTATCAATATTTAAACGATGCTGTTCTTGGTTTAAACTAATTCGACCTACGACAAGAGGCGCTGTTTTTTCCTTAGGCATATTTCGGCGCATGACCGCTTTAATGCGAGCAATTAACTCTTTAGGTGAAAAAGGTTTGGTTATATAATCATCGGCACCACAATCTAAGCCTTTGATTTTATCTTCTTCTTCACCTCTTGCGGTTAATAAAATAATCGGTAATTGTTGATATTGTTCATCTTTTTTTAGACGTTGGGTTAGTTTTATGCCACTGATTCCAGGTAACATCCAGTCTAAAACTAATAAATCAGGTAAAGGTTTATCCGCCAGAAACTGTAAAGCATCTTCGGCACTCTCTACGGCTAAGGTTTTTAATCCCGATTGCTTAAGTACCATTAACAACATTTCTCTAATGGCTTCTTCATCTTCAACGATAAGAATGGTTAATTCCATAAAGTAAACTCGCTCAAGGTTATAAATCAACTTTTTGCGTTAACTCTTCAGTAGAAAGATGACGAATATCTTCACCTTTAACCATGTAGATGACGTATTCACTGATATTACAAGCATGATCACCAACACGCTCTAAAGCTCTTGCTGTCCATAATAAGTCTAATGAACGACTAATTTTTCTTGGGTCTTCCATCATTTTTGTAATCAATTGACGGACAATACTTTTATATTCTCGGTTTACATTTTTAACTTGTTTGCTAATGCTAACCACTTCATGAATATTCATTCTTGCAAATGCATCTAAGGCATCGTGAAGCATTGCACTGACCATATCGACAATATGTTGCAGTTCATAATATTGATTGTGATTTTCAGAATCTACTAGATGAATCGCCATTTGAGCAATACGTTTAGCTTGATCGCCGACACGTTCAATTTCCGTAATAGTTTTAATAACCGAAATTAATAAACGTAAATCAAAGGCAGCAGGTTGGCGTAGAGCAATAATTTCAATACATTCACGATCAATTTCTAATTCTAAATCATTGACCTGGTCATCTTGCTTAATCACCGTTTCAGCCAATTCTATATCACCTTCTGAAAATGCTTGAGTTGCTAGGGTAATTTGTTGCTCGACTAAGCCACCCATCGTCAAAACTTTATTGCGTATATCTTCAATTTCACGATTAAATTGTTCAGAAATGTGATGCCCTATTTTACTACTTTCCATTGTTTTCACCTTAACCGTAACGACCTGTAATATAGTCTTCTGTTTGCTTTTTAGAAGGATTGGTAAATAATTGATTGGTTTGTCCAAATTCAATTAATTCACCCAAATACATAAATGCGGTGTAATCAGAAACACGCGCGGCTTGCTGCATATTATGAGTGACAATGACGATGGTATAGGTTTCTTTTAATTCATTAATTAGCTCTTCAATTTTTAAGGTTGAAATGGGATCAAGCGCAGAGGCCGGTTCATCTAATAACATCACTTCAGGCTTTATAGCAATGGCTCTTGCAATAACAAGACGTTGCTGTTGACCCCCTGAAAGACCTAAGGCATTATCATTGAGACGATCTTTAACCTCATCCCATAAAGCTGCGCCTTTTAATGACTTTTCAACGGTTTCATCTAAGGTTCGTCTATCATTAATGCCTTGAATTCTTAATCCGTAAGCAACGTTTTCATAAATGGATTTAGGAAAGGGATTAGGCTTTTGAAATACCATGCCAACACGACGGCGTAAATCAGCGACGTTAACGGATTTATCATAAATGTTTTCGCCTTCTAATAAAATTTGACCGTCGATTTTAGTATTATCAACTAAATCATTCATACGATTAATACTGCGTAACAAGGTTGATTTACCACAACCACTGGGACCAATATAAGCGGTTACTTTCTTTTTCGGCATTTTCATATTGACGTTAAATAACGCTTGTTTCTCACCGTAGAAAAAATCTAAATTTTTAACTTCAAGACAGGTCGTCTCATTTTCTAGTAGTGTGTTTTTTTGCTCGTTTTCCAAAGGGTTAATATTAATAGCGTGAGTGTGAGTTTGTTTTACTGACATAATTAAATTAATTCGTAGACTGAGATTTAGGCGGTGAATAGCGATGTTCTAAATCGTTGTCAATTTTTACGGTTAAACTTTCAACCGCTTTTAACGTTAGTTTTTGATCTCCGCCTTTAGTTTCTGAAATATAATTACCCATGAGTTTACCATCATTAACTCTGACTAAATGTCCCATTAAATAAGCAAATAAAAAGCTAGGTTTATGTAATCTACCCACTAATACATAATCTGCACCTACTTTTTTAGCTAATTTAGCTGCAACATCATCATGGTCAAAAAGATAACCAACTCCTGCATTAGCCTTTTTTTGAGTGGTTGAATTTATTGTAATAATTTCATAACCCGCGCGTTTTAATTCAGCTTCTAACATAGGCTTGATAGCCGCAGTACGTTTTAATTCAGCAGGAATACGAGGGGCTAAGGTTAAATCTCTTAATTCAAAGTCTAAAATGGCAATGCGAGTTTGTGCATGGCTTGTTATTGAAAACAAACAACACAGGATGGTTAAGATTTTCATGGTTTATCTTCCATTAGGTTAAAATACTTTAGAAATATTACAGCTAGATGTCAGCCTGAATTTTTTTTCAATTAGTAAACATCTCTAACATAACGTTTTTCTTTTTTGAGTTGATTAACATAGTCAACGGCTTCATCAACGGATTTATTGCCATATTGACTAATCATATCATGTAATGCTTTATCAACATCTTTTGCCATTCGGTAAGCATCCCCACAAACAAAGAAAGAACCGCCTTGTTCTAACCATGCAAAAATTTCTGCGCCATTTTCACGCATTTTATCTTGTACATAAATTTTTTCTTGTTGATCGCGGGAGAATGCTAAATCTAAGCGGTTTAACACCCCATTTTTTTGCATGGCATTCAATTCATCTTGATAAATAAAATCAGTTTCTGCATTTCTATCCCCAAAAAACAACCAATTTTGACCGCTGGACTTTCTAAATTCCCGCTCTTGTAAAAAAGCACGAAAAGGCGCAATCCCTGTTCCCGGCCCGACCATAATCATCGGTAAACTATCATCCTCTGGTACTCTAAAGCTTTTATTAGGGGTAAAAAAGACCTTAACCTTGGTGCTTTCTCCCACTAGATCGGCTAAATAAGTAGAACAAACCCCTTTATGTTCACGCCCTTGACTTTTATAACGTACACTGGCAATGGTTAAATGTACATTTTCAGGGTGCATTTTGCCACTAGAAGCAATGGAATAAGCACGATGTTGTAGTGGTTTTAAAAGGGCGATAAATTCTGCGGCCGAAAATTCTATTTTAGGGTTTTCTAATAATAAATCTAAACTATCCCGTCCCCATAAGTAATCACTCAACTTATCTTTATCATTAGAGGCTAACAGTTCGTTTAAGACTTGATTACCTGAGCGTTTAGCAATTTCTTCAATTAATTCTTTGCTAGGCAGTTTAATTTCAAAATTACTTTGTAAGGTATCACGTAAACGCATTAATTCACCATTAAAAGGCTCATTTTCATCGCCATTACAACCAATGGCTTTTATGATCGCATCGACTAATTCAGGACAGTTAGTAGGGATAACACACAAGGCATCGCCAGCTTCATAGCTTAAACCTGAACCTGCAATGGAAATTTCATAATGACGAGTTTCTTTGGATGAATGCTCAGCCGTTACCACTTTATTCAATGTCATCGTCGCTGGAAATGGATTTTTACGACTATACAGGGGTTTGTTACTAACAGGTGATTCGTTATCAATGAGATTAATAGCTGAACCATCCGACATTAGCGGAATGACACTGCTTATCCAATTTTCCGCAGGATCTTCAAAGTCTACATCACAATCAATACGTTGATAAATTCGTGTTGCCCCCAGTGCTTCAAGGCGTTGATCCCAGTCTATTCCTGCCTGACAAAATAAATCATAACTGGTATCACCTAGGGCTAGGATAGAATAGTTAGTATTTTCAAAAAGCGGAGCTTCTTCGCTGGTTGCGGCATCCCAAAGCATTTGGGCATTATCAGGCATTTGCCCTTCACCATAGGTGCTGGTGATAATAAGTAAATACTCCATGGCTGCCATGTCAGCAATTTCAAGTTCATCCATGCTTTTGACAATAGGATTTAAGCCGTATGTTTTAGCGGCATTCGCCGCATCATGAGCGACGGACTCCGATGTGCCTGTTTGCGTTCCATAGAGAATGTTAATAACACGCGCATTAGCGGTTTGGTTTGCACTGGCACTTTGTAGCATGTGGCTGTGCATTCCTGCAAAAAATCCTGTGAGCCATGCACGTTGAGTATCAGAATAGGGGGCGTTGTTTGAAATGTTCAGTGTTTTCATTGAAGATTAATTATTAAATATAATATTTTTATAATAAAAAGCTATGTTTTAAGCCAAAAATAAACCTTTTTAACTTAAGGGTTTAAGGGGGTGAGATTACGAGTTGCTTAAATTGCAAATATTTAGGGGCTGTAATTTTCAGCATTTTTTCTGGCAAATCATGATTTTTTGACTCTCTCGTTGAAAAACTGGCTTTTTATTAAGACCAATACACTTAATACTAACAAATCTGTATTCATATTGATTTATATCAAGAAAATTAGATTCATTCCAAAAGTTTTTAACCATAACCCTACAATAATCAATAACAGCTTGCGCTCCTTTTAATTGTTGAATAATTGCAAGATTATTTCCCTTGCCACTTTTTAGCTCAATCAATATAATTAGTTCATCCGTAATAATAGCAAAGTCAGCACGTTTACACTCGCCTTTAGAGTTTTTAAAAATGGCGTTAGGGGCAGGAAAGGCATCTATTTTAATCACCAACGCATTCTTAGGAATTCCTTTTATATCAACGCTGTATTCAGGAAATTCTTCATTTTTAGGTTCAACTAAGGTAACTTTTAATTTGCCGTACTTTTCTGTTTCAAGAGCGACTAAGGCATTATCATTAATAAGTTCATTTAGAATAATTGAGTCACTCATCATCACGCCAAATAATAGCATCTTGAATGCGGTTCATGGTATTAATTGCCGTATCAAAACTACTCACCTCAACCCCATTTTTAGGGTTTACAGGAGCTTTGGTTAAGGTTTGATAAGCATATCTACGCTTTTTACCCTCCAATAAGATAGGTCTTTTCTCGGCAATATAAACGTTAACTTGAGATGCTGAAATAAGTTCATCCTGATGATAACCTTCGTCATCAGCAATTCGCTTAAGATAAGGGCTATCATGATTAAGCATAATAAGCGTGTTGAGTTCTTTAACGATATAATCGCTATGCGTGGTGATAAAGACCTTAATTCCAATACTAATTAAACGTGAAAATAACCGTGCAAGTCGCCGTTGATTCTCAGGATGTAAATTTAATTCGGGTTCATCAACAATCAGTAAATCGCCTGGCTTCGCTTCATGACGTAAATAAAACCCCATATCCAATAAAGAACGCACAGAGCTTGAGCTTTCTTCAATCGTTAATTTAATTTTTGTATTATTAGGGATAAAATGTAATTCATTATTAGTATTAACACGATAACATCCTCCAATAATATCTGCAAAATCAGCTAATATTTTTGGATGTTCTTTATTAATAAAGCTATTTTTTTTAGCTATTTTTTTCAAGTTACGAATAAAATCAACATTTTCTTCCACAGGTAATGCGTAATTTTGATAGCTCTTAAATAATAATTCTCTTGGATCTTTTTCTTTATCCAAATTGTGCATTTCTTTGAGTAAATTATTTCGTGAAAAATTAAGCTCATCGCTAAAAATAGCCGTTCCCGTTCGCTCGGCACTTGAAATAAAGGGCGTAGAAAATAAATTTAAAAAAAGTATTTTTATAATGGTTTCTGAAATAATAGACTTAATAAGTTGAGCAGGAAAATTATTTATTTTTGTTTCTGCTAACAAAGAAATTATTAAATCATGGCTATCTTCAGTTTTAGATAATAAAAACTCTGAATTTCCAAACTGAAAGGTTACTTCAAACTTAGAAATTAAACTAGGGACTTTATTTAATATAATTTCAAATTTCGCCTCTTTAAAATGTGATTCAGGAGCAGAAAAAACAGCGGGCAATGATTGGGTATATTTTTCACAGCCTTGCTGTAATATCTGAGCGTATTGGTCTAAATAATCCATGAGATTAATCATAATAATCCCTTCACTTGATAAGGTATCAATTAAGGTATCATCAATTGAAACCGTCAATAAATCTTGCCAGCGATGCAAAAAACCAAATAAAGCATAGGTTGCGTAGGTTTTACCCGTATTATTATTTCCACAAATAATTGTAAAATCACCCAGCTCAAATTCAGCTTGTTTTATTGATCCTAAATTTTTTAGCTTAATTTTCATTCAAAATTACTCAGCCATCATAGCTTGTACAATTTCTAAACTCACATGACTGGCTAAATATTCATCAATAGGTGTTAAACCCTCTAGTGCAATGCGGTTAATTTTATCTTGTTCGATGATCCATGCCGTTGAACCGATGGAATTAATACTTTGCACATCACGATTTATTAACGCTGTTTTATAGTCTGATAAACGTTTCGCCGCTAATAATGCACTCAGTTCATCATCACTATAATGACTATAAGCTTCACGAATGCTCTTCACCAATGCGTCTTGTAATTTACGGGGACGTTCGCTGATAAGCTTAAAAGTATCATCCGTCAATTTTTCAGCCGTATCTATCGCCGCAAAACTATTAATCAACTTAAAGGTTAATTGCGTATCAATGTCTCCGTAAGCCGGAACTGCCCCCTTAAATAACGGTTGATTTGCTTGATGCGCTTGCTTAACTTCTGCAATTTGTTGTTGCGCCAAAGCAATAGAAAGCTCTTCTATCATGGCTTTACGTTCTAAAGCTTGCTTTAAAAAAGTGGCGGTTTGGGTTTTATATAAAAACAAAGGAATCGCAATAAAAAAGTGCTGACGTTCAGTGTCCCAATTAGCTAATATCGCCCGCGCTTTTTCTGACTCCGTATAGTCAAGATGTTGCTCCAGCATCGCTACAATAAATTGCTCATGCGCTTTAGAAACGTCTGTTTCTTCAGTTAAACAACGAATTTCTACCGAGGTTTTATCATACAAATCTTTTAAGCGGTTATCAGGATCATATTGGTACGCATTTCCCCCTGACATGCCGGTACAAAAACCTTTACCAAAGCCGCCAATATTAAGGATTGTGCCATTAATCATGTATTCACAACCAAAGTCACCCACCCCTTCAACGACCGCCATTGCCCCTGAATTTCGTACCGCAAAACGGTCACCGCCTTCCCCATTGATAAAGGCTTTACCGCCTGAAGCTCCAAATAAGGCAAAGTTACCAATTAAAACATTTTCACCTGATTTTGTTGAACCACCACCTGGTGACTTAACAATAATTGTCCCACCGCACATGGTTTTACCCACGCCATCATTACACGTGCCTGTATGTTCTATCCGCATACCATCATTTAAAAATGCCGCATAACTTTGTCCAGCAGAGCCTGTAGTACGAATAATAACACTATCAGGAGCAAAGTAATGTCGCCCATGTTGATTGGTATAAATAATATCCGTCGCGGCACGTTGCGCCTCCGTCAATTCATAATGTAGCAAGCGTTCAATATCAATAGCGGTTTGCCCACCCACGGTTTTATTCAAATTATTTAATTTAAATTCAGCCCCTTCAATAATCACTTGTGACTTATTTTGCGCAATTAAGTCTGTTTTAACCTGTTCAATAATAGGATTATCAATTAGAAAATTAGCTTCTAAATAAATTGGCTTCTCAATTTTACGCACATTAACCTGCGCTAATAGCCCCGTAAAATCTAATTGCCCGACCATTGTCGGGTGATTAATGAGATGTAATAAATCGGCTTGTCCACGAATAGCGGCTAAACTTTGATAACCTAAATCCGCTAGAATTTCGCGTACTTCGTGAGCTAGGTTCATAAAGTATTGGGCTAAAACACGCGCATCGCCTTTAAATTCTTCATGCGCCGTCGTTAAGCCTGCTGGACATTTAACATTACAGTTTTTTGCCATCACACAACGCAACATCATTAATGCGGTCGTCCCAAATTCAAATGAATCTCCCCCCATAATGGCGGATTTAACCACATCTAAACCACTTTGATGCGCGGCACTGCAACGTAACACCACTTTATCACGCAACCCATTGACGGCTAAAGCTTGGTGAACTTCGGCAATCCCAATTTCTGGGGAACGTCCTGTGTGTTTTAAACTAGTGACGGCAGCCGCGCCCGTACCGCCTGAATTACCCGCAACATTAATGACATCTGCACCCGCTTTGGCAACGCCCACCGCAATCGTTCCAATGCCTTCGGAAGAAACTAATTTAACCACCACTTTAACCCGTGCGGCTTTGGCATCATGGATTAATTGTCCTAAATCTTCAATTGAATAAGTATCATGATGTGGCGGTGGACTGACTAATTCAACTTTCGGTGTCCCGCCACGTAATGAGGCAATTTCAACCGAGACTTTCATCGCAGGTAATTGACCGCCTTCACCAGGTTTTGCCCCTTGGGCTATTTTTATTTCAATTTCTTCACAATTAGAATCCGCTAAATAGCCTGCCCAAACCCCAAAACGACCCGAGGCAAATTGTTTTATTTTGCTAGATTTTAGCGTGCCAAAACGACTGGAATGTTCGCCCCCTTCGCCTGAGTTACTTAATGC
>DAOUTG010000022.1 GCA_030626845.1 Methylococcaceae bacterium
CCCCTGTAACCATTTCAGCAATATATAAATCAGCTAAAGATTTAATTGCCGCTTTATTAGGTCTAATTAAATCTAAGCGTTTTTTATAAATCGCTTCTAAAGCTAATTCACCATTCATTGCGGCATGGGTTAATGCCGCCATTTCTAAGCCTAAGCCCACCGTTTTTGCACATTCATCTATGCCTTCGATGCGACTTAAGGTGCTGTCACAATCGAAGCAAATTATTTCAAAGTTCATATTTAATTTATTAATGTTGGGCTTTTATTTGATGGAGATAGGTTTCAATTTCTTCAACGGATAACTCAGCTAATATTTTTTTATGATCCACTGCTGATACAATTTCTCTAGTTTTTAACCCTGCTAAACGTTCTTTTGTACCTAATCCTGCTAAACGTTCTTCTGCATCTAGTCCTGCTAAACGTTCTTCTGCATTTAAGTGAGATAAATAAAATTCTCCCCAAGATTTCCCCATCTCTATTAAACTTTCTGGCGTTAGTTCAGTATTCATTTTGTATTCCTTTTTCTCTTCAAACCAATGTTTACGGAGTCCTGATAAAAATAAATTTAATTTCTTAGACTCCATTTTATCTAATAATGCAAAGGCTTTTCGCTTTTCTTGATAACGACTTGCAAAACATTTTAACCAAGCATTATGAGGCTCATCAGATAACTCATTTAAAACAATCAAAATAGCCTGTTTTAATAAAGGTATTTTAGTGTAATAAACCCCTTTATGTTTACTTTTCTGATCACCAAACTGAGTTAAAGTTGCTAAATGAGGTGTTTTAGCACTGATTAGAAAACTTTGAATTTGTTCATTACTTAAGGTTTGAGCGCGTTTATAGAAGAAATCATAGCTTAAAGTTTGCTGTAAAGCCGTTTCATTAACTGATTCTGTATATTTAAATTCAAGCAGAATGTGACTTGCCATACTATCTCTTATACCATCAGGTAAACGTTGATATTGTTCGTTAGTCCATTTTAGTGATTGCCGCCTTAGCAACAATATATCTGCTTCTGGTGGATTAACCATAATCTTAACATCACATTGAACAAGAATACCCACAGGAGTCAGTAGTTGTTCTAGCAATGATCCAAGTAAGCGATGCCAACGCGTTTTATTGGTTTTTGAAGTTTTTGTCATAAAAATTTAACTGTAAAGTTCGGGTTAAGCTATATAACCCGATTTACAAAATTAATTATTTACAAACAAATTTGAGTCGCACTATGTACTGCGGGTATCGCACATAAAGCGGAAAATAATTCATCATTCAATGGCGTAGAGACATTAATCAGTGCCATAGCTTGCTCACTATCATTTCCTGTTCCCACTTCCATCCGTGAAATATTGATATTTGCAGCCCCTAATACAGCACCTATCGCAGCAATAACCCCGGGTTTATCATCATGACGCGTCACTAATAAGATGCCCTCAGGTACAACTTCAACTTCAAACTCATTGATTTTAACTAAACGAGGATGGCAATCACCCAATAACGTACCTTCCAAAGAAATACTTTCATCACCATAATGACCGACAATTTTCATTAATGATAAATAACCGAGGGCTTCTGAACTTTTAGTTTCTACTAAGGAAACCCCTTGACGTTTAGCAATATTTTCTGCATTGACACGATTAACAGGGGTTGATAATTGTCCTGTGAACATGCCTACTAAAGCTTCGACTGAAATCGGTCTAATTTCAAGTTCTGAGGCTTTACCAAAAATTGAAACTTCTAAACGTTCAATAGGTTTATCAGCAAGATTAACTAAGACTTTACCCAAAATATTGGCTAAATTCATAAATTGGCGTGATTTTTTCAACTCTTCTGCTGATAAACGGGGCAAATTCAAGGCATTAATTGCCTCCCCTGTTTTCAAAAAAGTCACCGCTTGACGGGCAATCTCGACACTAACAGCCACTTGCGCTTCTCGTGTTGAAGCCCCTAAATGAGGCGTAAAACTAATATTATCTAATTCAAATAAAGGTGAGTTCTTGGGTGGCTCTTGTTCATAAACATCTAATGCAGCCGCTGCAATGTCATTATTTTTTAACGCATCATAAAGTGCAACCTCATCAACTAAACCGCCTCTAGCACAATTAATTAGCATCGCCGATTTTTTCATCCCTTTAAGTTGTTCAGCTCCAATAATTCCGCGTGTTTTTTCGATCATTGGGCAATGCAAAGTTAAATAATCCGCTTGCGCTACTAGTTCATCTAAGCTTACAGATTCTGCGCCCATTTGCTCAAATACATCAGGGGCAACGAAAGGATCATAAGCAATAACACGCATTTTTAAACCGACACCCCGTTGAGCGACAATACGTCCAATCGTACCAAACCCTAACACGCCTAAGGTTTTATAAGAAACTTCCGCCCCCATAAAAGCGGCTTTTTCCCATTTTCCAGCGCGAACAGACCTATCTGCTTTAGGTAATAAACGACTTAATGAAAATAAATGCGCAATAGCCAATTCTGCGGTAGTGGTTGCATTCGCATCAGGGGTATTCATAACAATGATCCCTTGCTCTGTTGCCGCAGGAACGTCAACATTATCAACGCCAATCCCCGCTCTACCAATAATTTTTAAATTCTTTGCCGCTTTTAAAACCTTTTCCGTCACCTGTGTTCCACTACGAATTAATAAGGCATCGTAGTCACCAATAATGTCACAAAGTTGCGCTTCATCTAAACCCGTTTCAATATGGATTTGAACGCCCTCTTGTTCGTTTAAAAAGTTAATACCTGCATCAGCTAGTTTGTCAGAAATAAGAATTTTTTTCATGAATTACAATGATAAATTAAAAGAAATAAAGGGTACAGATTACCAGAATTTATAAAAACCGTCTTGTAGATAGGCTAAGTGAATTAAATTTTTTAATTTATAGATTCAAATAGCATTAAGCTTGTCACACTTTCTAGGTTAAAATAAGCCGTTTAGTTGTCTTATTTTAAATAATTTATAAATTTATGTCACAAACAGAACTTACTGCAATATCCCCTATAGACGGTCGCTATAGCGGCAAAGTCGAAGCCTTACGCCCTATTTTTAGTGAATACGGTTTAATTCGTTATCGTGTTGAAGTTGAAGTTCGTTGGTTGCAAGCCTTAGCTAATCATCCTCAAATTATAGAAGTACCTAGCTTTAGCAATCAAGCGACTCAACGTTTAGATACACTCGTTAGTGAGTTTTCACACGATGATGCGTTGCGTGTTAAAACGATTGAGAGAACAACGAACCATGATGTTAAGGCAGTAGAATATTTTTTAAAGGAAAAAATAGCCGATTGTGCTGAATTAAAAGCCATTAGTGAATTTTTTCACTTTGCCTGCACATCAGAAGATATTAATAATCTTTCTTATGGTTTAATGTTAAAAGAAGGACGTGAGGTCATACTTTTGCAAATGAATGATTGTATTACGGCAATTAAAAAAGTTTCTCAAACAACAGCATCACAAGCGATGTTGTCAAGAACTCATGGTCAATCCGCAACGCCAACAACCATTGGCAAAGAATTTGCTAATACCGTAGCACGTTTATCTCGTCAACAAAGTCAATTTTCTACCGTTGAATTATTAGGTAAAATTAATGGCGCAGTGGGTAACTATAATGCACATAGTGTTGCCTATCCTGAGGTTGACTGGATTATTTTTGCACAAAATTTTGTTGAATCTTTAGGTTTACAATTTAACCCTTATACAACCCAAATTGAACCCCATGATTATGTCGCTGAATATTTTCATGTCTTATCACGCTTTAATACAATTTTATTAGATTTTGATCGTGATATTTGGAGCTATATTTCTTTAGGATATTTTAAACAAAAAACCATTGCAGGTGAGGTAGGTTCATCAACCATGCCACATAAAGTTAATCCCATTGATTTTGAAAATTCAGAGGGTAATTTAGGATTAGCCAATGCATTGTTTGGATTTTTAGCCGAAAAACTCCCTATTTCTCGTTGGCAGCGTGATTTAACCGATTCTACCGTATTGAGAAACATAGGGGTAGGGATTGCACATACCAGTATTGCGATTCAATCGACCTTAAAAGGCATTTCTAAATTAGAATTAAATCCGCAAGCCATGAATGCTGATTTAGATTCAAATTGGGAAGTTTTAGCAGAACCTATTCAAACAGTAATGCGTCGCTATAATATTGAAAAACCTTATGAAAAATTAAAAGAACTTACACGAGGTCAGCGAGTTACCGCAGAAGGAATGCAAGCATTTGTGAAAACGTTAGCGATTCCAGATGAAGCTAAAGCCGAATTATTAAAATTAACACCGCATAATTATTTAGGTTATGCAGAAAAACTAGCCAAAGAAGTTTAAATAAAAAATGCAAATTCAATGGTACCCAGGTCATATGTACAAGGCTGGGAAAGACATAAAAAAAACACTGACACATATTGATTTAATTATTGAAATTATTGATGCCCGTTTACCGTTTAGTAGTGAAAATCCTAAATTAGCTGAATTACGAGGTGATAAACCTTGTATTAAATTATTAAGTAAAAGTGATCTTGCTGATGAAAAATTAACTTTACGTTGGCAAGACTATTTTGAAAAACAACGAGGGATTAAAACCTTAGCTATTAGCAGTCTTTATCCTGAAAAAGTGAAACAAATCCCTGCACTTTGTCGAAAAATGTTGCCGTTAAAAGCCAAAGATAAAACTATTCATGTTCTCATTATGGGGATTCCTAATGTAGGGAAATCCACCTTAATCAATTTATTAGCCGATAGAACCATTGCCAAAACGGGTAATGAACCTGCGGTAACCAAATATCAGCAACGGATTGATTTAAAAAATGGGATTGTTTTATTCGATACGCCTGGCATGATGTGGCCTAATGTTGAGAATGAGAATAGTGGTTATCGTTTAGCGGTGACGGGGGCAATAAAAGATACAGCCTTACAACATGATGATGTGGCATTTTTTGTCGCAGAGTATTTATTACAAGCCTATCCTGAGCGTATTCAAAAACGTTATGAATTAACAACTTTACCAACCACAGAATTAGAACTTCTTGATGCTATTGGTAAAAGGCGGGGATGTTTACGGGCGGGAAAACAAATAGATTATGATAAAACAGCAAAAATTTTATTAGCTGAATTACGGGCGGGAATATTAGGGAAAATTACCTATGAAACCCCTGAAATGATAGAAAAAGAAATGATTGAATTAGCAATTATTCGGCAGCAAAAAGTAGATAAAAAACAACGAAAAAAGAAAAAAGTAAGCGCTTAATGAATGAAAATCTCCCTATTTAAATATTACTTTATCATAAATATCTATTAAATTAAGTTTGGCTTGCATAGATTCTAAATCTATTGTCGCGTTTTCATTCCTATATTCGCGTAATAACCATGATGGGTCATTTTGTCGTTGATAATGCGCGACATAATGACGATCTTGAGCAATTAAAAGATAGTCTTGTAAACTGGGAATAGCCCGGTAAAGTTCAGCCTTTTGTCCAAGATCATATTTTTCAGTGGTACGGGAGAGAACTTCGATAATAAGGCGAGGATTAGTGAGATTATCTTGTTCAACTAATTCTGGTTTTTGGCATAAGGCAACCACATCAGGATAGACGTAATCACCCTCTTTGTTGATCGCCTTTTTATTGACTTTAACACGCATATCACTTGCATAAACTTTACAAGGGCGGCGTTTGAATTGAGTATATAATTCACCAACAATATTACTAACAATAGTAACATGAGACTCACTAGCCCCTGCCATTGCAAAAATTTCACCGTCTACAAATTCACTTTTAAGTTCAGGATGCGTGCGTTCTAATTCAAGATATTCTGCTGCTGTAATAACTATTTTTTCTAAAGCTGACATGTTTTATCCTTATTTTTTAGCAATTTTTATTAAACATTTGAACCCTTAATTTTAGCAATTAAACCCCCATAACGCACTACTTTTTGTGCAACTGAGCGAATAAAAATTTCTTTTTTAGCCGCAATTTTAACTGTTTTTTTAGCACGCGTAATCCCAGTATAAATTAATTCTTTAGTTAATACAGGATTTAAACTATCAGGCAAGGCAATTAAAACTTCTTCAAATTCAGAACCTTGACTTTTATGAATCGTCATTGCAAACACAGTTTCATGGCGAGGTAATCGACTAGGTAATATTTTTTTAATCGAATTATCAGCTGATAAAAAATAAACCATTAGCTTTCCTTGCTGGGTTTTATCACGAAGACATAAACCTATATCCCCATTATAAAGCTGAGTAGCCACATTGTTTTCAGTAATCATAATAGGTTTTCCATTGTACCAATGTCCAGATAAACCGAGTTTTTTTTCCACCAAATAATTAATTTCATGAACGCCATTATTTCCATTACGATTTGAGCATAGCACTTGAAATTTATTAAAAGCGCTATAAATATCTCTAAAATCAGCTTGTTGCAGAACTAATGTTAAGAAGGGTTGTTGTCTTTCGGTGATATAATTAATAATATTATTCTCTAATAAACTAATAATTTCTTCGCCCGTTTTTAATAATTCCCAAGCTTTAACCCCTTGTTGTTGATTCACAGCAAGGGCTAATGCTTTGATAATACCGCCAAAACGATGTGATTTTAACAGTTCAATGGTATGAGATTTTAAGGTGGAAGTTAAATCAGCTAATACAGCCCCCGATTCGACAGAAGCTAATTGATCCTTATCGCCTAATAAAATTAATCGGGCATTTTGTTTTAAGGCATCAACTAATTTACTCATTAAAGCTAAATCGACCATAGAAGCTTCATCAATAACGATAACATCATAAGGCAGAGGGTTATCAACATTATGTTTAAAATAGGGTGAAGGCGGTGGTTTTGAGCCTAACAAACGATGCAATGTCGTTACTTCTTCTGGAATTAATTGTTTAACGGCTTCCTCACAATTCAAACTTTGTTTGCTCTGCCCAATAGATTCTTGTAAACGCATTGCCGCTTTTCCCGTGGGTGCTGCTAGGGCAATATGTAAGGGTTGTGAGCTAAGTTGTTGTAATAAGGCAAGAATTTTTACCACCGTGGTTGTTTTTCCTGTTCCAGGTCCCCCTGTGACAATGGCAAAGGCCTGAGTTAATGCCATTTTTGCAGCTTCACGTTGCCAGTCTATTGTTTGTATATCAGCAGGTGTTGGAAAGTAGTGTGTTAATGCCGCGTCTAAATTTGTAATTTGATAATTAATCGTTAGTAATTCTTTTAATTGAAGTGCTAGCTGCGTTTCATAAGTCCAATAACGGTGGGTATATAAACAATTGGCTTGAATAATTAAAGGTTGTAAGGGTTTCTTTTCCGTAGAACTTGAATTTATTGATAAGGCAAGCCCTGAGGCTAAAATTAACTGTTGATCTTTTTCATTTATTCGTAAACAACTATGTCCTTGAGATTGTTCAAAGGAAAGTCGTGCAATTAAAGTTTTGAAAGTTACTTTTTGTTTGGCATTTAAATGACACCGTTGCGTTATAAATTCGGCAAAGGCTAAATCTAAACGACTAAAAGTGGTTGTGATTAAATTGGTTTCAGGCATTTTTCATTATAATTATCATTAGGGACTAAAATCTTTATTTTTGTTTATAATACCTTAAATTCAGATTGTTATTCTTCGAGGTTAATGCTTGATGATTTGCATTAATTTTGACAAGATAACCCTATTGAGTTGAATCATCTTAAAATTTAGGTTAAACAATGAAAGGGCATACTAAATTTGCATTAGGACTTCTTATTTTAGGTGTTCTAGGCATTATAATTGGTAAAATAGTACAAGTTCAATGGCAAGACAGTAAGATTTTTTCTTTTACCGATGCGGGCGCGAGTAAAGGTAAAATAACTATTGGTGTAGATAATTGGATTGGTTATTTTCCTTTGTGTTCCCCCGTTATGAAACGCCGTCTTTATCAGCAGGGTTATTTATTAGAATGTATTGAAGATCAAGCGGATTATGCTCAACGTCTGGAGGCTCTAAATAAGGGTAAATTAGATATGGCAGTAGCAACTGTTGATAGTTATTTATTTAATGGCGCTAAAACACAATACCCAGGCACGATTGTTGCCGTATTAGATGAGTCTAAAGGGGGTGATGCTTTATTGGCATGGAAAGATAAATTGCCTACATTAGATAATTTACGCCAAAATAAAACCGCCAAAATTGCTTTTACACCTAATTCCCCCTCGGATCATCTACTTAAAGCCGTTGCGGTTCATTTTGATATTAAACATTTAAAACAACGTCAAAACTGGCCTGTTTTAACTCAAGGTTCAGAAGATGCACTACAACGCTTGTTAGCTAAAGAAGTTGATGCGGCTGTTCTTTGGCAACCTGATGTTTCTAAAGCTTTATCTAAAGAAGGTATTCATCTTTTATTAGGCACAGACCAAACCCGACAATTGATTGTTGATGTACTGATAGCGGGTAAAAAAATAATGCGAGATAAGCCAGAAATTATTACTTTACTATTGACAGAATATTTTCATACGCTTAAATTCTATCGTGATAATAATGATGAATTATTGGATGATGTCGAAGCCATTACTAAACTAGATGATGAGAGTATTGAATCCTTATTAAAAGGGGTGCAATGGCAAGGCCTCACTGAAAATGCCCATAAATGGTTTGGAACAGTCGCCGTTAATGGCTTGCCTGAGCAGGAGTTGGTAGAAACGATTAATTCCAGTATTAATATTTTTATTGATTATGGCTCAATGATAGCATCACCTTTGCCAGATAATGATCCTTATCGAATTATTAGCAGTCATTTTGTTGCAGAAGTTTATCAGCAACTGGCCGTACCCACCGATATTGTCACAGTTGAAAAACATAAATTTAAAAAACTTAGCGACCAACAGTGGCAAAATTTACAACAAGTGGGGAAACTAAAAATTAGACCCGTTATTTTTGCCAGTGGTACAGACGCGCTAACCTTGGACGATAAAATGCAATTAGATGTCGCTGAAAGCACGGTCAAGCATTATCCTGATTTTAGAATTTTAATTCGTGGTCATACTTCAACACGAGGGGATGCAGTGTTAAATAAGACCTTATCACAAGATAGAGCGGATGCGGTGGCACGTTATTTAATGATTACCCATGACATTCCTGCTCAACGAATAAAAGCGATGGGTTATGGTGGTGAACAGCCTTTATCTCAGTTATCTGGTGAAAGCCGACGTGCTTATAATTACCGTTTACCCAGAGTTGAACTTATTTTAGTGGCCGATAAATTTTAATGAAAAATAATCCTCTTTCCCCGCAGGCGGTTAATAAAGCCGTGTTAGCCAATTCGTTACAGCATCCTTTAGTTTTATATTCAGCGGTTGCAGGGGTACTTGCCATTGGCTCAAGTATGGTGTTTAGCTTAGGAAGTCTTCCTCTTATTGTATCAACAGGAACAGTGGTCACTGCGGTTGGAGGCTGGTTTTATCAATTTTTTAGTCGGCGTGATTATTATTCACAAGCCTATTTTTCAAAGATTCATGCCCGTTTAAGTCGAGAAAAAACACAAAAGCTAACTAAACTTAAAAAAGAATTACAACAGGTTGAAAGTGACAATGGAATTAAACAACTTGAATTACTAGAAGTTAAATACCATAATTTTGAAGAAATTTTAAGCAGTAAATTATCACCAACAGAAATGACTTATTCACGTTATTTAAGTATGGCTGAACAGGTTTATTTAGCGGTGTTAGATAATTTGGATAAAGTTTTCTTAACACTGAAAAGTATCAGTGCCGTTGATAAAAATTATTTAACCCAGCGCGTGGCTATTTTAGAAAAAGAGTATTCAGCAACCGCACAAAAAGAAAAAGAAACCTTAAACCAACGCTTAAATTTATATCAACAGCAACAAAATAGAACCGCTGAAATTATTCTTGCTAATGAACGCGCCTTAACTGAACTGGATGAAGTCAGTGCAAAAATGGCGAGGGTGCAAATGAATAAAGGCAGGGCTGAATTTGATTTAGATATAGCGATGGAAGAATTACGCAACCTTGCTGAACGCACTGACGAATATGCACGTTAATCTTTTACTATTTGGAGAATAAAAACCATGAGTGCCGTTAACACTGAAACTCAAATGCCACTAATGGTATTTGAAACTGCTGAAGTTAAAAATGAATTAAAACTGAATAAACCTTTTCAAGATGAAAATAGTGAGCTACAACAACGCGCATTAAGTTCTATTGAACAATTATTGAAAATAGAACCTCATGATATAACCGAAAAAAATAATAGTGTTGCTGCGGTTGAAAATATTGGCATTGAATTACAAAAAATGGCAGCTCGGCGTTCGGATATGCTGAAACAGTCTATTCACGTCTTATCAAAAACAGGGGATGATGGGGGGCCTGTCGCAAATTCTTTAGTTGATTTACGAACAACCGTTGAAGATTTAGATCCCAATCGTATCGATTTTTCTATGAACTGGTTTCGTCGTCTTATTGCCAGCTTACCTTTTGTTGGTACACCGATAGAAGCCTATTTTGCTCGTTATCAATCCGCTGATTCGGTTATTTCAGATATTGTTAATAGTTTGGAAAAAGGGCGCGATCAATTAAAACGTGATGTGATTACTTTGGATAATGACCAGCAATATATGGGGGATTTATCTGAAAAATTAAAAAAAGCAGTTGCTTTTGCTGAAATGATTGATAAAGGACTGACTGATAAAGTTGAAAATGAATTACCTTCAGATGATCCCAAAGTGATTTTTATAAAAGAAGAAATTATGTTTCCACTTCGGCAACGAATCATGGATTTACAACAACAATTAGCCGTTGCCCAGCAAGCGGTTTTAACCATAGAAATCATTAAACGTAATAATAAAGAATTAATTCGTGGGGTTTCCAGAGCTTTAGGCGTAACCGTCAATGCACTACAAATTGCCATTACTTTATCTTTAGCCCTTGCTAATCAAAAAATTGTTTTAGAAAAAATAGAGGCAGTTAATAAAACCACGGATGCCTTAATTGGAGCAACCGCTGAAAAACTTAAAACGCAAGGCGTTGAGATTCACAAACAAGCCTCCTCTGCTCAATTATCAATGGATGTATTGAAAAAAGCCTTTGATGATATTCAAACTGCTTATAAAGATATATCAACTTTTCGTCAAAAAGCATTACCCAATATGGCGACCACAATTTTAGAAATGGATGAATTTTCCGCAAAAGCGCAAGAAACCATTGATAAAATGGAAAGCAGCAAAAAAGTTGAACAATACTATGGCTTAGATGCGATTAACGATTAACTAGAGCAAATCATGTAGGGTGGGCTTAAGCCCACCCTACGCAACTCACAATATAATCTTCATTGGAGTAAAAAATGCGACAATTATTTTCGAGTTTAATTTTATTATTGAGCCTTTCAATGGTTTCAGTTTCTGCTTATTCAGCAGATAAATTTAAAGCCTGCTGGTCACATTACACCGGCTGGGAAGCTTGGGGTTATGCCAACGATCAAGGTATATTAAAAAAGTGGGCGGATAAATATGGTATAGAAATTGAAATGACATTGGTCAATGATTATGTTGAATCTATCAATCTCTATACCGCAGGTGAATTTGATGCTTGCACCATGACGAACATGGATGCTTTAACCATTCCTGCGGTGGGTGGCATTGATTCAACCGCGTTAATTATTGGGGATTACAGTAATGGTAATGATGGTATTGTGGCTAAGGGGGTTGATAATCTAGCCGCATTAAAGGGACGCGAAATCATGCTAGTTGAATTATCCGTCTCACATTATTTATTAGCCCGTGCATTAGACGGTGTAGGTTTATCAGAGCGAGATGTTAAACTGATTAATACCTCCGATGCGGATATTGCCTCTATTTTTATAGCAACCCCGAATGCGGCAACCGTTACTTGGAATCCCCCATTACAGCAAGTTCGTAATGCAAAAGGGGCGAGCATGGTTTTTGATTCATCAAAAATACCGGGTGAAATTCTTGATTTAATGGTGGTTAAAACTGATGCGGATGAGCGTTTTAAAAAAGCTTTAGTCGGTGCATGGTATGAAACCCTAGGGCATTTGACTGCGGGTGGACAACAAGCAGAAAAAGCCATTGCCTATATGGCAAAAAATTCAGGCGCAACAGTTGCCGAATTCAAATCACAATTAAAAACCACTAAATTATTCCCAGATCCAAAACAAGCGGTTGCCATTGCTGAAAATAAACAAATCAAACAAACAATGGAACAGGTTAGAAAATTTAGTTTTGATAAAGGTTTATTTGGACAAGGGGCTGCAAGCATGGATTTTGTAGGGATTTCTTTTCCTGACCAAACGGTTTTAGGTTCAAAACGTAATATTAAGTTACGTTTTGACAGTCAATTTATGAAAATGGCAGAGCAAGGTAAATTATAATAAAATAAAGCCTATCAGGGTTAATATGAGACGTTTTATTTCATTACTTTTTTAGCCACTTTTAATGCAACTGAGTCCCAACACCCTGATCGGTAAATAATTCCAACAATACCGCATTATCAACTCGCCCATCAATAATATGTACATTAGAAACCCCGCCTTTTAAAGCATCCGTTGCACAACGTGTTTTAGGAATCATTCCCTCATCAATTGTGCCATCAGCAATTAATCTATCAATATCTTTAATAGATAACCCTGTTAATAATCGCCCTTTTTTATCTAAAATACCTGGTGTATTGGTGAGTAAAATGAGTTTTTCTGCTTTTAAGACTTCAGCCACTTTACCTGCCACTAAATCCGCATTAATATTATAAGAATGCCCATCTTTACCGACCCCAATCGGGGCAATAACAGGGATAAAATTACTATGCCCCAGCATATCCACTACAGAAGCATCAATGCTTTCAACTTCCCCCACATGCCCTAAATCAATAATCTCAGAGGATTTTTCTGGGTCATCATTTTTCATGTTTATTTTCCTTGCATGAATAAAATCACCATCTTTTCCCGTTAGTCCTACTGCTTTACCGCCATTTCTATTAATTAGGTTGACAATGTCCTTATTAACCAAGCCGCCTAAAACCATTTCCACCACGTCCATCGTTTCACTATCTGTTACCCGCATTCCATTGATAAACTCACTCTCTTTTCCCAATCTTTTTAATAAACTGCCAATTTGAGGCCCTCCCCCATGAACAACAATGGGATTAATCCCCACTAATTTCATTAATACAATATCTCTAGCAAAATTATGTTTTAATTTTTCATCAACCATCGCGTTGCCGCCAAACTTTACGACGATAGTTTTATCTTTAAAACGCTGGATATAAGGTAAAGCTTCCATTAACACATGGGCAATTTTCTTGGCACTTTTTTTCTTTGTTTTTCCGTTTCCACTCATTTTTTAAGCTCTTTAAATTAAAATCAGACTTTGTAATCAAGGATACCTGTTATGAATAAAATAGCAACTATAGATACCCGCCTTTGGCAGTTAGGCATTATGGCAATATTATTATTACTTGGGGTGTTGAAAAGAGATTTTAGCTTACTCCCTAGCCAAATTGCTTTAACATTTATCAGTGGTTTGCTTACCCAGACTTTGTTTATTAAATTTTTAAATATAAAAAAATACAGTTTTTTAAGTACGATCATTACTTGTTTTGGTTTATGTTTATTATTACGCAGTGCTAATTTATGGGTACATCCTGTTGTTGCTTATCTTGCAATAGCCTCTAAGTTTACTCTCCGTCCTTTTGGGAAACATTTATTTAATCCTGCTAATTTAGGGGTTATTTTAGGTATTAGTTTTTTTCCTGAAACTTGGATTACTAGCGGACAATGGGGGGCTGATTTAACTACTGCACTTTGGTTAATTGCCGCAGGTTTTTTTGTAGCGCGTAATGCACAACGATTAGATATAACGGCTTATTTTTTAATGTGCTATGCGGGGATTTTTATTATTATTCGTATTTTATGGTACGGTTATCCTTTAGCCGTATTTTTTCATCAATTTCAAAATGGCGCGTTGCTATTATTTGCTTTTTTTATGATTTCAGACCCGATGACGATTCCTCATAAACGTATAGGACGATTTATTCATGCAATTTTAGTCGCCGTATTAGCCTATATTTGGCAATATTGGCTATACTGGAATCAAGGTATTATCTGGGGTCTGTTTTTTGCCACTTTTTTAGTGCCATTATGGAACATTCTTTTTCTCGCTCCAGCTTATCAATGGCAACCTCTTTCAGGAGATTCAAATGTTTAAAAAGTTACTTTTTATTAGCGCATTATTAATGCCGCAATTTTCCCATGCCTTTTGCGGTTTTTATGTCGCTAAAGCCGATGCTTCATTATATAACCAAGCCTCACAAGTGGTTATGGTTAGGAAAGAAGATAAAACGGTTTTGAGTTTAATGAATGATTATCAAGGTGAATTGAAAGATTTCGCTTTAGTTATTCCTGTTGCCGAAGTTTTACAAAAAGAACAAATTCATATCGGAGATAATAAATTATTTGAACATCTTGATAATTTTACTGCGCCTCGTTTAGTTGAATATCATGATAAAAACCCTTGTGAAGTTAAACGCTACAAAGAAGAACGAATGTCTATGTCTACTTCTAGCGCAGCCCCGGCTTCTAAAATGAAAACAGAAAAAAAATTAGGGGTTACGGTGGAGGCTGAATATACCATTGGTGAGTATGATATTGTTATATTATCAGCGAAAGAATCCGATGGTTTAGAAACTTGGCTTGTACAAAATGGTTATAAAATGCCTCAAGGAGCTTCGGCTGCCTTAGCCCCTTATATTAAACAAGATATGAAGTTTTTTGTCGCTAAAGTAAACTTGAAAGAACAAAACAAAACAGGGTTAAAATTTTTACGTCCGCTTCAATTTGCTTTTCAGTCTGAAAAATTTATGCTGCCCATACGATTGGGAATGATTAATGCGAAAGGGGCGCAGGATTTATTAGTCTATGTTTTAACTGAAAAAGGGCGCGTTGAAGTCAGTAATTATCAAACGTTGAAATTACCTAGCAATATGGATTTACCTGTTTATATTAAACATGATTTTGCTAATTTTTATAAATCTATGTTTGATACCCAAGTTAAAAAACATGATATGCGGGCAGTTTTTACCGAATATTTTTGGAATATGGGCTGGTGTGATCCTTGTGCTGCAAGTCCTTTATCAGCGGCTGAATTAAAACAATTAGGTGTATTTTGGTTAGGCTCAAGCACTTCTAATAATATGAGAGGGCGGGGTATTCCTGTGCAAGTCACCCGTTTACATGTGCGCTATACCCCTGAGACTTTTCCAGAAGATTTAATGTTTCAAGAAACGGGTGATAATCAGAATTTTCAAGGGCGTTATGTTTTACGTCATGCGTGGAGTGGAAATCCAGAACAATGTGATGCTGCAGAAGCTTATTTTGAAAATTTGACAAAGCGACATGAAGAAGAATCTCGTGTTTTAAGTAAATTGACGGGTTGGGATTTGAATCAAATTCGTAAAAAAATGAATCTGAATGATAAAGTAACTCCTACAACCGATAAATGGTGGGACAATATTTGGAAATAGTAACATTTTATGTAGGTGCAAATTTATTTGCACAGTGCGGATAAATCCGCACCTACAAAAGGTTTTAAGACTGCAATTTAGAAATATCAGCTATTTGTAAAAACTGTTGCGATAATAAATTTAATAAAGCTAAACGATTAGCTCGCAAGTCTAAATCCTCACAATTGACCATCACATGATCGAAAAAATTATCAACGGATTGTTTTAATTCGGCTAATCGTGATAATGCACCTTCATAATCACTTTGTTGCAATAAAGGTTGAATATCAGCCTCAGATTTTCTGGCAAGTTCTAATAATTGTTTTTCTTGAATTTCTACTAATTCGCCAATAGTTGAGGCGGCTGTCGTTTCTGATTTCTTTAAAATATTGCCAATACGTTTATTAGCCGCAGCTAAACTAGTCGCTTCTGGTAAGGCTCTAAAGTTTTTAACCGCCTGTAAACGATTGATAAAATCTAATGGCTCTGTCGGTTTAACGGCAATTACGGCTTCAAATTCATCAATTTTAAAACCTTGCTCTAAGCAATACCCTTTTAAACGTTCAAAGACAAAATCATTAATGCGTTTTTTAGTTTTTTCCAGCTCAAAATCATGTGTATAAAGTTGTAATGCGGTGGTGATTAAATCAACGATATTTAACGATAATTTATTTTCAATGATAATTCTTAAAATACCCAAACTTGCGCGGCGTAAACCATAAGGATCTTTATCCCCTGTGGGAATTAATCCTGCACTAAAAATTCCTGTTAGCGTATCTACTTTATCTGCTAAGGATAAAATCTGTCCTGTCGTTGAACTGGGTGTTACAGTCCCTGATTGTTTAGGAAAATATTGCGCTTCTAAAGCATAAGCTACTTCTTCGTTTTCATTGTCTGCCAAAGCATAATAACGTCCAACGATCCCTTGAAGTGATGCAAACTCCCCGACCATATCGGTGATTAAATCGGTCTTAGCTAATAATGCCGCACGGTTTGCAAGTTCCTTATTGGCATTAAGCTTAATTGCAATATAATCTGCTAATGATTGTAAGCGTTTAGTTTTATCAGCCATTGTGCCTAATTTTTGCTGAAATACAATCGTTTCTAATTTTTCAACCCGTGAAGCTAAAGAGGATTTTCTATCTTGATTCCAAAAAAATTCAGCATCGGCTAAACGGGGTAAAATAACGCGTTCATTCCCCTTTTGGATAGATTCTGGATGCGTGCTTTTAATATTACTAAAAGTAATAAAATGCGCTAATAAGTCCCCTGCCTTATCAATAACAGGAAAATATTTTTGATTGCTTTGCATCGTCGTTATCAAAACTTCTTTAGGGAGTGCTAAAAAACGTTGATCAAAATTACCCATAATAGGCACAGGTTGCTCATTAAGGGCGGCAATTTCTTCTAGTAAATCTTCTTCAATATATGCAATACCGCCCACTTTTTGTGCGGCATCATTGGCGGCCTGTTTAATTAATGCTTTACGTTCATTAATATCTACAATGACTTTTCCCTGAGTCCGTAAACTTTCAATGTACGAACTAGGTGTTTTAATAGTGATCTTATCGGGGGCATGAAATCTATGCCCTTGAGTCTGATTATCTGTTTTCAAACCCAATATTTCTGTTTCAATTACGGTGTCACCATACAGTAAAACAGCCCAATGGACAGGGCGAACAAATTCGGTTAAATGAGAACCCCAACGCATTTTTTTAGCAATGGGTAATTCGTGAATACTTTGATTAATAATTTCAGGCACTAATTCTACTGATGTTTTACCTTTGACAGTTTGCTTAAAAACAAGCCATTCGCCTTTATCCGTTTTCATGCGTTCTAAGCTATCAAATTCAGTCCCACAACTTTTAGCAAAGCCTAATGCAGCACGGCTAGGAGACCCATCTTCCGTAAAAGCGGCTTTTACCGCAGGGCCTCGTTTTTCAACCACTTTATCAGCTTGTGTTGACGTTAATCCTTTAATTAATACCGCTAAACGTCTAGGGGTTGCATAGGCTTTAGTATCTTGATAATTTAATCCTGCCTTATCCAAACCTTTAAGTAGTTTATTTAATAAAGCATCGCTTAAAGTTAATAAATTTTTAGGCGGGAGTTCTTCGCAGCCTAGTTCAAATAATAAATCTTGTTGTTCTGTCACAGTACGGTGCCTATATTTTTGTGTGCTTCGTTTATATTTTCAGGGGTTTGATTGAATAATTTATAAATTAGTAACCATGATCTATAACCGTTCTAAATAAATTTCTACAAAAGCTTCACTCCGTAATCGACGCATCCAAAGCTCTGTTTCTTCTTCTATTTTGCGCCGCCGAATTTGTTCTTTTATCTGACTTTTTCCAAATTCCCCACTATCATCTTGCTCTTTTCTTTCCAAAACTTGAATGATATGCCAGCCAAACGGAGTTTGTATAGGATCACTAATTTCGCCAGGAGCGAGTGAACTCATGGTTTGTTCAAACGCGGGGACTAATACCCCTGATGTAACCCAGCCTAAATCGCCCCCTTTTAAGGCAGAGGCGGTATCTTCAGAATGAGAGCGTGCGAGCGTTGCAAAATTATCACCCTCTTTAATACGTTCTTTTAACCCTATCAATTTTTGTCGCGCATCCTCATCATTCATGAGTTCATTGGTTTTTATTAAGATATGCCGTGCTTTAGTTGAGGTGACAATATGGGTTTCATCTAGGTTAATAACCCCTTTTAAATCTAATACTTTAATAATATGAAAACCACTAGGACTTCTAATGGGGTCAGCAATTTCATCCTTTTTTAATGTTGGCACTATATCAGTAAATACCGTTGGCATTTGTTCAATGGTTCGCCAGCCTAAATCACCCCCTGTTAACGCTTTATTACCTTCTGAAACTCGCATCGCTAATTGTGTAAAATCTTCACCTGAACGCAGTTTATTTACAATTTTATCCGCTTTTGCACGGGCAGTTTGAATTTCTTTGGCTCTTGCACCTTCTGGTAAAGCAACCAAAATATGTCCTAAATGATAACTTACGTCAGCATTAATGCCTGAGCGTGTTTCTAAGTAATGTTGAACTTCTCGATCAGTCACTTTGATACGATTAGAAATTTCTCGCAGGCGAAGTTGTTCTAAAATAATTTCATTTTTAACTTTTTTTGCAAATTGTTCATAATTCAACCCTTCAGATTTGAAAGTTTCTTTAAATTGTTGCAAACTCATTTTATTTTCTTTAGCGATATTGGAAATGGCTGCTTCTAACATTTCATCACTCACCTGCGCGCCTGAGCGTTGTGCTAATTGATGTTGCAATTTTTGCATAATCAATCGTTCTAATACCTGCTTTCTAAGAATTGTTTCAGGTGGCATGGGCATTTGGTTTGCTTTTATTTTTTGAACGATAACGGTAACTTCTTGGTTTAATTCTTGATCAAGAATCACATCCTCTTCAACAATAGCAATAATACGATCAAGGGTTTCGGCTTTTAAATTTGAGCTAAAAAAAGACAATCCCCAAATTAAACTAATAATAATTATTTTACTCATTTTTTGTCGGTCTCTATTAAGGTTTTTCATAACCAGAAATATTTTCTTCTAAAAATTCTTCCACTTTATCACCAAAACTACTCAAGCCTTTTAATTCTAATTGCATAAAAATACCTGTTTGTAGTTCAGCTTCAGCCGTTTCACTAATTGCATTGATATATTTTCGCCCAACAATACGAAATCGCCAGCAGCAACCTTCTTTTTCTAACCCTAAAAAACTTTCCTTAGTGGTGTTAAATTTTAGAGAATATTGCCAACGACCTACAGCATACCAGTTGTCATAAATAGGCCAGCGAAAAGAAACATCACTTTGGATAAGTTCACTTTCTCGACTAAATTCATTTTGCCGATAATGGTAACCTACGTTGATGATTTGATCTGGACGATTAATAAACTGTAACCGTACATGTCCGCGTGTAAATTCATCTGTATAAGGATCCCATTGTATCCCTGTTGAAAAAGAGAAATGTTGATTCAATCGTCCACTAAGTTCTGCGACAACATTAGACAGTCTATTAGTTTGAATAGTTTGCCCTGGGATAGTTGCGGTTCTATCTGCAAAATGAAAAATCTCACCTACGCCAAATTTTAAATATTCCATCCCTGTGTTGGAATTAATAATTCTTGTGCTTAACCCAACGGAAACCTGATTGGCATTTTGAATTCTATCTAAACCACTATAACTGTATTCTCTGAATAAACTATTATAGGTAAAATCATTGAGCGCGGTGTCAAAAATAGGAATATCATCTTGATTATCTTCAGGAATATAAAGATAGAATACGCGGGGTTCAATCGTATGTAAAAGATCAGAGTCTCCAAACTTAAATTCTTTTTCAAAAAATAATCCTGTATCAACCGATGCGATGGGTAATCCTCGGCTAATGCTTTCTGATTTCCCATCAACTTGATTACTCAATAAATATTGTGTGAATTGGTAGGATAATTTAGGGGTAATATAAGCCCCTGAACCAATCATGGGTAGACTTATAAACGGTTTGGTATTTAAACGATGCCCCGTGACACTATTTGCACGATAGAAATTAATATATTCATTACTGATGCCTAAATCAACGGGGAGGCTTGATTCAAATGAGTGACCTAAATTTAAAGAAACTTGCGGTAATTTTAAGTAGGGACGAAATTCTTTAGGAATGGATCTATCAATGGTTTGGTAACTTTCTGCACGGGTTAGAAAAGATAACCCAGGGCGGTTATAACGAAGGTCTGCACGACTTCTTATATGTCGTCTATCTGAAATACTTAAGGTATCGCCTAATTCATCAAGATAATCATCATCAGAAACATAATTAAGATCTAAATCAGCAATTAAACCTGGGGCTAGACGAGTGACATTTATCAATTTCCCATGAAACCTAGGTTTGTCACGTAGTTCATCATTAGGCATAATTTCAAGCCCGACTGAACCTGTCGTCATTTCAGTTAAATAGCGAAAATCTCCGCCTAATAAAATTCCACGTTTACTTAAGTAGCGGGGACGTAGGGTTGCATCAAAGTTTGGGGCAATATTCCAATAAAAAGGTATTTCTACATCAAAGCCATTTTCATCATTTGATCCCCAACTTGGAAATAAGAGTCCTGTCGTTCGTCTATCATCAATAGGGAAATTAATATAGGGGGTGTAGAATAGAGGGATTCCTTTAAATTCCAGCCAAGCATTAGTGGCTGCCCCTAAGCCCTTTTCTTTGTTCATTTTAAAACGATCCGCATGAATAATCCAATCTTGGTTTCCTGGGCGACAACTCGTATAGGCGACTTCCTTATAATGTGATAACATTTCACTATCACGGTAGGCAACTTTTGCACTTCCCCGTATAGGACCATCAAGAGAAATAAATAAAGCATCACGTAAAATAGACTGATCTTTTGCCAATTGTAATGAAGCACTCGTACTATATAATGCCAAGCCATCTTCACTATAATAGACTTGTCCTTGCGTATCCATCATATCGGATACCGTATCATAACTTGCCATATTAGCCCGTAAATGTTGATCTGCGCGTAACATTTCAACATTACCTGTAAATCCTGTAATCTCACCCTCTAATAACTCAGAATAATCTGAGGTAATATCTAAGGGTGTACTTTCTCGAAGATGTTTTCTTGGAATTTGGTTTCTTACAATGGGTTGACGACTATCACATTGCCCCCAAGGATCATAAGAAAATTCTGAGAGCAAATTTTTGAAGGCACTTTCTTGTTGACGACTAAAAGCGGGATCTAATAGCCCAATGCCCCCATCGAAGTCTTCTTTAACAACTTGTACTTTTCCTTTAGGATCTACGCCTACTAGTTGGCAGTCCCAGTTATCATCTTTAGTATTCGGCTGACAATTCCAACCATCGGGGTTATTAGCAGCCTGTTTTGGAGGGGCTGCGACAGGGGCATTCATTACTGCACTAGGGGTCACTGATGCGGAAATGGGCGCAGGGTCTTTAGCTAACTTAACTTTAATTTCTTTTTCAGTTTTTTTTATCAGAGGTTGTTGTTTTTGAACTATCCTAGATGGGATAGCAGGTGCTTTTTCTTTAGGTATTAATTTCGTTGAAGAAGAGGGTTGAAGGGGCGTTTGTTCTTCATTTGAGCTAGATTCTGATTGAGATGAAGGTAACTCAGTCACACAAGACCACTCACCTGCTTCATTTTTCTGGCAATTCCAGTCAGCCGTTGCAGCAAGGCTAAACGGTGCATATACAAGGAGAGAAACAACAAAAAGATGACGGTTCATGGTTAGTTTTGTAGCGTAATAACGCAAAAATCGAATAAAATGTGAACCAACTATTCTACCTCAAATTTAACTATACTTTTAATAAAAGCCTTAAACTTCATGATAACTCCCGATAAACGAGCTGCTACTCTCTTAGATTGGCTTGAAAATGAAATTTATTTAAATGTAAATTCTTTTCAACTCGCCTCTAGTGATGCAAGCTTTCGACGCTATTTTAGAGCAATTCATCCACAAGGTTCATACATAATTATGGATGCCCCGCCTGATAAAGAAAATACTGAGCCTTTTATTAAAATTGCGGCGTTATTAAAACGTTCAAGTGTCAATGTCCCCTCTATTTATTATAAAAATTTGCAACAAGGGTTTTTGGTACTCGATGATTTTGGTTCAAAATGTTTATTGGATGTACTAACGGTCAATAATGCCGACTTGTTCTATGAAAATGCGCTCAACGAACTTTTTAAACTACAAACCAATACCTGCATAAAAAACGCTAACTTACCTAATTATGATAAGGCTTTACTAACCGAGGAATTATTGCTTTTCTATGACTGGTTTACTCAAAAACTTATTGGGAAAACGATGCCAGAAAATATACAACAGGACTTAAATAAAATTCTCATTAATTCTGCATTAGAACAGCCGCAAGTTTGTGTGCATCGTGATTATCATTCACGAAATTTAATGGTTTTGGACTCAAAAGCTATTGGAGTTATTGATTTTCAAGATGCCGTTATTGGCGCAATTACTTATGATTTAGTTTCTTTATTACGTGATTGTTATATTTCTTGGCCAGCACAACGTTTAGAAACTTGGTTATCTAATTATTATCAGCGTTTATTTGAAAATAAAATGCTTAACGTTTCTTTTGCAACCTTTAAACGTTGGTTTGACTTGATGGGGCTGCAAAGACAAATGAAAGCGATTGGAATTTTCTCTAGGCTTCACTTACGTGATAATAAATCCACTTATTTAGCTGATATACCGCGCACAATGGCTTATGTAAAACAAACCTGTCAAGATTATCCTGAATTAGATGAGTTTTACCATTGGCTTAAATTACAAATACTTCCCGTTTATCAACAAAAATTATGAAAGCAATGATATTAGCCGCAGGACGCGGTGACAGAATGCGCCCTTTAACCAATACAACCCCCAAACCATTACTTAAAGTGAATGGCAAACCTCTTATCCAATATAGTATTGAAAAATTAGTCCATGCGGGTTTTAAAGAGATTGTGATTAATGTAGCTTATTTAGCCTCACAAATTATCGAAACTTTAGGTAATGGACACCAATTTGGTGCCAAGATTATTTATTCTAATGAAGGAGAACAAGGGCTAGAAACCGCAGGTGGTATTATTAATGCGCTGCCATTATTAGGTCAAAAACCTTTTATTGTGGTTAATAGCGATATTGTTTGCGAGTTTTCATTGGAAAAATTACGCTCACAGCCATTAAAACTAGCCCATTTAATTTTAGTTGATAATCCTGAATTTAATTTAAAAGGTGATTTTTCCTTAGCAACTAATGGGCATTTGAGTACTGCAAATTATAATCGACATACTTTTACAGGAATCGGTCTTTATAACCCTAAACTTTTTGAGAATTATTCTATTGATAAACTAAAACTCGGACCGATACTAAAAGTTGCGGCAGATAGGGGGGAAGTTTCGGGTGAAAAGTTTAAGGGTTTATGGATGGACATAGGAACGCCGCAAAGATTGGAGGCTCTGGGAGATTATTATAATTTAACTAGTTTCAAGACGATTAAAGAAAATAAACGCGTAATATCTGAAACTAATAGCTAAAAATAGTGTAAAAAATAAATTACTTATAAATCAATCAAATACTGGAGTCCAAAACATGTTTTGGACTCTAGTTTACATTGATTAACCTATGCTGCTAACCCCATATAATTCCTCATTCTATCTTATGAATAATCAAATTATTTAACAAGATAGTCAATAACCAACAATGAATTAAAAGCCTTGTTATTGCACAAGATAAGTTATTAAAACAAGGCTACTTTATCCTTGAAGGTAATGGAAATTTAATTAAATCTGAAAATCAAGATTACTTGAGGATCGCTTGATTTTACAAAAAATAATCCATTGCAACTTTTAATATACATTTTTGTCCTAATTTAACTACTAATTACACAGTCTAAACACGTTAAAAAAACTGGAAACGTTCTTAAAATCTCATATCAAGGAGACTGTGAGTGGTAAAATACTTAAAGCACAGGGATTACTTTAATACATTAAAGTCTATAAAAGAAAACTTACAAGGTAATGATTTTATTAATTTTTATAAAAATGCAACCTCATTTAATAAAAAAAATAATAGAAAGGATAGATTTATTGTTGGTGTATTAAAAGCATCAGACAAAGAACTTTTAGGAGCAGACTCTGATAATGTTTACTTATCTATGGACTCTTTGCACATACATAACAGATAGATATTGCTAAAATCTGAAATTTTTACTTATAGAGCCGCTCTAAAAGTAACACACGATAATTCCGAAAATTATTTAGTCAGTTTAATAAAACAATCAGATGAAAAAGCGAGTAAAGAAATCAGAGAAAAATATGAAAGGATTAGGTAAACTTGCCGCTGGAGAGCCGCCCCAGCTAGAACTCATCATCTTTTAGCTAATAGTTTCCTATCAGATATCCAGAAGGTTACGGTAGGCTACCGTTTCGGCAAGTCTGTGAATACTATAAACTTAATTCTAAAAAATAACAACCCAATACGACCCTTCAAAGAGAACTCAATGGCATTTTTCAATAAATCAAAAACACCGAAAGAAATTAAATACCCTGGCATTCGCATGGCAATGGATGGAAACGCCGCCGTGGTTATGTGTGAGCGTGAATCCAGCGATGCCGCAGGGGCATTCCCCATTACTCCCTCAACTGATATGGGTGAATATTGGGCAGAAGAAAAAAGCAAAGGCCACCTTAATATCTCAGGCCGCCCCTTAATCTTTGTCGAACCTGAAGGCGAACATGCCGCCGCCGCTATTACCGCAGGCATGTCCATGTCAGGGTTACGTGCGACAAACTTTAGCTCCTCACAAGGGGTCGCGTATATGCACGAGTCCTTGTATGCTGCTGTCGGTAAACGCTTGCCCTATGTGTTAAACATCGCCTGTCGTGCCATCACCAAAGCGAGTTTAAATCTTCATTGTGGTCATGATGATTATCACTGTATTGATGATACGGGTTTTATTCAAATTTTCGCCAAAGATAACCAAGAAGTTGCGGACTTAAATGTTATTGCTCGAAAAGTGGCCGAATTAGCGTTAAATCCTGTCGCACTCGGTCAAGATGGTTTTTTAACCTCGCATTTGATTGAAGCCTTAAATTTACCTGAACGTGAATTAATTGAAGAATTTTTAGGCAAGCCTGACGATATTATTAATTGCCCAACCCCTGCACAACGTATTTTATACGGCGCAAGTCGTCGTCGTGTTCCCGAACTATGGAATGTCGATAAACCGATGATGTCAGGGGTGATGCAGAATCAAGAATCATATATGCAATCCGTCGCCGCACAACGTCCTTACTTCTTTGACCATGTGGAAGCCTTTATTGAAGAAAGCATGGATGAATGGTTTGAACTCACAGGCAGACGTTATCATCGAATGGGTGAATACCGTTGTGAGGATGCCGAGTATTTAATTATCGCGCAAGGCAGTGTGATTCATACCGCAGAAGCGGTAGCAGATTATCTACGCGAAACCAAAGCTATTAAATTAGGCGTGGTTAATATGCGGGTATTCCGCCCTTTTCCGGGGGATTTAATTTCTAATGTCTGTAAAGGACGTAAAGGAATTACCATCATGGAACGTACCGATCAGCCTTTAGCCGAAGATTTGCCGTTGATTCGCGAAATCCGTACCGCCATGACAAAAGGCTTTGAAAATGGTCATTCTAAAGAAAACCCTTTTCCTAAATACGCCTCTTACACTAAAACGACAGACAGTTCCCCCTTATACTCTGCCTGTTTTGGTTTAGGCAGTCGTGATTTACAACCTGAGGGGATTATCGCCGCCGTTGAAAATATGCTATCCGATGGATTGCATAAAAAATTCTTTTACCTCGGCATTGAATTTACCCGTGAAACCGCTTACAGCCCTAAACAAGAGATTCAACAACAATCGGTAACCGATGCTTATCCAGACATTCGCAACTTAGCACTTAAAGGCTCTGAAAACCCTAATTTAATGCCTAAAGATGCGGTCACCGTTAGAATGCACTCTGTCGGTGGTTGGGGCGCAATTACGATGGGTAAAAATCTAGCGATGACCTTATTTGATTTACTGGATTATAATATTAAAGCGAACCCTAAATATGGCTCTGAGATAAAAGGACAACCTACCACCTATTATCTCTCCGCCTCTTCTAAGCCGATTCGTATCGCCTGTGAATATGCCCATGTGGATGTGGTTATTTCACCTGATCCGAATGTTTTTACGCATTCAAACCCGCTTGCAGGTCTTAGTGACAATGGCGTTTTTATTATTCAAAGTGATTTAGATTCGCCTGAAAAAGTATGGCGAACGTTTCCGCGTTTTGCTCAACAATATATTACCGATAAAAAGATTAACGTTTCTTACCTTGATGGCTTTAAAATTGCCCGAGAAGAAACCCAACATGCCGATTTACAGTTTAGAATGCAAGGAATCGCTTTTCAAGGGGCATTTTTTGAATCTTCGCCTATCGCTAAAAATGCAGGCAAAACCAAAGAAGAAATTTTACAAGCCATTCACGATTCCATCAGCAAAAAATTTGCCAGTCAAGGCGAGCAAATAATTGAGGATAACTTTAGAACCGTACAACGCGGTTTTAGCGAAACCCAACATTTAGACATTTCCACCCTAACCGTGGGCGATGTAGAATCATGGACAGAACGTGTTGAAGCCACCGCACCTTTAATGTTGTTACAAAAACCTGCTAATGATGAACCTTTATCGGATATTCATCGCTTCTTTGAACAAACAGGCAGTAATTACATTAATGGGCGTGTTGATAATTTAGCCGATCCCTTCTTGGCGACCAGTATTATTCCCGCCGCCACGGGGATTTATCGAGACATGACGCAAATTCGTTTTGAGCATCCTGAATGGATTGCAGAAAATTGTACGGCTTGTGGTGACTGTTATGCCATGTGTCCTGATAGTGCAATTCCTGGATTAATCAATACCGTCGGTGAAGTTTTTGAAACGAATATTAAACGCATTGAAAAAACAGGAAAGACGGTTAAACATTTACGCCGTGCGATTCGTTTAGTCGAGAAAAAATACCATGCCATTACCGCTGATAAATCCGAAGGCACTAATTTAAACCCTGTATTTGCGAAAGCGGTGGGTGAAACCATTAAAGAATATCCAGAGGCTGAACGCGAAGAAGTCACCTTAGAATTTAACTGGTTTAAAGAAGCCATGGGCGATTTTAAATTCGCTTTGACCAAGCCCTATCACGATGCAATTAATAAACGCACCCCGAATCAAGGCGGCTTATTTTCAATCACCATTAACCCGATGACCTGTAAAGGCTGTATGGAATGCGTTGAAGTCTGTGATGATGATGCCTTAAAACCTGTTGAGCAAACTCGTGAAAGTATTAAAACCTTACGTGATGATTGGGAGTATTGGAATGACTTACCGACCTCGAACCCAAAATATAAACGCATTGATGATTTAGATGAAAAAATCGGCGCGTTAGATACCTTATTATTGGATAAGAAAAATTATCATTCAATGAATAGTGGCGATGACGCGTGTTCAGGCTCTGGTGAAAAAACGGTGATTCATTTGTTTACCAGTACGGTAACAGCACTCATGCAGTCACGGGTTAAAAAACATTTAACCCATATTGACTCACTCATTGTCGGGATGGAAAAACATATTCGTCTTAAACTCGCTGAAAATTTAGACATCACCGATATAGAAGCCATAGAAGCGGCGATTGAAGCCAATAAAAATGTCGATTTAACTTTATCTAAATTAAGCATTGCGTTAGATGAAGGCAAACCTAGCCAACCGATTGATAGCGAATGGTTAAAATGGGCATCTCAAATTGTCGCTAAATTAAAACATTTGAAATGGCAATATACTCAAGGTTCAACAGGTAATGGTCGTGCAGAAATGGGGATTACTAATAGCACAGGCTGTAATTCGGTTTGGGGTTCAACCTACCCGTTTAACCCTTATCCATTCCCGTGGGCCAATAATTTATTTCAAGATGCTCCGTCGTTAGCGATGGGAATTTTTGAAGGCCACATGGTCAAAATGGCGGAAGGTTTTAAAGCCATTCGGATGGCTGAATTAGAAATTGCAGGAAAATATAATAAAGAAGAGTCCGATCATTTCTTTACTTATTTTGATTGGCATCAATTTAGCGAAGATGAATATTTATTATCTCCGCCTGTGGTTTCTATTGGTGGGGATGGGGCGATGTATGACACTGGTTTCCAAAACTTATCACGCTGCATTATGTCAGGTATGCCGATTAAAGTTTTAATTTTGGATACCCAAGTGTATTCTAATACGGGCAGTCAAGCGTGTACCTCTGAGTTTATTGGACAGGTCTCTAATATCGCACCTTATGGCAAAGAATGGAAAGGTAAAATCGAACGCCGCAAAGAAATGGGCTTAATTTTGATGGCACATCGAACCGCGTTCACTTTGCAAAGTTCGATTGCCCATACCAATCATTTATTAGAAGGCTATATTGATGGCTTAAATTATCGAGGGCCTGCGGTATTTAATATTTATGCGGTCTGCCAACTGGAACATGGGGTGGCCGATGATGCCGCTGAAAAACAAAGTAAATTAGCGGTTGAAGCCCGCGCCTATCCCTTAATGACATTTGATCCCCGCTTAGGCGATAACTGGGATACCAGTATGTCACTACAAGGTAATCCTGATTTAGACAAAGACTGGACGAGTTACACCTTAAACTATGTTGATGAATACGGCATGGATGGCTCAATGGACATTTCGTTGACCTTTGCTGATTGGGCATTAACTGAAGGACGTTTTCATAAACATTTCAAAATCGTCCCCCCGTCACAGTGGAATGATGACATGGTTGAAATTGCCGACTTTATTGATTTATCAGATGAAGAAAAAGCCGAACATATTGCCTTTCTTCACGCGGTACATCCTGAAACCAACACTTTAATTCGAGTAGTGATTGATCCTGAAATTGTTCATTCAACCATTGAACGTCGTGATTTTTGGCGGACACTGAAAGGCATTGCGGGCTTAAATAGAGAAGTCGTTGACCCCGTCGCGATTGCGGCACAAGCAAAAGCAGAAGTCGCACAAAGTTTAGCAGCCAGTTTAATGAACTTAGCAGGTGGAGAAGGTCAGAGTTTAACCGATTTTATTACCGCTACCCCTGTAGTTGGAACTACGCCTGTGATAGCCACAATGCCAGCCGCGTCAACAGCAACGGCTGCACCTCCCCCCGCACAAGCGCAAAGTGGACATGATGCGGTTTGGATAGAAACACCTGATTGCACCACTTGTGATGAATGTGTGGATATTGCCCCTGCTATGTTCAAATATAATGCGGATAAAAAAGCGGTGGTAATAGACCCAACCGCAGGAACGTATGAGCAAATTGTTAAAGCGGCTGAGAAATGTACCGCCGTGATTATTCACCCCGGAAGCCCTTGGAATCCTGATGAGAAAAATTTAGAGAAATTAATTAAACGCGCTGAAAAATTTCAATAAACATCTTCTTGTTTAAGAGATAAACACTAGAGGCGCGTAGTATCGCGCCTCTATATTTATATATTTTGTTTAACTGTCCATTCAATAAGTTTGTTATGTACGGCTAGAACCTTGCTTTTTGCATTTGAACCATTATGTAAGATAGCGACAATATACATTTTTCCATTGTTCGCTGTTACATAACCTGCAATACATCTTGAATCACGCAATGTTCCCGTTTTCATAAAACTTTTTTTAGCCGCAATTGTTCCACGCATCCGTCGTCTTAATGTGCCATCAACGCCCATAATCGGTAGTGATTTCAGTAAATGGTTTTTATTAGGACTTTTATAAGCATCTAATAATAATTCACCAATTTGACGTGCTGAGATTCTACTCGTTCGACTTAATCCTGACCCATTTTCAATCTGTAATTTTGAAAAATCTAAGCCTCGACTTAAATACCATTGTTTAATTTTATCAGCCCCTTTTTTAAGGGTTGCAGGTGTCCCTGCTTTTGCGGCAATACTTAAAAATAACTGTCGCGCCATGACGTTATTACTTTTTTTATTAATTAAAGGTAATATCTCTTTAACTGCTTTACCTTTAATGCGATATAACAAGTGAGCATTATTAGGAATTTTAGCAACGATTAATTTTTTACCTTCAATTGAGCCACCCATTTCCGTTGTCCATATTTTCCTAAAACTTCCGTTGACCATATTAACGGCTTTAGAAATAACAATCGTATATTTTCGTTGACTGCAACGGCTTGAAAGTGAACCATTAAAGTGAATTGCTTTTTTTTGTGCTTTAGATTTTACACTCATTACAGGACTTGCATAACGCCCTCGACACTTTACATTTTTAAGTTTTACATGATTAACCAAAGTAACATTTTCATCAGGATAAAGTGAAATAAGACCCGCAGATTTAGATTTTGGGGTGAGATATAATTCGCTTATACCTTCGTTATAAAGAAGTGCATCAGGTAACGCATTGTATTTAGCATAAGTTTTACCATCAAAATCTCCCGCACTTTTTTTATTAGGTGAAAAATAAGTATTATCAAGCACTAAATTACCTGTGATTTTCTTAATACCACTGGTTCGTAATCCTTTAAGTAATAATCTTAAATCATTGGGTTTAAAATTAGGATAGCCATAACCTTTTAAATATAAATTACCCTTCAAAACTCCTTTTTCAATAGAACCTGTTTTATAAAGTTCAATCGGCCAGTGATAATTTGAACCTAACACACCTAAAGCCGCATAAGTTGTCACTAATTTCATTACGGAAGCAGGATTCCTAGGGACATCTGCATTAAAAGTTAATAAAGGTCTAGAGCTTTTTACTTCATGAATATAAGCGCTCATGCCTTTTCCACTAATCTTTTTAGAACGTAGTAAATCAATAATTTCTTTTGGAAGTTTTGTTAATAATCCAGAGAGTGGTTTTTTGATTTTTATTTTTTTAACTTGTGCTACAGGTATTTTTTTTTGCTGTACCTTAGTTTGAATTTGAGTATTTTCTTTTATAGCATGAGACTCTGGAATAACAGGCGTACTCGTACAAGCCATTTCTACTAAGCCTAAAAAAAAGACGAGTAAGAAACTTTTTAAAATTGTTTTTGATATAGTCATAAAGGTAGATTCAGGTTGTTTTTTAAATCGAATATTTTTTTTCCTATCGGTATAAATACCGATTAACGATTTACGTTTCCAACCAACCTCTTTTTTGTAATTCATTCTTTAATTTTTTACTTGTATTGGTAAGTGTTAAAACAAAACCCTGAGCTATCTGAATAGCAGAAACCAGTATGTCTAAATCTTCAATATAATCATGCACCATTTGATTACGCAAGTGTTTAATTTCCTGCCATTCATCGGCCGATGTTATCCATTCTAAACGTTCCGCAGTATCAAGATTATCTATTAATGAAGCTTGTTTTTGACCTAAAGCATTCAATAGTTGGGGAATAAATTTATCGCCTAATGTGTCTTGAAGACGTGAAAAACGAGAAACAAAAGCTTCAAGCGTTTCAGATAAATCATCATTATCTATAAGATTTTCAGCCTTTTTTAATGAAAAAGGCTCAACAAAGAGTCTTTTGGTCGTTTTATTAAGATAAAAAGATTCTCGTTCGACTACGCGTGAAAGAAATTGGAGACGTTGCTTTGTATGATCTTTTATATTCATAACCGTATCCCTGTTGATTTTGCATGTTCATGAATAGGAAATTTCAATAAATTAGGTGAGGTAAGGCGTATATCAACCTGTCGTCCTTCCATTGAGCGAGATATTCTAGCGGATAAGCGTGCAATAAGCCATGCAGGGCTATCAACAACATTAGGTAATTCAACTAATAAATCAACATCCCCCCCTAGTTTGCTATCATCAATACGAGAGCCAAATAAAATAACCGAAGCCTCTTCACCTGCTAATTCAGTAATTATTTTTTTAATCGTTTGATGTTGTATAGGTGTAATTCGCATAAAAATAATAATTTTTAAGTTGAAATATAATTGTAACGTGCTTGAGTTATTTTAGATACAATTTACCCATTTAACATAGCAATAGAAATTATAATTATTATGCGAACAATATCACGCTTAATCTGTAGAAGAAGCTTTCCATTAAGCTATGAAGTAGTTATGATAGACGACAAGGAAATGTAGATATAATTAAAACAAGACTTTAGTTTTAACTACTTCTTTAACTTTAACTTCAAGGAATACTAAAATGGCTATAACAACAGCACAAGCAGATAAAGTACTAGAACTTTACAGTGCGTACTTTAATCGTGCCGCCGACGCAGACGGTTTTACATTTTGGCAAAATTCATTTCAATCTTATTCTGACAATGCACCTGTTAGCATCACAACAGATGTTGATAAAGAAGCTTACTCATTACAAAAGATTATTAGTGATATGGCAAACTCTACTGAATATAATGAGCTATATCCTTTAACCCAATCAACCACTATTTTTGTGGATGCAATTTATGATAATCTTTTAAATCGTCCGTCAGATGCTGAGGGACTAGCTTTTTGGTCAGGACACATTGATGCCGAAACAATGACCAAAGAAGAAGCTATTTTAAATATGATTGCAGGGGCTAAAGCCAATACTACTGATCAAGGTATTGCTGATGCTGCCTTAATTACTAATAAAAATGCGGTTTCTAAATATTTTGCGGAAACTTTAAAATCAAACGATTTATTGTTAGCAAACAGTGCTTTCTCAGGAGTAACGAGTGATGCTGAAACGGTTACAACTGCAAAAGCTACCTTAGATACGGCTGTAAATGTAGGAGAGACCATTGCCTTAACAACAGGGATTGATTTAGGCGCGTCATTTACAGGGACGGCGGCTAATGAGACATTCGTAGGTACATCAGATGGAACAAATTCAACTATAAACTTAGGAGATTCACTTGATGGGGGGGCTGGAACAGATACCTTAAAAATAATTTCCAGTTTAAATGGTGCTATCCCTTCAATAGTGACTAAAGATATTGAAGACTATGTGATTACTAATTCAGGTGCAGGCACTTTTGCTATTTC
>DAOUTG010000101.1 GCA_030626845.1 Methylococcaceae bacterium
AAAATAACTGCCTTTTAGAATCCAATCATCTGTCATTTAGGCTCTCCTATCAAAAAATTTAAAACACTTCTTTAAAGGGTCGTAGATCAATTTCATGTGTCCACGCGCTAGGATGTTGTTGATGGATTGCCCAATAAGTTTTTGCAATCTCTTCAAGCTGTAATAATCCCGCTTTACCTTTAGCCGTTACATAATCAGGGAATTGCTCCGCAGCTCTATCACCATCAATCACTCCATCAATAATAGCATGAAGCACATGAACCCCTTGGGGTGAAAATTCCCGAGCGACCCCTTGTGCTAAAGCTCTTAATGCAAATTTAGCCGAAGAAAATGCAGTAAACGGCGGTTTTGCTCTTAATGAGGCGGTTGCGCCTGTAAAGATAAGAGTGCTGGGATGATTGCTCATACTCAGCATAGAATCAAGCATCGCTTTAGCAAATAAAAAGGCTCCAAAACAACTTTGTTGCCATAGCGCAGTAAAGGTATCCGCTTCTGTTTCTAGTAACGGCGAAGGAATGTTACTGGCGACATTATAAACCGCAATTTCCACGTTACCGCCTTCAAGTTTTACGACCTCAGATAAATGCTTTATATCCTGCTCACTAGTTGCATCCGCAACCACCGTTGTCACCGAGCCATTTTTAGCTTCAATGACGGCGGCGACTTTTTTAAGCTTATTTTCTGAGCGACCGGCGATGATGACGTGTAACCCTTGCGCTGAAAAGTGATCGGCGAGTGTCGCGCCCAGACCACGTTCTGGACCGACCCCAATGATAACGGCTAAACATTTCTCCTCCATTAGCTAATGCTACCTACTTCAGTTGCCGTAGGCACTTCAATTAATTGACCTGATTTAACATCATAAATATAACCATAAACAGGAATATCATCAGGCACTAACGCATGAGATTTAATCCGAATAACATCTTCGGTCACACTTTTAGCTTGATCTTTTATCGTTAACCAATCTATATATTTACCTTCATCAGAACAAGGGCCTTCACAGCAATCATGCCAACCGCTCGCATCGACCGAGGCCGTTTTTAAACTGCTGCCTAATAAATCACGCATAATATCATCAGTAAAGGTTTCCATACCGCAATCAGTATGGTGAATAACAAACCATTCGCGTGTTCCTAATAATTTATAAGAAATCACTAACGAACGAATCGCATCATCACTTGCGCGTCCGCCTGCATTACGAATTACATGAGCATCCCCTTCCGATAACCCTGCATATTTAGCAGGATCCAAACGCGCATCCATACAGGTTAAAATCGCAAAATGCCGTCCAGGAGGCATGGGTAAATCCCCTTTATCAAATTCTGCGGCATAATTTCGATTCGCTAATAAGACTTCATTTAGTACTTTACTCATAGTGGTTTCCTCATTATGGATAGGTTTTATTATGGTTACAATCGCGGCGATTAGTCACCGTCTTTTACTTATATTTTGGCAAAAATTAATGAAAAATTATTCGATGGCATATCAATTTTTTCTTTTAATTCCAAACCCTGCTTTTGAGCGGCTGTATTTAAGTCAGCAACATCTTTTAAGCCCCATTCATCAACTCCAGCAGAAGCTAAAGTATTATGAAAGGCTTGATTCGATTTTGTGCTAAAAGTTCCTTCAATTTTAAAAGGCCCATAGATTAACAAAAAACCTTCTTTAGTCAAAAGCTTAGATGCGCATTCCATCATACCATCCGCGATCGAAACAGGGGCAACCTGAAAAATATTAATACAAAAGATTGATGCAAAGGAATGAGGTTCACCTTTAACATTAAGCCACGTTTCAGGGTCGGTTAAATCTAAATGAACAGGATCCGCAATATTATCGTTGCCCTGTTCGACAGAAAGTTGTTTGATATTATCAAAAACGTCTTGATCTCTGTCCGTTGGATGAAAGTGTAAGTGTTCAAAATGCGGAGCAAAATAATTAACATGCATTCCACTGCCACTGGCAAGTTCTAAAACCTGCCCTTCATCGGTTGGAAATTTGTCTTTTAATACACCTAATAGTGGCTCACGATTGCGATTTCCTGCCCAAGCAACATATTCACTGAGAGGATGTGGGTCTAAAGCGGGCTTATCATTACTCATGATTTTTTCCTGTGGTTGTAAAAATTAGAGAACATAAAGGAGAGTTAAACATTCCTTTCATTAACCTAATGCAACAGTTATGCCAAAATAAACAAAACAAAAAACACTTTAGATACAATAACTTATATTTTTGTTTTTTTAATAAAAAGAAGTTATACTTCACTTTATGAAATTAAACTTCACACTCTAGCCATGACTCAACCTTCTTTATCTGATTTAACGCCAATATTTTTTTTACAAACGATTATTTTGGAATTAATGCACGCAAGTGAACAACAAGGACAAAAACATTGTGAACAATTAATTGAACACATTGCAACGACGGCAGGCTGTTTTTTTGAAGAAACATATCGCAATCAAAAGGGGAATCAACAGCAACTTGACCGTGAACACTATATTGAATTAATTTTAGGCTTAAAAAATAATATTGGCGGCAGTTTTTCTTTAAGTTCTTGTAACCAAGATGTGATTAAAGTAACTAATTGCCAATGTCCTTTTGGTGAACGCGTTAATCAATTTCCTGAGCTTTGTGGAATGACCTCCAGTGTATTTGGTGGCATTGCTGCGCGTAATTTTGGGTACGCTAAAGTTGAAATTAAAAAAAGTATTGCGCGGAATGATGGTTACTGTGAAGTCAATATTTATACGAACGCTGAGAGTGCAAAACATCAATCAGGCATTGAATATACCGATACGACACCGATTAAAGCAAAGCAAGACATGGATGCGCTGCATTCTAAAATCGAAGCCTCCATGCAAAAAATTTGGCGAAAACAAGCAAAAACACTCAAAAAACATCAACCTCCCGCGATTATTGCTAAATCCCCTGCGATGCAAAAAATTTTAAAATCCATTGAAGTCATTGCACCGACTCAAGCGACGGTGTTAATTGAGGGACAAACAGGGGTCGGTAAAGAATTAATTGCCCGAGCGATTCATGCGATGAGTGAGCGTAATCATAAATCATTTATTCCTATTAATTGCGGTGCAATTCCTGAAAGTTTAATTGAAAGTGCCTTATTTGGACATGAAAAAGGCGCGTTTACAGGGGCGGTTGAAATTCATCAAGGTTATTTTGAACGCGCAGAAGGCGGGACTTTATTTTTAGATGAAGTGGATTCGTTATCCCCTGCCGCACAAACGCGATTATTAAGAGTCATCCAAGAAGGTGAGTTAGAGCGTGTCGGCGGCAAGCAAACATTGAATGTTGATTTACGAATTATTTCAGCTACTAATCAAAATTTGGAAGACATCGTAAAACAAGGTCATTTTCGTCATGATTTATATTATCGAATTAACGTCATTAAACTCACCATTCCGCCGTTAGCTCAACGTACTGAAGATTTACCTTACTTAGTGCAGTTGATTTTACAACGGATGAATAAAAAATATAATAAAAATGTGAGTTCCGTTAGTCGTGATGTAATGCAGCTAATACGGGCTTATCATTGGCCAGGGAATGTTCGTGAATTAGAAAATATCTTGGAGCGTAATTTATTATTTACCCAAGGCAATGAAATAACAAGCTTAGATTTAGAGATTAACGCGCTTGTCTCTCGAAATGATAATTGGAAACAAATTAAAGAGCGAGCGATGAATGCGCTTGAAAAATCTTTTTTAGAAAATGCCTTACAGCACTATCAAGGGGATGTTAAGAAAATTGCAGCTAATATGGAAATTACCCCACGCGCCGTGTATGCTAAATTAAAAAAATATATGTTGAATGCGGGGGCATTTAAAGGAGGAAAAAAATAACTAGAAGCCGCGTGGTTACTTTTATTTATGTATTTTTAGTTTCTAGCGTCTTGGTAGTCTTGGTTTTCAACAATACTCGCCTTTGAATTAAACAGCATTGCACTGAATTTTAGGCTACCCACTTAAGATGGGGCAAGTTGAGGTTAAGCCGTTCGTGCTGAGATAACGGCTTAACCCATAGAATCTCATCTTAAGTTGGTCGCCGAATTTTAAAACAATTGCCTGATTTTGGGTTCTAAACAACATTTTTTATTTTGTTGAGCTGATAAAATTCAGTGCAACATTCATTCAAAATAGACAGATAAGGAAAATATTAATGAAGCAATTATCTTCTTTTACTTTCATGGTAGGCATTTTTTTATGGGGGACTGTTTGCATGGCAACTGAAAACCCAAAAGCGGCGGTTGAGCAACTTAATCAAGCGATTCAAACAGGACAAGAGGCGGCGGCAAAAGCTTTATTTATCAAGGAAGCTTGGGATTATGAATATGATTCGGCTCAACGTTTTTACAGTCAATTACAGAGTACAAAGTTTATTCTTAAGGCTAAAGAATCCCGTATTGAAGACACGAGAGCTATCATTAAAGCTGAAATTAGCAATGAAAAAAAACGTATTGATGTCATCTATTTTTATGCAACTCAAACGGGTTCAGATTGGAAATTAGCCGCTATTGATAGAGACATTCATCATAGTAATCTTTTTTTAGCTAAAAAATTGCCCGCATACTTTAATCTTAATAACGTAAAGCCTAGCCAAATGTTAGAAGCGTTTGGAAAAAAAGTAATTACTTGGTCAAAATCGCTACCTAGTTCGTCTGACTACTTAAGCATGAGTGACGAACAAAAAAAACAATCATTTAAAGACTTTGCCAGTTCTCCCCCGCGTTCTAATTATTATTTATTAACAATGATTAGCTCACTTAAAAACCCCAAAGTAATTTCTACACACTGGGTTGAGAGCATTAACCGAGGCGCGATTGTCTTAAAAGGCGATGGATACGATGAACCCGCTATTTATTTTGAAAAAAAAGAAGCGGGCTGGCATTTACTCAATATTACTTCGTTTCTAACGACAGATGCAATTTTAGAAGACTCAACTTTTATACCCTAAAAATTTAATTTCTAGGTATTTCGTGTAATAACACCTTTTTTGTGGGCAACATTCCCACCTATTTCGAAGGAAAATTGATATGCAACACAAATAAAAATACCGAAGAACGCACTGGTCTTGGGTTTCTTTATTCGCTTTATTATTGACACTATCCGCGTGTGATAAAAGTAGTGATGCGGAAGGCGATAAAACGGCCTCATCCGAAAATTCCGCGATAGAAGCGGCCCCCGCCGTAGCAGAAGGTTTGAAAGCCGTTAAGGTATCAACGGCTTATTATAATTCTTTTGTTCTGATGAATGACGGTACGGTACGAGCTTGGGGACAAGGACAGCATGGTCAGCTAGGAAAAGAAGTCCCCGCGTCGTTTGGAGATACTGCAAATGATGTCGCAACCCCTTTATTATTCTTTATTATTTTGTGAAACGTGTATTTTTTATATCGCTATATCGCTAAATTGCCTATAGTATGTCGAGGTCAAAATGCGAATTGTGAGATATTTCTGAAAAATATTTAAGTGTGTAAACGCAGAAGCAAACCGT
>DAOUTG010000037.1 GCA_030626845.1 Methylococcaceae bacterium
TCATCTGCCGTTACATTGATACCGCCTTGAATAACAGCAAAATCAATATTTTTTAATTCAAGATGAGCATTTAACGGTAACGTACTCGCATCAATCGTGAGTGCGTTAATAATATTTTCCCCTCCTAAGTTAAGTTGATGAGAGCCGTCAAAAACAATAGCATTATCACTAGGCTCTTCATTATTACTCGTTAAGACTATATTCTGTTGAAAAAAAGTTTGCTCTCCTTCTGAAAACAAACCGAAAAAATCGGTAGTAACACTCGTGTAATAGTCTGGATTTGATGAAAATAGTCCTTGAATATGTTCTTCTAATGTAGAGCTAAATGCGGGAAGGTCTTGTGCCTCTTCACTTCCACTCGCATCAAAACCAATCCCTTGTGGAATCTCTAAATTAATCCCCGAACCCCCTTCAAAATTGCCTAAAGGAACAGTGACATAAGTTGGACTAGTTGACAATTCACCTAAATTATTAACGGGTTCTAAGGTAGTGTTAATCGTATTTTGACCATTAACTTCAATGGTAGTTTGTTCAAAAGTAAACTCTTCTATATTTGTATCAAAGATAATACCTGTACCTATGTTAATAGGTGAAAGCACTTCTTCGACAATGGGATCAATGCTTGCTTCGGGAATAGTGGTAGAAACAGGGGGCGGAGGTGTAAAAGAAGTGGGTGCAGTTGAGCCACCTGAACTACTTGATGTATCGGTTACTTCAACCTGAACAATGATTCCACTATCAGACAATTTATTATCATCATCTTTTGCTTTAAGATAGAAAGCAACTTTAGTTCCTATTTCATCTTGGACAGGGGTCCAATAAGCATTATGCGTTGGATCAATTGTATTGTTATTACTTTCATTGTAAGCCGTTGCTGATGATCTACTTGCGCCTATAAATAATGTTCCTCTTATAAAAAGAGATACAACAAAAGCTTCAACTGTCCCATCGACATCATTTTCATTACCACTCGTAATAAGTTCTGCAAAGGTTAATTCAACTTCTGTATTTTTAGGTGTCGTATCAACCACACCATTGAAAGTACCTAATGTGGGCGCGTCATTATTACCAACAACACTTACTGTCGTTTGTATTGCGGTTGCTGATAAGGCGCTGGTATTGTCCTGTGCTTTTACGGTGAAAGCATTAACATTTGCACCCGTAGCATTATTTGCAGGAGTCCAATAGGCATGATGCGTTGCATCTATCGTATTATTTCCAAGGGCAAAAGCGGTTGCATTGCTTGTGCTTGTTCCAATTTTTAACGAGCCTGTTGAAACGGCTTGAACAACAAAGCCATCAACTGTTCCATTGCTATCTGCTTCGTTACCTTGCGCTTCAAGCATCGCTAAGGTTATTTCTGTTTCTGTATCCTCATTGGAGGTTGTAACATGGGTTAAGAAGCTCGTTAACGTTGGGATAGCTGCCTCAGTATCCGCAATACCACCGACCGTTAGAGTATTGCTCGTATCGGCTATATCACCATTAGAAATGTCTGTATTCCAATCATCTGCCGCACTCAAACTATAGAAAGCTGAACCATTAGCACTAAAAAGATTATTAACAGCAGTTAAATCTGTGCCAGCTAACCTAGCTGAGAACTGTGTCGATGACGTAACTTCAACATTATTGGTACTGGTTAATGTGTAATTAGAATTTCCACTACTAAAGCTAAATTTATTAAGGGTAATATCATTATTACTGCCTGTTAATTTAACGAAATTAGCACCCGTTACTTCTAATAATCCTGTACTTTCATTATAAGTCGCTGATGTAATAGAGGGGTTGATTATATTAGTAACCTCAAGAGTTGTAGCAGCTACGACATCAGAATTAAGATCATTCCAATTAGCACCCATTTGAACCGTATAACTTGTACCATCAACAGAAGTAGCACCTACTTTATTCATAAAGCCTTGTACTAAACCTGTTCCATAGGTATAGGCATCAGGTGTTTCTACTAATGTAATGGTTATTTTATTTTGTGCATCTCGTGTAAAGGTACTTGCCGCAAAATTTGTGACATTAGCATTCCCTGTCAGCGTAATTTTTGATGCATCTATTGTTTTATCAGCAGGAAGAGTACTGTCAAAGGAAAGTTGTTTGTTGCTATGATCGTATGTCACAGTAGAAACAGTGACTGTAGGCGTTACGTTATAGGAAGCACTCGTATCTATTGAAGGCGGAGTTGATGGTAAATATTCATAACTGGTAAGTATTGCATAATGAACATTATTATTGGTTTCCGTATAAGCAAAAACTGGATTACCACCACTCAAGCCTTCAAAAATATAATCAGGATCATTAGAAGCAGTATTACCTGACCATGCTCCTGCTCCGTCCGCAAAGGTAATATAATCATCCTTATTAGTATCTGTTATTATTGTTGCGGTTGCTGATGATCCTCCAAAAGTAAAATTACCACTAGAATTAATTGTATATTTAGTATAGTGTGAAAATGATGTTGGATTCATTGAAAAACCTGTTATTTTTATGGCTAATAAAAAGAAACCGCCTAACGTTAAAAATTATAAGCGGTTATCCTAAATTTAATACCTTAAACTGAGTCGCCTAGAAAGATGGCAAAGGTATTAGTAAGTTAAACTACCTTGTTTTTATTTAACTACTAAATTAATTGTAAAAAATGAGATGTATCTCTCGTTTTTATAAGCCGTAGGATGGGCATAGCCCATCCTAAAAATCAACTAAGGATTATAAAATTCTCCATCCTTACGCAAATAAAACCACCAGTTAATCATAATACAAGCAATATAGAACACGGCAAAACCAATTAAAGCGACTTCTGGCGTGGTTTCTTTAATTTGTTCTCCCAAAACTTTAGGGATATAAAATGCACCATAAGCTGCAACCGCAGATGTCCAGCCTAATACAGGCCCTACTTGTTCTTTTGGAAATACCATTGCGATGGTTCTAAACGTTGACCCATTACCAATGCCTGTTGCTGCAAATAAAATTAAAAATAAAACAAAAAATGGAACAAAAAACTCTTCTGGGCTTGCAGAATTATAAGCGGCTTTCATGTAATAAGCCACTCCCCCTGCACTTAAAACCATAATACCTGCACAAATATGCGTGACCCACGCGCCCCCAAACTTATCAGCAATCATACCTCCGACTGGACGAATTAACGCGCCAATAAAAGGTCCCATCCACGCATACATTAAGGCACTCGGTCCATTTGCGTTGGCCGTATCATGATTCATCACCCCATCAATCATTAAATGTTGATAACCAAAAATAACTTTGATTGCTAAGGGGAAGCAAGCGGCAAAACCGATAAAAGAACCAAAGGTCATGGTATATATAATACTCATTACCCACGTATGTTTATTATCAAAGATCTGATATTGACGTTGTAAACTATCCCCAATCTGACCTGGAATAATTTTAAGTAAAGAAACAGTTAACATGATGACAATAAATAGAACAATTTCTTTAGGGACTTTAAACCCTGAGCCATTAACAGATTCAGGTAACATTAACCATAAACCAAAAATAGCACTACCAAAAGCAATTAAAAACATGCCTGTAATCATCCCAAAACAAGTAATGGGACTTCGTACCGTGGGTGAAACATTTTCAGTTCGAATATTATTCATCCCAAACCAGCCTAAAAAAGCCAAAGGAATGAGTAAGATTAACCAAATAAACCCTGCGTTCTGAATATAAGTTTCAGTGCCAGCGGGTATTTTTCCAATCAATGTTCCAGAAGTGGATTGCAAGATCATTGACTCTCCCCCCATTGAACCAAATAAACCCAAGGTCATTGATAAGGGAATCAACATTTGCATGGTGGTTACCCCAAAATTACCTAACCCTGCATTAAGCCCTAAAGCTAACCCTTGTATTTTTTTTGGAAAAAAGAAACTAATATTTGACATTGATGAGGCAAAATTCCCGCCACCAAAGCCTGATAATAAGGCTAATAGTTGAAACACCCAAAAAGGGGTGTTTTTATCTTGTAATGCGATGCCGACCCCAAAGGCTGGAATCATTAATAATGTGGTGGTAAAAAAGATTGTATTACGTCCCCCACAAAGACGAATAAAAAAACTACTCGGTATTCTAAGGGTTGCCCCCGTTAATCCTGCAATGGCCATTAATGAAAACAACTCTGATTTTTCATAAGGAAACCCTAAGTTCAACATTTGAACGGTAATAATTCCCCAATATAACCAAACCGCAAAACCGCTTAATAAACTGGGGATTGAAATCCACAAGTTACGATTTGCAATTTTTTTGCCTGTGGACTCCCAAAAATCGGAATCCTCAACATCCCACTTATCTATATCTGCCACTCTACTCTCCTGTCAATGATTGTTTAAAAAATATTCCTTGATTTTACGCCTTAGTGAGCTAAAAATCTTTTTGTTTTCATACTTTATAGAATGACTAAATATTTGAAAATACAGAGTAATTTAGTTGGTATTTAGAATTCACCTGCTTGAACGCTTACTTCTTTAAAAAATTAATAGCTTATTTTTACTATTTAAGTTGCTCTTATTTAGATCAGTTAAAACTGTAATTTAAGCTAATGATCTTCATTTAAAAATAGTTGAAATATGAAGCAGGATAAGCTGTTTGTTAGTTGTAAAAAAGGTTACAATACAAGGTTACATAGACTATCTAAATTACGCATTTAATAATATTTTTAAGGGGATGCGCGTGAATGAAATAACGGAAGTGCCAAGTCCTTTTTGCGGTATTGGGACGGACGATCTGACGATTCAGGTTGACGGCGAATCGCTTAAAGTCATCAAAAATGGTTGTAATATCAACACACCTCGTTTTGAACAAGTCATTACGGATAAAAGCTCTAGAATTAATGGCCAAGAAGTCAGTTTAGAGCAAGCTGTCGCCAAAGCCGCTGGTTTATTAAGGGAAACTAAGCAATCTGTGATAGGGGGCTGTGCAACCGATGTTAACGGAATGCGTGCCTTAATGGCATTAGCGGATAAAAATAGTGCGGTCGTTGATAATATTAATTTTAAAGGCGCGAAAAATAATTTTTTAGCCCTACAAGATAGTGGTTGGATGAATACAACACTCGCCGAAGTAAAAAATCGTTGTGACTTATTGGTTATCATCGGCTGTGATCCTGAAGCCTTTGCCCCCCGCTTTTTTGAGCGTTATTGTTGGAATCAAGAATCTATGTTTTTAGAGGATACTGCACAACGTGAAATTATTTATATCGGTCAAGCCCCTAAAGGTAAGACATCAACCTCACCGAATGGAACAGTAGCACAAACATTAAGCTGTGATAGTGCTGATTTACCTGAGGTGGTCGCGGTTTTAAGAGCCTTAATTAAAAATAATATTATTGCTACTGATACTGTCGCAGGGATTGCTATTTCTGACTTACAAAAACTAGCTGATAAATTAAAAAATGCAACCTATAGCGTTGTCACATGGGCGGCAGGAAGTTTAGACTTTTCACAGGCAGAATTAACCGTACAAATGCTTTGTGAAATGATCAAAGACGTGAATGCCTCAGGGGTTCGCTGTGCAGGTTTACCCTTAGGAGGAAAAGAAGGCGATCAAACGGCTAATCAAGTTTGTGGTTGGCAAACAGGGTATCCTGCCAGAATGCACTTTTCGCGTGGTTTTCCTGAATATGATCCTTACCTTTATGATAGTCAACGCTTATTAGATGAAGGTGAAGCCGATGCACTGCTTTGGGTTCATGCGTTTAATACCGAGGCAACGCCACCTAAAACGGACATTCCGACCATTGTCGTTGCGCGATCAGGAATGACCTTTAATCAAGAACCCGATGTTTTTATACCGATTGGAACACCAGGAATCGACCACACAGGACATGCGTATCGAATGGATAATGTGGTTGCTATTCGTTTGAAAAAATTAAGAAATTCTGGTTTACCCAGTACCGCCGAGGTACTTAATGCCATTGAACAGGCTTTGTAGGATACGATTATGTTGACAAAATTAACAGGGGGACGCATTTATGATCCTAGCAATAATATTGATGGACAAATAGCGGATATTTATATCCAAAATGGAAAAATTATTAAACCCCCTCAAAATGCCAAAATAGATAAAGAATATGATCTAAAAGGCAAAGTGGTGATGGCAGGAGCAATTGATTTACACACCCACATTGGTGGTGGTAAAGGCAATATTGCACGGATGTTAATGCCTGAGAACCACCGACTAGATGCCGAAGTCCATACGGAAATTAAACGGGCGGGTACAGGTCATGCCATGCCTAGCTCGTTTACCACAGGCTATCGTTATGCAGAAATGGGCTATACCGCAGGATTTGAACCCGCTGTTTTACCCATTAATGCTCGTCAAGCACATATGGAAATGGGCGATATTCCCATTTTAGATAAAGGCGGCTATGTGATGCTCGGGAGTGATGATTATTTACTCCGTATGATGACTGCAAAAAAAGATCAACAAGCGATTAATGATTATGTGGCATGGACGCTGCATGCGGCAAAAGGGGTGGGGATTAAAGTCGTGAACGCGGGCGGAATTAATGCGTTTAAATTTAATCAACGTAAATTAGATTTAGATGAAAATAATAGTCATTACAATGTCACCCCGCGTGAGATATTAAAATCGTTAGCCACGGCGGTGAAAGAACTCGGCGTGCAACATCCCTTACATGTTCATGGGAGTAATTTAGGCGTTCCTGGGAATATTGAAACCACCTTAAATTCCATCGCAGGGGTTGAAGGTTTACCGATGCACTTAACCCATGTGCAGTTTCATAGTTACGGGACAGAAGGCGATTTTAAATTTTCATCAGGTGCGGCTCAAATTGCAGAGGCGACCAATAAAAATAAAAATATCTCGCTTGATGTTGGACAAATCATGTTCGGGCAAACCATTACCGCTTCAGGCGATGCACAGCAACAGTATGCGAATCATAAGATTGCCAGCCCCAATAAATGGGTCTGTATGGATATTGAGTGTGATGCAGGCTGTGGCTTAGTCCCCTTTAAATATAGAGATCAAAACTTTGTCAACGCCTTACAATGGGCGATTGGTTTAGAAATCTTTTTATTAGTTGATGATCCTTGGCGTATCTTTTTAACCACCGATCATCCTAATGGCGCGCCCTTTACGTCTTACCCACATTTAATTCGTTTATTAATGGATAAAAGTTTTCGTAACGATAGGTTGTCAACGATTCACCCTGAAGCGCAAAAAATGACTACCTTGGCTTCGATTGATCGTGAATATACGCTATCGGAAATTGCGATATTAACCCGCGCAGGGGCGGCAAAGATTACGGGGTTAGTTGGACGGGGGGCGTTAGGTGTTGATGATTTTGCAGATATTACCGTTTATACCGAAAATGCGGATCGTGAAAAAATGTTCAGTAAGCCTGATTATGTATTTAAAGAGGGCGAGTGTGTGGTTAAAGATGGTGAAGTGGTGAAGGTCACGTGGGGAACAACCCATGTTGTGAAGCCTGATTATGATAAATCTGTCGAAAAAGATTTAGAAAAATACTTTAGTCGTTTTATGACGATGAAGTTAGGTAATTTTAAGATCAGTGATGATGAGATCACCGAAGATGGGCGGGGTAGTATTACGGTGCATCCGACGCTGAGAAATTAAGCATTTTTAAGGCGTGAAAAAGCTTATTTTTTCACGTCGCTTATTAAATAATGTTATTTGTAAAATAAACCTTAGGAACGTGCATGAAATAACTTTGATACCAATTAATAAGATGTCTTATCTTAAATTTTAAGTTTCATGACTTGATTCGTGTTTGTCCCTTAGCTAAAATTAACTGTTTGCTAATTTTCAGGTTATAATCACGCGCTTTTAAACTTGAGTTTAAATAGATATTTTTATTGGTATTATTCACTGTCAACACTTGATAATTAAACGTCTTAACAAAACATGACACAAAAACTTTATATCCAAACAAATGGCTGCCAGATGAATGAGTACGATTCTGATAAAATGCGGGATGTACTCCAAGCATCACATGGAATGGAAGTCGTTATGACTCCTGAAAATGCGGATGTTTTACTTTTAAATACTTGCTCAATACGCGAAAAAGCGCAAGAAAAAGTTTTTTCTGCTATTGGTCGTTGGCGTAAACTTAAACTAAAAAATCCCAAACTAATTATAGGCGTAGGAGGATGTGTCGCTAGTCAAGAAGGAGCGGCCATTCAAAAACGCGCCCCTTATGTTGACATTGTCTTTGGTCCTCAAACGCTGCATCGCTTACCTGATTTATTAGACCAAGCACAAAAAAATAAAACTAAAGTTATTGACATCTCTTTTCCTGAAATTGAAAAATTTGATGCTTTACCAGAACCGCGTGCAGAAGGGGTAAAAGCTTTTGTTTCGGTTATGGAAGGCTGTAGTAAATATTGTACTTATTGTGTTGTCCCTTATACACGTGGTGAAGAAATAAGTCGTCCTTTAATTGATGTTTTAAATGAAATTACTGCTTTAGCAAAACAAGGCGTTAGAGAAGTTAATTTATTAGGACAAAATGTTAATGCTTATCGGGGTGAAATGGATGAGGGGGATATTGCTGATTTTGCTTTATTACTTTATTATGTTGCCGCCATTGAAGGCATAGATCGTATTCGTTTTACCACTTCACATCCAATTGAATTTAGTGATGATCTTATTGATGCTTTCGCCCAAATCCCCCAATTAGTTAATCATTTACACCTCCCTGTTCAAAGTGGAAGTAATGCCATTTTAGCCGCGATGAAACGCGATTATAGCCGTGAACAATATATTGAAAAATTAAATAAACTTAAAGCCGTTCGCCCAGGTATTAGCTTGTCTTCTGATTTTATTATTGGTTTTCCAGGAGAAACAGATGAACAATTTGAAGAGACAATGAGTCTTATCGAAGAAATAGGTTTTGATTTTTCTTATAGCTTTATCTATAGTGCAAGACCTGGAACGCCTGCGGCAGAATTTAGTGATGATGTGTCGATGGAGATAAAAAAACAACGCTTAAAACGTTTACAAAAACGACTTAATGAAATGACTCAGGCTATTTCTCAGTCAATGGTTAATAGTACGCAAACGGTATTAGTTGAAGGTGAATCTAAAAAGAATCCATTGCAAATGACAGCGCGGACAGAAAATAATCGCGTGGTCAATTTTACCGGACATCCACGACTAAAAGGACAGTTTGTTGACCTATTAATTACCGAGGCACTTCCTAATTCTTTACGAGGCCGTTTAGTCGAGTCTTCATTAAATAAAATTAAATAGGCAAATTAAAAACCGTGGAAAACGCTAAAATATCTCAATCACTTCAATTAGAACCTAGCGATAATTTCAGATTATCTGATTTTTGTGGTGAATGTGACCAACACCTTAGACAAATTGAACAACGATTGAATGTCGAAATATCTAATCGGGGTAATCAATTTCAAGTAACAGGCATTAAAACTGACGTTAAAGCAGCCTGTGCAGTTATAAAAAAACTCTTCGCAACAACTGAGCATGAATTAATAACGCCTGAACATGTGCATTTAGCGATGCAAGATTCAAGCATTGATCAACTTTTAAATACGTCTGAAGAGGAGACTAAACCCACTGATGTTGCGATTAAAACCAAATGTGGCATGATAAGAGGGCGTGGGGGGAATCAACAAGATTATTTAAAAAAGATTCAAACACATGATGTTAATTTTGGGATAGGTCCTGCTGGAACAGGAAAAACCTATCTTGCGGTCGCTTGTGCTGTAGAAGCCTTACAAACAGAACAAGTTAGGCGTATTATTTTAGTTCGCCCTGCGGTTGAGGCAGGGGAAAAGCTGGGTTTTTTACCAGGTGATCTTGCACAAAAAGTTGACCCTTATTTACGCCCTTTATACGATGCTCTGTATGAAATGTTAGGCTTTGAACGCGTGGAAAAATTAATAGAGCGTAAAGTTATTGAAGTTGCACCATTAGCCTTTATGCGAGGTCGAACGTTGAATGATTCTTTTATTATTTTAGATGAGGCACAAAATACCACGACCGAACAAATTAAAATGTTTTTAACACGGGTTGGTTTTGGATCAACCGCTGTGATTACTGGGGACATTACTCAGATAGATCTACCGAATGAAAAAATATCGGGGTTAAAGCATATTTTAAAAGTTCTTCATGAGGTTGAAGGAATTAGTTTTACCGCATTTAATGTCCGTGATGTCGTTAGACATCCACTGGTGCAACGTATTGTTGCCGCTTATGAAGCTTACGAACAAAAACACCCATAGGCTCGAATGAACCAGATTGAAATTCAAATTGCATCAACTTCAAAAAAACTTCCGAGTGAAAAACAATTTCAAACATGGGTTGATACCGTGTTAAAAGATAATAATGAACTGGTTGTTCGCATTGTTGATTGTTCTGAAAGCGCAGTGCTTAATCAACGTTATCGCCATAAGCGGGGAGCAACTAATATTTTAAGTTTTCCTTTTGAAGTGCCAGAAATGATTAGCTCCTCATTATTAGGTGATTTAGTCATTTGCGCGCCTATTATCGAACAACAGGCAGAACAACAACAAAAACCTTTATTTCATCACTGGGCGCATATCATTATTCACGGGGTTTTACATTTATGCGGTTATGACCATCTAAGTGATGCCGAAGCTCAAATAATGGAATCCAAAGAAATAATGCTATTAAAAAAAATTTCTATTCGTAATCCTTATCAGGAACAAATGCCTCATGAATGATGATAAACCTCCAAGGAACCAAGCGTCAAGAAAAAGTTGGATTAGTAAAATAGGTCAACTTTTAGGCGGCGATATTCAAGATCAAGATGAACTTTTGGAGATATTAAAAGATGCGCGTGAAAAGCATCTTTTAGATGCCGAAGGGTTATCTATGATGGAAGGGGTATTACAAGTGGCAGAAATGCGGGTACGAGATATTATGATTCCACGCATACAAATGGTTGTTGTCCCTAAAAACATAAATTTAGAAACCATTTATCCACTGGTTATAGAGTCATCACATTCACGTTTTCCTGTGATTGAGGATGATCGTAGTCAAGTGATTGGAATACTGATGGCGAAGGATTTGCTTGCTCATATTCTTGATAACAAACAACTGACTGTTGAAAATATTATGCGCCCAGCAAGCGTTGTTCCAGAAAGTAAACGACTTAATGTATTACTGAGAGAATTTCGTACAGAGCGTAATCATATGGCAATTGTGGTGGATGAATACGGTACTGCAGCAGGGCTTGTAACTATTGAAGATGTACTAGAACAAATTGTGGGGGAAATTGAAGATGAACATGATGTTGAAGATAATACCGACTTTATTTTGCAACGTAATAAAGATGAATATGTATTAAAAGGTCTGACCCCGATTGATGATTTTAATGACTATTTTTCAGCCAATTTACAAGATGATGAATTTGATACTATTGGCGGATTTATTGTCCATAGACTTGAGTATTTTCCTAAAAAAGGAGAAAAATTAGAAGTAGATAAATTTCGTTTTGAGGTTTTACGGGCAGATAGCAGACGTTTGCATTTAATTAAGTTAAAACTAAAATAAAGATTCTTACAAGGAATACTTAATTTTGAATATAGAGACTACATCAAACCTAAAAATATATTATTTAAAGATTTTTTTTGCTAAACTTATATAGTGAAAATATTGTTTGTGACTAATATTATATCCATTACATGAAAGGAAAAAAAATGAAATCATTGATTACCCCCTTAATTGCCAGTGCCATTATTATTGCATCGTCTAATGTTGTCCATGCAGAATCCTATTCAAAAGATAAACTCCAAAAGATAATCAGTTCGCAAGATGATGATTGTAACGAGGAAGTAAATATTAGAGAATTTACTGAAGATAAAAGTTCTTATGACCAAAACCAAGATGGTTATATCACGAGTAATGAAATTGCTATAGAACTGGAAGAAGGATTAGAAGAAACAGTTAAAGAACTAAGAAAACATGGTGTTTCTGAAACTAATATTAATAAAACAGTGACGAGTGAGCTAGAAAGTATTAATAACGAATCAGTCGCACTGATTAAAAAAATGGATGCTGATGGGGATAGTTTAGTAGAGCCTGAGGAACTTGAGGCTTTTAAAGAAGCACAATTTGAAAAACTTGATAAAAATAGAGATGGTATTCTTTCTTCAAGTGATGCTATCGCTAAAAAGAAAACTGTTAAAGGGGGTTTTGGTTATCGTTACCAACAATAATATAAGCAAGTAAATTTTATCTTTTTAATTGTCATAAGTCCTTGTAGAGACGTGATGCGTCACGTCTCTAGCGGTCATTGAGATGCGAGATCATCGTGTTTCCACCCCTTTTTTCTATTAGTTCCCCTAACTTATTAAGGTTTAGTTATAATGAAAGACTTTTTAGTTTTAACTTAAAGGTTAATCATTATGACAACAATACAAACGCTACAAACCTTTTTTGAAACTCAGTTAGTCACTATACAAGAGTATCCTCAATATAAAAAAATTATGGCGTTGCCAAAACAACAACGTTGGGTTGTATGGGGGGGAATTTTCTTAGTTTCCCAATTTATTGTTTTTGGGCTGTTATATTTATTTTTTGGAAAAATGGTTGTTATTGGTTTTTTAGCCAGTATCTTAGCAGGACTTGCAACAGGCGTAGGTGCATTGCCTGCCCTGTTTTTAAAAAATATTTCCAATCGGATCTTTAATAGTTTATTGGGCGCAGCCGCTGGAGTCATGCTTGCTGCAACTGCCTTTTCACTCATCATTCCTGGTATGGATTTTGGTAACATCATTTGGCCAGGTAAAGGACTATGGATTGTTTCCGTCGGCATGTTAATTGGAGCTTTATTTTTACATTTTGCGGATAAAAAATTACCTCATTTACATATTGAGTCTGAAAACAAGGAACATTTAGATTCATTACAAAAAATCAGCTTATTTATTATTGCGATTACGATTCACAATTTTCCAGAAGGACTGGCGGTAGGCGTTAGTTTTGGTTCAGGTAATTTAAATAATGGTTTAGCCTTATTTATTGCGATTGCTTTACAAAATATCCCAGAGGGTTTAGCCGTTGCACTGCCTTTAGTTGGTTTAGGTTATAATCGATGGAAAGCCGTTGGTATTGCGACTCTTACAGGGTTAGTTGAACCGATAGGGGGGTTGCTCGGTATTACGATGGTTACGGTTTTCACCCCTATTTTACCCATTGCAATGGGATTTGCAGCTGGAGCTATGCTCTTTGTAATTAGCGAGGAAATTATCCCGGAAACACATTCTAAGGGGCGTTCTCGTTGTGCTACTTTTGCATTAATGGGTGGGTTTATTATGATGATGTTACTTGATAATTTATTAGGCTAAAAAATATTAAAAAAATTCTGTGGTATAATAAGAAATTTTACCGCTATAAGTTATTTTAAAGGTTGTTGTTCTCGTGGCAAATATTAATCCTCGTAAGGCTATTATGACAGTTTTTTCTTCTCCTACCTGTGCAATGAGTCATTGTACTCGCTTAGTTATTCATGAAAAAGGCGTCGTGGCTGATATTGAATATTATGATCCTAATAAACCACCCACAGAATTATTAAAGCTTAATTCTACGGGGGTCTCTCCTACCCTGATTGAACGCGATTTAGTTTTATATGATTCGCGTATTATTATGGAATATTTAGATGAACGCTTTCCTCATCCACCTTTGCATCAAATGGATCCTGTCTCACGAGCAACAGCTAGAATGTTAATTAAGCGCATTGATCAAGACTGGTATCATTTATTAGATGAAATGTTAAATTCTGGTGAAAAAAAGTCAGCACGCGCTAAGAAAAGATTAAAAGAAAGTCTTAGCTCCGCAGCACCTGTGTTTGCCGCTAAACCTTATTTTATGAATGATGAGTATTCATTAGTCGATTGTGCGTTAGCCCCCTTATTATGGCGATTACCCAGTCTTGGGATTGATTTAGGTTTATTAAGTAGTAGTATTAGTCAATATGCTAATCGTGTATTTGCAAGAGAAGCTTTTCAAGAAAGCTTAAGTCCTGAAGAAAAAGATATGGCAAGGGCGCCTAAATGACATCGTTAAAACCTTATTTAATTCGCTCTCTTTACGAATGGATTGTAGATAATGATATGACGCCTTATTTACTAGTGAACGCAGAGCATCCTGATGCTGTTTTGCCAGAGGCATTTATTGAAAATAATCAAATTGTATTAAATGTTCGTCCTGCTGCTGTCCAAAACTTATTGCTTGGTGATGATGAGGTAGAATTTAATGCCCGTTTTTCAGGAAAACCGATGCATGTTATTGCGCCAGTGAATGCTATTTTAGCCGTTTATGCACAAGAAAATGGTCAAGGGATGGTTTTTGATCCTAATGAAGAGGCAGAAAATGATGCTTTTTCGGAAAATAAAAAACCAACCAACAAACGACCACAGCTACGGATAGTCAAATAGTCTTACTTTTTATCAGGGCTACTGTAGAGTGTTGAAACATTATTGCTATTTTTTTTTGAGCTAGAAGAAATTTTTGAAACACCCCGCTTTTTGACTTGATCAATACGGATAATTTCATGAATAGGAATGAATGTACGGTTAACGCCTTCAAATTCATTCCTTAGTTTTTCTTCACTAGGGTCTATTAGTACACTGCTTTTTTCACCAAAAATAAAATCTTCGATGACGATAAAGCCGTACATATCGCCTTCATAGACGTTTTTTGCATAAACTTCGTAGATTTCATCACGGTTAAAAAAAATGACTTTATAAATATGGTTCTCTGACATTTTAACTTCACTATTTAGTTACAATAGCCTATATTTTACTCGTATTAGTTTAAAAACATAGCAAAACACTTTAATTATGGCGTATAAAATTTATTTATCAGGTGAAATTCACAGTGATTGGCGGGAACAGATTAAAGAGGGGATTACAAAAAGAAAACTAAATATTAAAATATTAACCCCCATTATACATCATGAATTGAGTGATAATATTGGTGTTAAAATTTTAGGTGAAGAAGATTCGGCTTTTTGGAAAGATCATAAAGCTGCAAAAATAAATGCTTTGCGAACCCATCATTATATTAATCAAGCTGATTTAGTTGTTATACGCTTTGGTGATAAATATAGGCAATGGAATGCAGCATTTGATGCAGGTTTAGCCGCTGCTAAAGGCATTCCTGTGATTACTTTGCATTCCCCTGAATTAACACACCCATTAAAAGAAATTGACGCGGTAGCACTTGCGGTAGTAGAAACACCGCAACAAGTCGTAGATATTTTAAGCTATATATTACAGGCTTAAAAAATATTATTAGCTGGTAAAGCCACTCAACTTATATACATGTTTGACTTTAAGTAAATTATTGTCAATTTTAAGGTAAAAAGCTCGCGTAAACTTTTTAGGTCATTGCGAATGAAAGAAAAAAATAAAAATAATTTACAACGAACCATGATAATGTATTTTATGCTCATTGTTTGTGCTGCATTATTAGTGACCGTTGAATTTGTTTTTGATGTACAAAGTATCGAATTAAAAGATCTTTTGTTAAAAAACTTTGAAAAATTTTCAGTGAATGAACTAAATAAAACCCAAGTTTTTGAACCCATGGAAGGACTGCGTAATAAAGCTATCTTAATGATTGGAATTATTATGTATGTGACTATTATTGTTTTGACCATGCTGATAAAAAATATTACAGGACCTTTACAGCATATGATTGATATTTCAAAAGAAATCTCAAACGGTGATTTAACCCGCACAATTCACATAGATTCAGGTAATGAGCTATCGCAATTAGGGGGCGTTATCAATGAAATGTCAACTAATTTAGAAGAAGTCACTATGATAGCAAAGAATATGAGTGAAACAGGGGAACTGTGTATTACCCATACTCGAGAATTACTCATCAAAGAGGTCAGTCATATTAAAGAAACAGCAGATATCCTTAGTGAGTTAGAACAATTACAGGATGATTTTGAGATGCTAAAGTTCTTTATGGAAGAGTTTCAGTTAAGAGCAGAAGATGAGAGAGAATCAAAATGATTGAGTTTTGGTATGTTTTTCCTGTTGCAATCGTAATTTCAACCGCTGCTTCTTCAGTAGGTCTTGGTGGAGGTATTTTACTCATGCCTTTCTTTTTAATTGTACTGAAACTTTCGCCTGAAATTGCCGTAGTAACCTCGTTATTTATTCAAACTGCAGGCATGGGGTCTGCAAGTTTTACTTGTATTAAACAACAGCGGGTTGATTTTAGATTAGCTCGCTTAATTTTGTTTATCGCCTTTCCTGGTATTATGGCAGGTGCGTATCTTGCGAATTTCTTAGAGTCAGATAAAATGGAACTTATTTTAGGGTTATTAGTTATGACGACTGCATTTCTATTTGTTTCGTCAGAGCAAAAGTATAATGATTTGGGTTGCACTAAAGTAGATATAAAACTTGCCTATCGTCATGCTTGGATTACTCTTCCTGCCTCGATTGCTAGTGGGATGTTAAGTGTAAGTTTAAGTGAGTGGCTCATTCCTGTTATGCGGAGTAAATTATCATTAAGTATGAGCAGTGCGATAGGGACGTGTCTCTTTTTAGCTTTGTGTGTTAGTTTTGTTGGTGCGGCAATTCACTTAATTATGGGAGGTAATCCAAATTATGCCATAGTTGCATGGGCGATTCCTGGGGTATTGATTGGTGGACAAATAGGGCCAAGAATTACCAAAAAAATAAATGAACGCCTTTTAAAGGAGGCTTTTATTTTTTTATTAACCTTAGTCGGCATTCATTTAGTTTATAATTCATTTTAATCATTGTAGAGACGCAATGTCTTGCGTCTCTAGTATCTAGAGATAAAAAATAGTTACTTTTTAAATTTACTAACTAAATTATTAATCACTTTTAATAAAGGAGATTCGCTGTCGCTGTGAGGCTCAATATTTCCAAAAGGCTCGCCTTCTTTCATGCTATATATGTAGATGAAGTAAGCTAATGGTGCAAATGCAACACAGGCAACTATCCACATTATAAAAGTTATCCAAATTATTTCACCCATATTCTTTCCTCGTTTATTTTATTGTTGTTAGTTATCGCTTTAGAAGTCTTAATGACAGTATAATTAATACCATAGCATTTGACAAATAATTGGCCTAAAATTAGCCAACTGAATACCTCCTATTGATTAGATATTTATAGATAAATACCAATTAAACCTTAATTTTAAAACTGGTTTTCATTTTTTCAAAAGCTATCAACAGTTGCTTAATAAGGGCTATCACCTTATAATCGCTTATAGCTTAACTTGGTCAAGCTAGCATATTTATAAATATTTTGGAGAACTTGTAATGAAATGGGAAACACCAACTTATACTGACTTACGTTTTGGTTTTGAAGTAACTATGTATATTTATAATCGTTAAGCAGTTAATGATTTAGAGATGAAAAGGGGCTTTTTAGCCCCTTTTTTTGTAGATAAGCTATTTTTTAGGTATTTGGCATTTTTGTTATGTGTCGTATTATCCCCTGTGTTGGTTTTGCTTTTAAATAATTATTTAGAACCCGAATATCTCAGGTAGAAACTAGGCAATTATTAGAACTTTAAGATGAATCTTTTTGCTTGTCAGTCATGAATACCGTATGATTTTAGCTTTTATTTTATAACAATAGATTGAATTATGAAAATACACGTTTTAGGTTCAGGTGCAGGGGGCGGGTTTCCTCAATGGAATTGTAATTGTCATAACTGTCATCGATTACGTCATAAAGAAATGCAAGGGGTTGCTCGTACACAATCGTCTATTGCGGTTAGCACGGATAACCGTAATTGGTTACTTTTTAACACCTCACCTGACATTTTGACGCAATTAGAAGCTTTTCCTGCAATTCAACCTAAAGAAGGGGTACGTGATACGGGAATTAAGGCTATTATGTTGATTGATAGTCAAATTGACCATACAACGGGCATGTTGATGTTACGTGAAGGTAAACCACTTGATGTTTATTGTACTGAAATGGTGAAGGATGATTTAACCACAGGCTTTCCATTATTTAAAATGTTAGGCGATTATTGTACCGTTAATCATCACCCTGTACCCATTGATGGATGTGGGTTTACTGTGCCTTTGATTGATGATTTACGCTTTTATACTCAAGCTTTAAAAAGTAAAGCCCCTCCCTATTCACCTCATCGCCATGATCCGCATGAAGGTGATAATATTGGGGTTATTATTGAGCAAATATCAACGGGAAAAAAAGTTTTTTACTCACCTGGTTTAGGTGAAATTGAACCTCATGTGATGGCGGCAATGCAAGAAGTGGATTGCATTATGGTTGATGGGACATTTTGGACGGATGATGAAATGTGTACGCAAAATATTAGTCCAAAACGAGCGCGTGAAATAGGACATTTACCGCAATCAGGTGAAAATGGGATGATTGAGGTACTCAATAGTATTGAAAAACCCCGTAAAATTTTAATTCATATCAATAATACTAATCCTATTTTAGATGATAACTCAAAAGAGCGTAAAATTTTGAATGATAATGGTATTGAAGTCGCTTATGATGGTTTGGAAATTGACCTATAAATTAAAATAGAAAATGCTACAATAATTTTCTTTGTTCTTTTAAATAAAACTTAATATGTCAAAATTGATTACATTTATAATACAGCCTGGACATTCTCTTAATGGTGAAATCAGAGTGCCTGGTGATAAATCTATGTCACACCGTTCAATTATGCTAGGTTCTTTAGCAGAAGGGGTTACCCATGTTAAAGGTTTTTTAAATGCTGAAGATGCAATGTCTACGTTAAAGGCATTTAGAGCAATGGGGGTTGAAATCACAGACCCTGTTGAAGGAGAAGTCACGATTCAAGGCGTGGGTAAGCACGGATTAAAAGCCCCTAAAAATCCTTTGGATTTAGGAAACTCAGGCACATCAATGCGTTTATTAAGTGGCTTATTAGTAGGGCAAAATTTTGATTGTATCTTAACAGGGGATGAGTCTTTGTCATCTCGCCCAATGCGTCGTGTTACTGAGCCTTTAGCATTAATGGGTGCAAATATTAAAACGCAAGAAGATGGCTCTGCACCCCTTCATATCAAAGGGACAAAAAATTTACAAGGCATAGACTACACACTGCCCATGGCGAGTGCGCAAGTTAAATCTTGTTTGTTATTAGCTGGAATGTATGCCGCAGGTGAAACTAAAGTAACAGAACCTGCTCCTACGCGCGATCATACAGAAAGAATGCTCAATGGTTTTGGTTATCCTGTTAAGCGTGAAGGGTGCCAAGCAATGGTTAATAGCGAAGGAAAATTAACGGCCACAAATATAGATGTTCCTAGTGACATTTCTTCGGCAGCTTTCTTTTTAGTCGGTGCATCTATTGCAAAAAATTCTGATGTCACTTTGTGCCATGTAGGAATGAACCCAACACGCACGGGGATCATTAATATTTTGCAATTAATGGGCGCAAATATTAGCATTCTAAATCATCGAGAAGTTGGGGGCGAACCTGTTGCAGATTTACGGGTGATGACCGCTGCATTGAAAGGTATTACCATTCCAGAAGCATTAGTTCCTCTTGCGATTGATGAATTTCCTGTCTTATTTATTGCCGCAGCTTGTGCGACAGGGCAAACAATATTAACAGGTGCAGAAGAATTACGTGTTAAAGAATGTGATCGTATTCAAGTCATGGCAGAAGGTTTAGAAACACTCGGTGTTGATGTTCAGGTAACTGTTGATGGCATGATAATTAATGGGGGAAAAATAAAGGGGGGGGAAGTGGTCTCTCATGGTGATCATCGAATTGCTATGGCCTTTTCTATTGCAGGATTAAGAGCCTCTGCGCCGATTAAAATTCAAGATTGTGTCAATGTTAATACTTCTTTTCCTGAGTTTCGTAAATTAGCAACCTCCTTAGGCTTACAATTACAGAGCATAGAAGAATGATCCCCGTTTTAACGATAGATGGTCCTAGTGGTGCTGGCAAAGGTACAGTAAGTCGTGCAATTGCCAAACGATTAGGATGGCATTATTTAGATAGTGGTTCAATTTATCGTGCATTAGGAATTGCTTGCTTACAACAAAATGTTGACCCAAAAAATATAAAAACAGTAATTAAGGTTGCACAAACAATTAAATTAGCGTTTGACTGTACTGATGAACTGAAAGTAGCCCTTAATGGTCTAGATATTACCGCTAAGTTAGCCACTGAAAAAACCGCTGGTATTGCCTCAGCGATTGCGGTTATTCCAGAAGTTAGAGCCGTCTTATTACAGAAACAAAAAGATTTTCAACAGCTACCAGGATTAGTGGCTGATGGTCGAGATATGGGGACAGTAGTTTTTATAACCGCAAACCATAAAGTTTATTTAACAGCTAGTGTAAAAATAAGAGCAAGAAGACGTTATAAACAGTTGATTGAAAAAGGAATAGATGCTAACCTTAGTCAGATAATACAAGAGATACAAGCACGAGATAAACGCGACACAGAACGGGTAACTGCCCCTTTAATTGTTGCTAAAAATGCTTTATATCTTGATTCTTCTGACTTGTCTATTACGCAAGTCATAGAAAAAATACTAAATTTTATCCATTAATGGATTTCATGGTTGTTTAACGACAACTTTTTATTAACTATATAGAAAAAATAGCTTGTTTGAGTATTAGCAAGCATAGGAATGAAGACAATGAGCGAAAGCTTTGCTGAATTATTTGAAGAAAGTTTAGCCCAGACGGAAATGCGTCCAGGGGCAATGTTAATGGGGACTGTCCTCGACATCGAAAATGAATATGTCATCGTAAGTACGCAGGCAAAATCTGAGGGTGTGATTCCTAAATGGCAGTTTTTAAATCCTGATGGTGACTTAGAAGTTGAAATTGGTGATGAAGTTGAAGTTGCCTTAGACTTATTTGAAGATGGCTTAGGTTCAACGTTACTTTCTCGTGATAAAGCGAAGAAAAATAAAGCTTGGGGCGAATTGGAAAAAGCTTTTGAAGATGAAGAAACCATTACAGGACGTATTAATGGTAAAGTTCGTGGAGGTTTCACAGTGGCAGTGGGTGCATTACGCGCTTTCTTACCGGGTTCATTAGTTGATGTTCGTCCTATTCGTGACACAACCTTCTTAGAAGGGCGTGACCTTGAGTTCAAAGTCATTAAAATTGACCAAAAACGTAATAACGTTGTTTTATCACGCCGTGCTGTGGTTGAAAAAGAATACAGTGCTGAACGTGAAGAATTAATGAAAACACTGAAAGATGGAGCAATCGTTGCAGGGATTGTTAAAAACTTAACAGATTACGGTGCGTTTATCGACTTGGGGGGTATTGACGGTTTATTACACATTACAGATATGGCATGGCGTAGAGTTCGTCATCCGTCTGAATGTGTTGAAATTGGTCAAGAAGTTCAAGTTAAAGTTTTAAAGTTTGATAAAGAAAAAACCCGTGTTTCATTAGGTATGAAACAAATGGGTGAAGATCCTTGGCAAAATATTGCGCGTCGTTATCCTGCAGGACAACGTGTATTCGGCAAAGTTAATAACTTAACAGATTACGGTTGTTTTGTTGAAATTGAAGAAGGCGTTGAAGGGTTAGTTCACGTTTCTGAGATGGATTGGACTAATAAAAATGTTAATCCAGCGAAGGTTGTACAATTAGGTGACGAAGTTGAAGTCATGATCTTAGAAATTGACGAAGAACGTCGCCGTATTTCTTTAGGGATGAAACAATGTAAAGTTAATCCTTGGGAAGAATTTGCAGCAACGCATAATAAAGGCGAAAAAATTAGCGGTAAAATTAAGTCTATTACTGATTTTGGTATCTTTATTGGCTTGGATGGTGGTATTGACGGTTTGGTTCATATGTCTGATATTTCATGGAAAGAGCATGATGAAGAAGCGATTCGTGATTATAAAAAAGGGGATGAAGTTGAAACCGTTATTCTTGCCGTTGACCCAGAACGCGAGCGTATCTCTTTAGGTGTTAAACAATTAGAACAAGATCCTTTCCAAAATTATATTGCTGCGAATGAAAAAGGTAGTTTAATAAAAGGTATTGTAAAAGAAGTTGATGCTAAAGGTGCTGTAATTACTTTAGCGGATAATATTGAAGGTTACTTACGTGCTTCTGAAATTCAACGTAATCGTGTTGAAGATGCGCGTACTTTATTAAAAGAAGGCGATGAAATAGAAGCTAAATTTGTCGGTGTGGATAAGAAAAGTAAATCAATTTCTTTATCTATAAAAGCAAAAGATACTGATGTAGAATCAAGTGCTATCAAAGATTATGCTAAACAACCTCCAGGTACAGCAACATTAGGTGATATTTTCAAGCAGATGGATAAGTAAGCATTTAATCACCCTAATTTAAAAGAACTTTATTCAAAAGTTCTTTTTGTTAATTTATAAAAATTATTTCTTAACTTAAGATAATTATTAACTGATATTACGCAAAGGAGTGAAAAAACAAGTTTTTTCACATTTTATGCATAACATCAGCTATTAAATAAAAACAGGGACTCAAAAAATATTTTGTATTTTAATTTTATTTTTTGAAATTATTCCAGTTATTCTTTGTCTAAGAACTAGTTATAATCTAGTGAATCGTTATTTATAAATCAGTCTGTCGTCTTTAAAAAAGAGGAGGACTGATTTTATTTTTTACAGGGTCAAAAGTGACAAAATCAGAATTAATTGAAACACTTGCTAAACGGCAACCGAATTTAGCAATTAAAGATGTTGAACTGGTTGTTAAATGTATTATCGAACAAATGAGTCAATCGCTATCAAATGGGGATCGAATTGAAATCAGAGGCTTTGGTAGTTTTTCCCTTCATTATCGTCCACCCCGTATGGGGCGGAATCCAAAAACAGGGGGGTCGGTTGCATTATCACTTAAATATGTTCCTCATTTTAAACCAGGTAAAGAACTACGTGAACGCGTTGATGACTCACGTAAAAATCATCCTGTTATCCAATAAATTATTAGAGCCTATTTCATAGGTTTTATTATAGTAAAAAATCCTTAATGCTCTCTATCTTCATTGATACAGGGCATTTTATTTAGGCGTGATTTATTTGTTTAAAGTTAAGTTTTAATGAATGTAAATAATTTTTTATTTTTTCAGATACATGGTAATTCAGGACATGAGGGTATTGCGGGAAGCATCGACGTTTTTTTGACTTTTCTTGAAACCCTTTCAGGAAAATCAGGGGGGGATATTTTTACGCTGATTATGCCTGGAATAACGGCGATGAATAATATTCACCCGCTATTAGTTCATTTTCCTATTGCGCTTTTAATCAGTTTTTTTATGGTTGATTTTATGGGATCAGTTTTTAAAAAGACAAACTGGCGTGGTATTGCGAGTGGTTTACTTTATTTAGGAACAATAAGTGCTTTATTTGCAGTAATAGCAGGGTTTATTGCAGCAGATTCCGTAGCACATGGTGAAAATGTTCATGCGATTATGGATAGACATAAAACATTAGGGTTATCCGTACTATCTTTAGCTTTTATTTTATCAAGTTGGCGACTATTAGCAGGTGGAAAAATTAAAGGTGAGGTTAATTTTCTTTATCTATTCTTATCGGCAATTTTATCTATTCTGATCACATTAGGTGCAGATATGGGTGGACTAATGGTTTATAAATTTGGCGTTTCAGTTAAAGCGGCTGAAATTGATACTGAGAATGCTTTTCAAGAACATTCTCACAACCATAGTCATTAGGATTATTTTTGTAGGGGCGGGTTTATCCGCATTGTGCAAATGAAATTGTATTTATAGCAACTACCCGAATACTTTTTTTAAAAAAGCTATAATCTCTTCCAAAGGAATATCTTGATTTTCAGAACCGGTTCTAGCACGATATTCAACCATTCCTTTATCTAAACCACGGTCACCTAAGACTAAGCGATGAGGGATACCAATAAGTTCCATATCTGAAAACATAAATCCTGCACGCACTTTACGATCATCAAATAAAACATCAATCCCTGCATCAAGTAACTTTTGATAAAGTTTTTCCGCCGCTTCTTTTAAGCGAACTGATTTGTGCATATTCATAGGGCAAAGCGCGACTTGAAAAGGAGCGAGTGCATTTGACCATAAAATACCCTTCTCATCATGACTTTGCTCAATAGCTGCTGCGACTATGCGAGAAATTCCAATGCCATAACAACCCATAATCATTGTTTGGTTTTTGCCAGTCTCATTAATAACAGCCGCATTCATGGCTTTAGTATATTTATCACCTAATTGAAAAATATGCCCCACTTCAATGCCTCGAGCAAGGGTTAATTCCCCCTTATTATCAGGACTTGGATCACCTGCAACAACGCTGCGTAAATCTTCAATTTGTTCGGGTAATGCTATATCACGTTCCCAGTTCACATTTTGATAATGCTTGCCATCCTGATTTGCACCACAAACAAAATCAGCCATTAAAGTGACGCTACGATCAGCAATCATAGGGATAGCTAAATCAAAAATGCCAATTGAACCGGGTTTACAGCCGCAAGAATCTAGGATTTCTTCATCAGAGGCAAATTCTAGTGGCGAAGAGACTCCCGCAATTTTTTCAGCCTTGAGTGTATTTAATTCGTGGTCTCCACGTAATAATAAGGCAATTAAACCCTCACCTTCCGCTTTAACGATTAATGTTTTTAAACATTGTTGTGTTTGGATGTTAAAAAATTGACTAACTTCATCAATGCTATGGTGCTTAGGCGTATCAATTAATTGTTTATCAACACTCGCTTGAGGACGAACACCTTTTGGCATTATTGCTTCTGCTTTTTCAATATTTGCCGCATATTCACTCACTGTTGAAAAAACAATAGCATCTTCGCCAGAATCTGCGAGCACATGAAACTCATGTGAAACTGCACCGCCAATTGAGCCTGAGTCCGCGATAACGGCACGAAATTTTAACCCTAAACGATTAAAAATAGCACTATAGGCTTGGTACATGATCTCATAGGTTTCTTGTAAGGATTCTTGCGTTAAATGAAAAGAATAGGCATCTTTCATGATAAATTCGCGTGAACGCATAATTCCAAAGCGAGGACGAATTTCATCACGGAATTTAGTTTGAATCTGGTAATAATTAACAGGTAATTGCTTATAACTTTTTAATTCATGACGAGCAAAATCAGTAATAATTTCTTCATGGGTAGGTCCTAGACAAAAATCTCGATGGTGACGATCTTGTAATCGCGTAAGTTCTGGACCATACTGCTCCCAACGTCCTGTTTCTTGCCATAATTCAGCGGGTTGTAATGCGGGCATTAACAGTTCTAAAGCGCCTGCTTTTTCCATTTCTTCACGCGTAATTTTTTCAACCTTGCGTAAAACTCTTAAACCTAAGGGTAACCAAGTGTAAAGTCCTGAGGCAAGTTTACGAATTAAGCCTGCTCGAATCATTATTTTATGACTGGCGATTTCTGCATCGGCAGGGTTTTCTTTAACGGTGCTTAATGGGAATTGTGAAGTACGCATGTATTTAATACTTATAAAAA
>DAOUTG010000038.1 GCA_030626845.1 Methylococcaceae bacterium
AACAGACAAGATAACCCCAAACCAAGGGTAAACCAAAATAGAGTTCTAACACCTCCGCCATAATCGCGGCTTCAAGTGCAAAAAATATAAAACTAAAACTCGCATAAATAAGCGAGGTTATGGTTGAACCGAAATAGCCAAAACCCGCACTTCTAGTTATTAAATCAAGAGAAATATTATAACGTGCTGCATAATAGCTAATTGGAATAGCCGTCAGAAAAATAATAATAGACGCAATTAAAATCGCCCAAAACGCAGTACTAAAGCCATAACTAAGTACGATAGATGCACCTATGGCTTCTAATACTAAAAATGAAATACTACCTAGCGCCGTGTTAGCAATTAAAAGTTCAGACCATTTACGAAATGATTTTGGAGTATAACGGAGTGAGTAATCTTCTATTATTTCATCTTCAACCCATTGGTTATATTGATGTCGTGTGCTTTTATCCTTCGATTCTTCATTTTTTGTAGCCATAGTATTTTTCTTGTCTATTTTTTAGCTGGATTAACTTTAGGATGCGTTATTAATAGGGTCTAAATATAACATAAGAATGAATAGTTAATTATTTTAGGGTATTTAACATTTATTAAGATTGATTAGTTGCAACTTCTTGAGATTTTCGGTATTTTGTAATTAAAAATTAACTATTAAAGAGAAATATGGCACAAAACATTCATCCAACCGCTATTATTGAAGATAATGTAATTTTAGGAAAAAACATTACAATTGAAGCATTTGCAGTTATAAAATCGAATGTTGAAATAGGAGATCATTGTACAATTAGCAGTCATGCGGTTATACAACCTTTTGTAAAAATGGGACAAGGTAATATTGTTCATCCTCAAGTTGTGCTTGGTGGGCTACCGCAAGATATAAATTTTAATGCTAGCAGCGTTTCCTTATTAACGATTGGGGATAATAATATCTTTCGTGAAGGATTCACCGCCCATAGAGCAACACTAGAAAATGGAACAACCGTGATTGGTTCAAACTGTTATTTCATGAACAATAGTCATGTAGCCCATGACTGTAAAATTGGTAATCAAACTATTTTCGCAAGCAATGTCGCCATTGGCGGATTTGTTGAAGTGGGTGATCACGTTTTCATGGGGGGCGGCGTTGCTGTCCACCAGTTTTGTCGTGTTGGATCGTATTCGATTGTTCAAGGAACAACGGGACTAAATAAAGATGTCATCCCTTTTATGCTCATTGCAGGTTATCCCGCTAAACATTATCGTTTAAATACGCTTGGTTTAAAACGTGCGGGTATCAAAGGTGATAATTATAAAGTTTTATCTTCTGCTTTTCGATTATTAAAGGCTAAGAAACCGTTAGAAGGTTTACAAGAAACTTCTGAACTTCTCTATCTAAAAGAGTGGTTAGCGGTTAAATCTAAACGAGGGCTTCATGGGTTTATTTCGGTTGATTAATTAAATTTTTGACAATTTGGGCAAAAATAACTAGCACGTTGAGCAATCGTTAGTTTCTCAATAGGCGTTTGACATTGATAACAAGGTTTTCCTGCACGACTATAAACCTGTAATAATTGACTAAAATAGCCAGGTTTACCTTGCTCATTGACAAAATCTTTTAAAGTTGTTCCGCCTTGTTGAATCGCACGAAGCAATACTTTTTTAATTTCTATTGCTAATGTTTGAAATTCAACAAGGGAAATTTTACCTGTCGCTTGTAAAGGATGTAGTTTTGCTGCAAAAAGGGATTCACTGGCATAAATATTACCAACACCGACGACAATATGCCCATCCATAATAAAACTTTTAATATTCTTTCTACGTTTAATTGCTCGTTGATAAAGATATTCCCCATTAAAAATTTCAGTTAGCGGTTCTGTCCCTAAATTTATTAATAGTTTGTGCTGATAGACATCCCCACTTCCCCATAAAACTGCCCCAAATTTACGCGGGTCATTAAAGCGCAAAATAACATCATTATTAAAAATAAAATCTACATGGTCGTGACGCGTAATAGATCTTTTTTTATTAACAATCCGCAAACTGCCTGACATCCCTAAATGTAAAATAATACTGCCAGATGAAGTATTTAATAAACAATATTTACCGCGTCGCGTTACATTATTAATTTTTAACCCTATTATTAAAGAGGCAAAGTCATTAGGAATTTTCCAGCGTAATTGGGATTCACGAACCACAACATGATGAATCGTTTTATGTTGTATCTGTGAACGAATCCCATTACAAATGGTTTCTACTTCAGGTAATTCTGGCATGTTTTAACTATAAATTAAGTAAAAGTGTAGACTATGTTTTCAAGTTATTAATTTTAAAATACTTCTTACTTATGATTATTTTTTTAAACGAAAAACTTTATTGAAACATATTACTACCATTGTTTTCATTAAGATCACTTAAAGTCATTACGTCCTCTTCATCACCAAAAGCATTTAAATTTTCAGAAGCCAATTTAATCATTAAACGGACATCATTACGAGAATCGGCTGAATTTAGGGCATCTTCACGACTAATTTTTCCTGCTTTATAAAGATTAAATAGAGCTTGGTCAAAGGTTTGCATTCCATATTCAGCACCCGCTTTCATGACTTCTTTTAAACGATGAATTTCACCTTGTCTAATAATATCAGAGACTAAGGCCGTATTAATTAAAATTTCAATGGCAGGAAAACGCCCCTTACCATCAGAACGTTTAATTAATTGTTGAGCGACAATACCACGTAAATTAAGTGATAAATCCATAAATAATTGATGGTGCATTTCTTCGGGGAAAAAATGTAAAATTCTATCTAAGGCTTGGTTTGCATTATTTGCATGTAATGTGGTCAAGCATAAGTGACCTGTTTCTGCAAAGGTAATGGCATGTTGCATAGTTTCACGCGTTCGTACCTCACCAATTAAAATGACATCAGGAGCTTGGCGTAGGGTATTTTTTAGAGCGACCTCATAGGATTCTGTATCTAAGCCGACTTCACGCTGGGTAATCATACAACCTAAATGGGGATGCTCAAATTCCATAGGGTCTTCAATCGTAATAATATGACCTTTACTATGACGGTTTCTATGCTGAATTAAAGAGGCTAAGGTGGTTGATTTACCTGTGCCTGTTGCGCCGACAAAAATAACTAACCCCCGCTTGCACATAATTAAATCTTTTAAAGAGGGGGGGATATGTAAATCTTCAAGTTCCGGCACTTTATTTTCAATACGGCGTAAAACCATTCCTGCAGAATCTCGTTGAGTAAAGGCACTTACCCTAAAACGGCCTAATTTTTCTATACTAATAGCAAACTGACATTCTTTAGTTTGTGCAAACTCTTTTTTTTGCGCCTCAGACATAACGCCTTGAACTAATTTTAAGGTTTGTTCGGCGGTTAAAGGCGTTTTCATCACTTCAGTGAGCGTTCCATCTATTTTCATTGATGGGGGCATTTTAGCGGTAATAAATAAATCAGAGGCCTTTTTTTGAACCATTAAGGCAAGTAATGCAGAAAAATCCATTATGATTCCTTAAATTAGCTAAACAGTGCTTTATTAACGGCTTTAGTTTTTGCTTCTTCTTTAGTTACTAACCCTTGCTCGACTTTTTCTTTCAAGTCTTGATCTAAGGTTTTCATGCCGAATTTGCGACCTGTTTGAATAGCTGAATACATTTGAGCCACCTTTGCTTCCCTGATTAAGTTTCTGATGCCAGAAGTCCCTACCATTATTTCATGAACAGCAACACGTCCTCCGCCTATTTTTCTACATAGATTTTGAGAGACAACCGCTTGTAATGATTCTGATAACATCGAACGAATCATTTCTTTTTCAGCCGCAGGAAATACATCAATAATACGATCTACTGTTTTGGCGGCGGAGGTTGTATGAAGCGTACCAAAAACTAAATGACCTGTTTCAGCGGCAGACATTGCCAATTCAATCGTTTCTAAATCACGCATTTCACCCACCAAAATAACATCAGGATCTTGTCGAAGCGCAGAACGTAAAGCTTCTTGAAACCCAAGCGTATCTCGATGGACTTCTCGTTGATTAATCAGTGATTTTTTAGCTTTATGGACAAATTCAATCGGATCTTCAACGGTTAAAATATGCTCATAGCGGGTTCGGTTAATATGATCTACCATCGCTGCTAATGTGGTTGATTTTCCTGAGCCTGTAGGTCCTGTGACTAAAACCATTCCGCGTTTATGGTGTGTTACCTCTCGAAAAAATTGAGGGGCATTTAACTGATCTAAACTTAAAATTTCAGAAGGAATACAACGAATAACAGCACCTGCCCCTCTATTTTGGTTATAAGCATTGACTCGGAACCGTGCTAAACCAGGAAGTTCAAAAGAAAAATCAACTTCAAAAAATTCTTCATAACCTTTACGCTGTTTATCGTTCATAATGTCATAGATTAATCCATGAACTTCTTTATGATCTAAATCAGGAATATTAATACGACGAATATCACCATCAACTCTAATCATAGGGGGAAGCCCTGCTGATAAATGTAGGTCTGATGATTTGTTTTTAACCATAAACGTTAATAATTCTGTAATATCCATACCATTTCTCTATAAAGTTTTCAGTGTAAAATAGATTTATAATTTGAACGTGATCCTTATTTTTATTCACGTTATTAGTAATAGTAGCATTATTTGATAAACTCATCTCCTATGAACACACTTAAACAAAATTTTTATGCGGTACAATCACAAATACATCAAGCTGAAATTGCCTGTGAACGAAATAAAAACAGCGTTAAATTACTCGCGGTTAGTAAGACTAAACCTGTAAAGATGATAGCAGAACTGTATGAACTAGGGCAAAGAGATTTTGGGGAAAACTATCTTCAAGAAACGTTAGCAAAACAGCAGCAATTAACGGACTTGAAAATAAATTGGCATTTTATAGGCCCTATACAATCCAATAAAACTAAAGCGATTGCCAACCATTTCAGTTGGGTACATAGTGTGGACCGATTTAAAATAGCCAAACGATTGAGTGAGCAGCGTCCCTGTCATTTACCGCCGCTAAATATTTGCCTACAAGTTAATATTAGTCATGAAATTAGTAAATCGGGCTTAAGTTTAACTGAATTGCCAGAACTAATTGAAAAAATAAAAGGGTTGGATAACATTTGTTTACGGGGGGTGATGGCAATTCCTGCACCTGAAACAATTTATGAATTACAATGTGCGCCCTATCGAAAACTTCATCAAGCAGTGATTGCTTTAAAAAATAGTGAGCTAGATACATTTTCATTTGGAATGACAGGCGATTTAAAGGCGGCTATTGCCGAAGGATCAACCCTAGTTAGAATAGGAACAGCCCTATTTGAAAAAAGGATTAGGAATTAAATATAAATGAAACACTCTAAAGTTCATAGAAAAAAACCTTCAGGCGTTGGTTATTTAATCAATCGTATTCAATCCCTATTCGTCGGCTTATTACGAATTTGGACAATCCCTATTGTTCTAATGCTCAGTGTTGCCTCAGGTTTTACCACCTATTATGGCTTATCCCACTTTATTATTGATTGGATTGCCTTTGTTATTACCATTGCAATTCAATCTATTGTTGTTATCTGTTCACTTGAAATTGCGGGTATTCATTGGAAAGCAAATCGCTTACGTTATTTTTCAGTCTTGTTATCATTAGCCATTGCTTTGTCAGCTTCAGTGTCTTTTTCTTATTTTAAGTTTTATGAAATATCGCAAAAAGATAACATTCACATTAATCGCCTCAATGAAATTAGATTAGATGTAAAAAATTATCTTAATGAAACCATGCGATTAAAAGCCACTGTTTTACAGTTACAACGCCAAGAGTTAGAACAGGCGGCAACAGCGGTATCAAAAGCCTATTTAGGAACTCATCCTGATATGACTAAAAATTATAAAAATCAAGTCGGAGAAGGGCCTATTTGGCAACATTACGATGATATTTACCAAGAAAAAAAGCAACAACAATTAGCGTTGGAACAAAAATTTAATCAATTAGACCAACGCATCAATAAATTGCAGCAAAGCCTTGGGACATTAGATGTAGCAACTGATGTTGAGAAAGCTTATTATATTTTTAGGAATCATTTTGAAGCTGTGCAACGACAAATTAATCAATTAGCCAGTAAATTTGGGCAAAGTTTTTCAAACCCGCCTTTATTATTAAGTTATAAAGAATTTATTAGAGAAATTACTCCCTCTTTAGCGATGTGGCAAAGTTTTTCTTTATTCGCTTTTATTTGTGCCGCAATGGTAGATTTTTTCACCGTTCTATTATCTTATCGTTTGGAATTTACAGCGCCCGGACCTTTAACCTCACAAGAAGAAGCGTTGGTTTATGAATGTATTCGTCAATTTACTGAATTTCGGATTAATAAAAATGACGAGTTAGAAATGATTATTGAAAAAACTGAACTTGAAAAAGCACGGCGTTACTCTGATTGGTCACGAATGTTTGTCATTGGTTTGTTACTAAGTCGGGGGTTTTTACGAAAAATTGACCATAGAACGGTAGAGTTCGCACCTAATATTTATCCATTAATTGCTGAAAAAATGGGGGATAAAATCCTAGAAATAAAATTAGCGAGGAAAAATAATGCGGCAGAATGAGGATGAAATAGCGATAAAAGAACTTTTTTCTGGGGCTGTTTTTCAAGAAGAAGTTGATATAGATTCCACAATATGGGATGCAGGCTTTGATGTTAATCGCCAATTAATTTTTAGTAAATTAGGTTTGTACCAAAAAGTTTTTTTACGCCCTGAAAAATACACTAAACGCTTTTATCATACAACCTACCCCTTATTAATTGAAGATTGGGAAATTATTGAGCCAATAGAATTGTATGATGGTTTTTGCACCATGAATGTAATATTAGAGGTCCGTTTTCAGGCAACCCTTATTTATGTTGAAAAAAACCTTGATTATTTACTCGAAATTAATCAACAAATTAAATCGGCTTATGAAACGCAATTATTAAATGTTGTCCGCCATGAATTAAATGCGATAAAAGATGGCACGTGGCTAAAAGAAGGCTTAAGTGAGGTTGAAAAAAAGATTGCCTTGTTAGTCTCAGAAACCTTAATTTTGCATCATATACAGGCACAAGCCTTATGTACATTAAAACCAAGTTTTAAAGAGTTTCCACAGATAGAATTGACCAAAGAAAATATAAACATTAGTCTTTCTAAAAAAGAGTTTGAGATAGAAAGCAAAAATAAGCAAGAACTCTATCGACAAGAAGTTCAAGCAGAAAATAATAAACAACAACAAAAACTAAGACTTTTAAAACAGTTAGATCAAGATTTAGAAATTGAACGGCGTAAATTAGTTCTGGAAGCTGAACATAAAAGGCTTATTTTAATTGAAAAAGAAGGGATGCAAATTGAGTATTTTGCGGTAGAAGAAAGGTTAATGGAAGAAAAAATAGCCCATGAAAATAGATTAAAAGAAATTGATTTAGAAGCGGGTTTTAAAAAAAGTTATGCTCAAAAAGAAGCGAAGCAAAAAGAGTTCATGGCCTCATTAAAGCAGCAGCATATGATGAACGAAAAACAATTACAGGCTGATATTAGTCGTTATGAATCACAACAAAAGGGTTGGTTGGCTGCAAAAGAACGGGTGCATATTCAAAAATTAGCCTTAATGAAGAAACGGGAAAAATCATCATAATGCTATACACAACGAAGGATACTAACAATTTACGATGTTTAGCATATGCCGTTGTGTACAGAGTTATTAGATGATTAACTCATTACTTTAATGGTTTCTAATATTTCTTGCGCGTGATTCTTGGGGGAAACGGCATATAAAGCGGCTTCCAAAAAACCTTTTTTATTAATTATAAAGGTTGAACGTACAATTTTCATTTTTTTGATCCCCTCTTTTTCAACTTCTTGCCAAACACCGTAAGCTTCACAAATAGCACCTGAAGTATCGGCTAATAATTCAAGTTTCAAATCGAATTTATCTATAAAAGCTTGATGACTATGACAAGAATCTTTGCTGACACCAATGACCACGGTATCTAAGCTAGAAAATTCTGACGCTAAAGCCGTAAAATCATTAGCCTCAATCGTACACCCAGGGGTATCATCTTTAGGATAAAAATATAAGACAATATTTTTTTTATCTAAATAGTCATTTGAACTGATGAGTTTATTTTGCTGATTAACACTTTTAAAAGAGGGTGCGGGATCATTTTTATTTAACATAATATTTTCCTTAATTAAAAAATTTTAAAAAACAGCTTTAAAAGCGGTTCTTTGAATCAAATGTAACTCAAGTCTATCGTTTAAAATAGTATAGTGGCTTGAAAAAGTAACAAATAACCCCTATATTCTTACTAAAATACTTGGTTATTATAATTATAATCTTTTTAACGCATTTGGAGCAATGATGCCTGCCTTTAATAAAGCCGATGTAGAACAGTTATTAAAAACTTTTATCGACCCACATACAGAAATTGATTTAGTTAGCGCAAAATCTATTAAAACTATTGAAGTTAAGGAGGAAAATCTTCAGCTTAAAATTGTCCTCGGTTATCCCGCTAACAGTTATATTCCTGAATTTAAAAAGACGCTAAAGAAACATTTAGAAACTCTGCCCAATGTAGCTAATATTGTTATAGAGGTTGAGACTCATATTGTTTCACATTCAGTGCAACAAGCATTAAAACCTATTACAGGTATAAAAAATATTATCGCAGTCGCTTCTGGGAAAGGGGGGGTTGGAAAATCTACAACGTCAGTCAATTTAGCCTTAGCGTTAGCCGCAGAAGGGGCGAAAGTGGGCATTTTAGATGCAGATATTTATGGCCCTAGTATTCCTATGATGTTGGGTTTATCGGGTCATCCTGATAGCGAAGATGGTAAGACCATGTTACCTAAAGTGGGTTATGGGATTCAAACAAATTCTATTGGTTATTTAGTAGACCAAGATCAACCCATGATTTGGCGTGGACCTATGGTTACTAATGCCTTACAACAGTTATTAAATGATACGCAATGGGTTGATGTTGATTATTTAATTGTTGATTTGCCGCCAGGGACAGGAGATATTCAATTAACACTTTCACAACAAATTCCTGTCAGTGGGGCTGTAATTGTTACTACACCTCAAGATATTGCACTCATTGATGCACAACGAGGTTTAGGAATGTTTGAAAAAGTAAATGTGCCTGTGTTAGGCATTATTGAAAATATGAGTATGCATATTTGTAGCAGTTGTGGGCATGAGGAAGCTATTTTTGGCGAGGGGGGAGGCTTGATGATGGCTAAGAAAAATAATACAGAGTTTTTAGGTTCGCTACCGCTAGATATTAACATTCGTAAATTTGCAGACAGTGGTAGACCCACGGTAGTCTCTGATCCTGATGGACGAGCAACTCAAATATATCAACAAATTGCACGTAAAATGACTGCAAAATTAGCATTAAAAGCTAAGAATTTTAGCGGTAAATTTCCAAATATTGTTGTAGAAAATAATTAATGACTTACTAGCGTAGGGTGAAAAATAACCTCTACTCTACGCTGGTTTTATTTTTAAGTCTTTTTGTGACGCTTTACTATACTACTAAGTCCCAACAATCCTGTAGTAAATAACCAAATTGCAGCAGGAATAGGCGTTGCTAACGATTTCTTCTCCTCATCCTTATTATTAAAACTAAAAAGAACGTCATCATCAAAATAGATAGATTCATCTACTACATTAGCTTCTGAGTTGGAAAAACCAATGGAATCACCTATATCATACTCAGATATTGGCGCATTAAAATCATCACCACTGTCTGATTCAAAGCTTTCTGACGACATATCTTCGGAATAACTAGGCATTGATATAAGGAGACCTATAGTAATAGCGATTATATAGCTGCATGTTTTCATAATAACTTCCCTTTTTATTTTTTATTAAATTTAAGCTAGGATTAATGCTATAATTTCTTACGGCGTTTTGTCATTCCAATAAGACCCATTAAACCTGAGCCAAACAACCAAACTGCTGCTGGAATAGGGGCAGCTAGTTGATTTCTTGTACTTATTTCTTTATCACTACCTTCACCAAAACCATTGATGCCAACAGCCTGAAATCTTACCCCAACTTTCCCCCAATCATTTAAGGTTAAAGCACCACTATGATCGCTAACAAAAAAAGAAACGGGGGTATCCGCTTTATTATTTTTAGATTTATAACCAAGAATAGTTTCAAAGTCACCAAGATTTAAAAGTGTTACGCCTTTAATTCCATTATCGTTACTTGCAAAATGAGTATGTCCAGATAATGCGCCCCCTACTGATTCACCTGTAATATCAGCTTGATTAATAATATCATTACCGAGGTCAAAATAAATCCCTGTTATTTTAGCAAAATCATTAGGTGAATCAGCTTTATTAATATTGACATTTACTTTGAATTTACCCTCGAAATCATCACTCACAGTAAATGTTGGAATAACTGTATTCGACCCTGATTCAGACCAGCTACCATACGAGATAGTTGCAGCAATACTAGATGTTGATACGAGTAAGCCTACAGCCATTGCTGTAGCCATTATATAATTACGTGTTTTCATGACTTTCTCCCTTAACTTACTTCTTAAAAGTTTATTATATTTTTTGAATGAGTATTCAATCCGATAATTTCTTAAAAATTGTATTATTTCCCACTCTGTAGTGAAATGATAGCATATCAATAATAATTTTGTCTATCCTGTTAAAAATTAAGTACATCAAGACTTTTATTTTTTTGAACGAATCCACAAATTAAGAAAAAACTCTGTTTTAATTAGATTTTATTGGAAATAAAGCTTGATATTTATAAAATCTTAACTCTGTACATGACAAAAATGTAAAATAGGGTTCAAAAACATGTTTTTGTACTCCTATATCCCATTGATTTATAAGTAATTTATTTCTCATAATGTTTTTGTCATGTACAGAGAAAACTTTAACGAAAGGTTTAAATATGTTATAATCCACTCAACCTAGAAAAATGTTAATATTCACATTCCAAATAATTAGTCTTTAGTCTATTATCTTAATAATATTGAATGACTGTAAAACTGATGATTTTTAGCCTCGCCTTAAAGACTAATAGCTAAGAATTATCAATCAAATTATAGAGAAATAGCTAAAATGAAAACTTACTTCTTCCCTTCAATAATTAAAAAAAGTTTTTTTTAGCCTTATCTGTAGGCTTTTTTCCTTTAATGGCTCAGGCGGAAGAAACAGTTGAAAGGCTATTACTTATGCCATTGGACGAATTTATTAATGTTTCTATTGCAACAAAAATGGATACTAATTTGACTACAGCCCCTTCATCAGTGACGGTTTTCACAGCAAATGAAATTAGTTCTATGGGAATCAAGTCTGTTCAAGAACTCTTAAATTTTGTTCCAGGTTTTCAAAGCATCCGTGAAGCTAGATTTAATCAAGGCTCTATGGTTTCGGCACGGGGTACATCAACCCCCCAAGCCTCCTATAATATTTTATTTATGTTGGATGGCCATCGTTTGAGTGAAGTGAATAGTGGCGGTGCTTTAGTAGCTAACCGTTATTTGACCACGGCTAATGTTAAACAAGTGGAGGTTATCAGAGGACCGGGGTCTGCCCTTTATGGAACAGGGGCATTTTCTGGAGTGGTTAATATTATCACCAAAGATAAACCAGAAGAGGATAAAAATTATAAATTCTTTTTAGCCGGGGGAAATTTAGATAGCCGAGAATTTCACGGGCAAGTTTCAAAGCAAGAAGAAGACTGGGGATTAAGTATTTTTGGTCGCCATTATGATGATAATGGGCAAACCTATGATCCGTCTTATGCCCTGACTGATGAAATTGCAAAAGATCAAGAAATTTATGTAAAACTCCGATGGCAAGATTTACGGGTAAATTTACGTTATTCAGAAGAAGAATTAAGAGGCTTTTTAGATACAGGTGTAGAAAATATACAGCAACAATCCGTTAACCTTGAATATGATGTAGTTAATTATGATGATTGGAAATTAACTTTACGAGGGAGCTTTCAACATATTCATGAAGCTTCATTTAATGTTAATAATGAACGCTTTGCAACAATTGACAACGATGAGTTTAATATAGGTTTTGATAGCCGCTATAATTTTAATAGTCATCATCTATTATTAGCGGGTATGGAATGGCGTTATGCCTCAGTAGATCAAAATGACACAATAGTAGAAAAAAGTAAGCGTGATGTTTTAGGTATTTATATTCAAGATCAATATAAATTCAATGAGGATTTAGAGTTAACCTTAGGTTTACGTTATGATAATTATTCAGATGGAGATCAAACAATCAATCCCCGTTTTGCACTCGTCTATACAACAGATTTTGATGCAACGTTTAAATTAATGTATGGGCAGGCTTTTCGCGCGCCCTCTATTCGTCAAGCTTCCGAACTAGGTCTATTAGGCAACCCAGATCTTAAAGCTGAAGAAATTAAAACGCTGGAATTTGCATGGCTACAATCATTTCAGAATAAATATCACACTTCTATTACTTATTTTCACAGTTGGAGTGAAAATAAAATTGATGCTATTCTTGTAGAAAATAGATTGCTTGGTGGCGTTAATCGACAATTTTCTAATTTTGAGGGGACGTTAAAAAGTAGTGGGTTTGAATTTGAAATGAAGGCTAATATTACCGATAATTTTTCTTTACGCTCGGCTTATACCTATTTGATTGAGACTGAAGAAAATCCTCGGCGAGTCGCAAAAAATATGTTTTCTTTAATTGCTATGTACCAATATAAGGATTTACACCTTAATCTTAATGGCTATTATCACAGTGAAATGGAACAAGAAAGTTTTGATGGCATTACAACGCTTGATGATTATTGGTTATTAAATACAAATGTTCGCTATGAGGTAACAAATTGGCTAACCCTTGTTGGACAAGGGCATAACTTATTAAATGAAAATTATTTTAGCTCGACTAAAATATCCACTATGTCCAATGGTCTCCCTAATCGCGGTAGGACTTATTCAATAGGTGTTGAAGTTGCTTTTTAACGTAACTGTTATCGTTCATGTAATTGAATATTTATTATTCTAAGTGCGGCTAAAACAGCGGCAAAAACTTGGTTAGAATGAACCCCGCGTGTTTGGCGAGATTTATTTTTACAATCCCACGTAATAACGCATTCAGTGATTGCATGGGTATGTCCGCCTTTAGGAATCCTAACCTCATAATCCAATAAAGCAGGCAAAATATAATCATGAAGTTTCATTACTTTATTAATCGCATCAATAAAAGCATCAAAACCGCCATTACCTGATCCTGAGGTAACATGAATTTCACCTTTTACCTCGACTCGCAAACTAACCGTCGCTTCTAAATCAAAGCCGCTAGTAATCGTACAGTTCAGTAACTTTATGTGATGATAACTTTTACTTTCTAACACATCAGCAATAATAAAAGGTAAATCATCGGTGGTTATCGTTTGTTTAGAATCCCCTAATTTTATAATTCGAGCCAATACCTTTTTTTGGTTTGCTTCTGATAACTCAAGTTCTAATAACTCTAAATTCTTTTTTAGCGAAGCCTTACCGCTCATTTTTCCTAAAGCGTAACTATGTTGGCGTGAAAAACGTTCAGGGACAAGCTTACTTTTATATAAGCCCCCTTTTTGGTCACCATCCGCATGAATCCCCGCCGTTTGTGTAAAGACATCAACGCCTGTAATCGGGGTGTTAGCAGCAACCCGTTTTCCTGAAAAGTTTTCAACCATATTACTAATATGCATTAAATTGTTTTCATTAATGGATAACTCTTTATTCATTTTATCACGTAAGACCACCACCACTTGTGCTAAGGAGGCATTGCCCGCTCGTTCACCCAAACAGTTAATAGTACAATGAATTGAATTAACGCCCGCTTGTACGGCTGCCATTACATTAGCAGTCGCCAAACCATAATCATTATGCGGATGAAAATCAAATTGCAATTCTGGATAGTGTTGGCACATGTCGCTAAGACTTGTAAAAACCTCATCAGGTGACATAATCCCTAAAGTATCAGGCAGCATAAAATGGTTAATCCCTGAATGTTGTAAGCCCTCCATTAAACTAAAGACATAATCTCGATTATCGCGATAACCATTTGACCAATCTTCTAAATAAACATTAACAGATAAACCTTTACTGAGGGCGTAATCAACGGTTTTGAGAATATCATTGAGATGTTGCGCTAATGTTTTCCCCAGTTGTTCACGACAATGTTTCTCACTGCCTTTAGTGAGTAGATTAATAACGCTGCCACCCGCCTCTAAAATCCAATCAACACTTAACGTGTGATCGACAAAACCTAAGACTTCAACACAACGATCATAACCTTCACTACGCGCCCATTGATTAATACGACTAACCGCTTGTTTTTCACCTTCTGAAACCCGTGCAGAAGCCACTTCTATTCGATTGACCTGAAGCGATTGCAATAACGCTTTAGCAATATTAAGCTTTTCATCAGGTGAATAAGAAACGCCTTGTGTTTGTTCGCCATCACGTAGCGTGGTATCCATTAATTGGACGTAATTAGATTGAGTGGACATGTTGTTGATTGCCTTAAAAGGACGATAACATGTATATTTAAAGAATCAATATACGTGTAAAAATTAGAACATTATATAGAAATTAAGCTAAAAAAGGGAATTTCCCCTTAAAGCAATTGATACACTAAGTTTTCTGTCTAACAAGCGACCACTTTAAACAATAATAAATTAAGATTATGCTAATAATAATCCAAAGGCTTCCCCATAAAATAGTCGATCCGCCTGTATGCTCTGCCAGCATATAAGCATCCGATTCTAAATGTGATCTGGAAATTGTATCGCTATAAATATCTAATGGTGCATACATCATGCTGGTTAAGCCTAATAAACGTAATAAAAAATCATTATAACTATTGATTAAAAAACGAGCGATAACCAACATGCCTACCCCAGACATTAACCCAAATAACAAGCTAAAATAACTGCTTGATAACAATACTGTGATTAAAATAATACTCGTCCCTAAGCATCCCATTAATATTTTATCGTATAGACTTTGCACACTGGCTGCATAAATCATTAAGCCCCATAATAATGACCCTAAATAACCTGCGCTTAAAATGATAAAGCGATTACCGCCTTTGGAAATTACATAGCCGCCTTGTTCATGATTAATTTCAAATTCTTTAACTTCACCCCCTGTTAATACCGTCGCAAGGGCATGAGATGACTCATGAAAAAAAACCACTAATAATTTGAGCGGATAAAGAACAGGATGTCCCCAGAAATAGAAAATTAATCCCAATAATATCATCAAGTAAGTAAGCTGTTTCATCTAATAATTATTCTGGTACTTGAAAATCTCTGAGTGCGGTTTTAAAACTATTAATAGGAGAAACAATGGCATTAATCATCACAACGGCAAAACCGATTGCATAGATAAAAGGTAATCCCGCCTCTGTTCCCCACCAAAGATAACTGCTAAAACCACTGGCAACGGCAACTGAGGTGGTTGAGCGAATAATTAATAAAGTAAAATTACGATGGGAAATATTAGAACTGTTGATAAAACCAAAAATTAACGCGCATAAACAAAGTATAAATATCGCTTTTTCAATGACCCCTTCAATGGGTGTTTCTGTTTGATGAAAGCCAATAAGGGAGACAACAATAACAAAATTCCAAGGTAAAGCGGCAATAAAACCCATTATATAATTCCTGTAAAACTGATTAATTATTAATTAGTATAGCAATTGCTAAATAGATTTTTATTTTTCTATTTTTAGGTCAATGATGGGTATTTTTGAGATATTGCTCACAAACAGAGCTTAATTAAGGTTTGCTTAGATTAAACAAGCTACAATTAACTTTATCTTAATAAAGCATCGTAGCGGGGCAATGCCCATCTTACGGTTCAGTTACCCTTAGGTCATGAAAATGAACTTTAAATTTTTGCTTAAATCACCCCTGCCTATACTTGTCTTATCAAGTATAGGAAGTTTACCTGTTTACAGCGATGATATTATTAAATCCCCTCTTACAATATTAACCGCGCCTCAACTAAAAAATGGCTTACGGGGACAACTTAGAGCCAGACAATTTACGATTATCGCCGCGGGTTTGTCGGGAAAATTAATCAGTTTTCCAGTTACTCATGGACAGCGAATCAAAAAAGGTCAGAAAATTGCAGTCTTTGATTGTCGAATGGAAAAGGCAGAAAAGGCGGTTCTTATTGCTAAACTTGATGCAGCAAAAAGTAAGTTGGAGGTTAATAATAAATTAGCGAGTTACAAAAATATTAGTCTATTAGAGGTGACACTCGCAAAAGCTGAGGTGGCTATTCAAACATCTGAATTGAATAAAAGCGAGGCACTCATAGCAAATTGCATTATTAAAGCTCCTTTTTCAGGGATTATTGCTGATAAAATGGCCCAGGCTCATCAATATGTAAAAGAGGGTGAACCCTTATTAGAACTTATTAATACGAGTAATCTTGAAGTTGAAATGGTCGTTCCTTCAAAGCGATTAGCAACAATACCTAGAGGCACGGTATTTAGTCTCCAGCTAGATGAAAAAACAACCCCGATTAAAGCAAAAATTGATCGTAATGTGGGCGCGATTGATCCTGTGAGTCAAACCATTCGCGTTATTGGTAAATTAATTACCCCCCCTAAATCTTTATTGCCTGGTATGAGCGGTGAAATACAATTTACAACTTTAAAAAAACCAACCCATGTCAGCAACGAAAAAAAATAATCTCGCCATTGCCGATATTTTATTACTGCAACAACAGTTGCGAAGTAAAGTTACCCTTGCGGAACTAGGCTATTTTTTAGTGAATGATACCCAAAAAATAGCCCCTTATCAGATTGCGGTTTTTTATCGTCATTTTCGTAGTCATAAAAAAATTGAAGCTATTTCAGGGATTCCAACCCCGATAAAAGAAGCTCCTTTTTATATTTGGTTAAAGCCGCTTTGTAAGCGAATTAATGCACAAAATTTTATTGAACCGACCGTTATTAGTGAAAATAGTGAAAATATTAATTTTACTACGGAACAAATTAATAGTTGGGATGAATTTTTACCCCAAGAATTATTATGGTTACCTTTATTATCTGCTGAGGGTGAATCTTTGGGGGGATTATTATTAGCACGATTAGAAGTTTGGCAAACCGATGAATTAAGACTCTTGGATTATTGGAAAAATGCCGTAGCGCATTCAGTTGAATTATTATCGCATAAAAAGCATTCTGTTTTTACCGCCTTAAAAAATGTAAAAACTATTATCTGGGTTGTATTAACAACGCTCTTAATCGCCATTTTATTTATTCCAATAAGCTTATCAGTTTTAGCACAAGCAGAAGTTGTCCCTAAAAAACCTGTTGTTATTCGCGCTCCTTTAGAAGGGGTTATTAGTGAAGTTTTTGCCTTACCTAATAAAGCAATAAAGAAAGGGGCTTTATTAATTACTTTAGATGATACTGAATTGCAATCACGCATAGATGTTGCAACCCAAGAGCTTGAAATAGCCAAAGCTGAATATCGCCGCGCAGAACAAAGCTCGGTTCTAAATAGTGAAGCATCTGCTGAGATTCCCATGTTAGCGGCACGTATTGAACAACGTAATGCCGAAGTTAATTATATAAAATCGCTCTTAAAACGCATTAAAATTCATGCAGAAGATTCAGGTATCGTAATTATTCCTGATGCTTATGAATTAGAAGGAAAACCTGTGCAATTAGGGGAACGATTATTAACCATTGCAAAAGCTGATTCTGCGGAACTTGAAATGTGGCTTGCGGTTGGCGATAGTATTAAATTACCTAAAGAGGCCAGGGTGGAACTCTTTTTAAATGTTTCCCCAGAAATTCCCCATGTTGCCCAATTGCATTATGTAAATTTTCAAGCGGAGATGTCCCCAGAAGGTTTATTTGCTTTTAGAGCCAGAGCTGATTTCCCATTACCTGATAAGATACCCCGCATTGGTTTACGCGGGACAGCAAAAATTTATGGCGAACAAGTGCCGCTGTATTATTATTTATTTAGACGACCCTTTGCAGCGGCAAGACAATGGCTGGGACTATAGAAAACCAAACACCACAAAAATTGCCGCCACCGCAATTGCGTCAAGAGCTTAACTTACATCCCGCAGAAGCTGATTTAGATGGCTCACCTGCATGGATGTTACACGACCCTTTAAGTAATCGTCATTTTCGCATCGGTGAATTAGAAATGAATTTGTTACTATTTTGTGGTCAAGGTGATGAAAACAAAATAGCGCAATTGGCAACCCTTAAAATGGGTTATCAAGTGACTGCCGAAGAGGTCACACAATTATTTGCCTTTTTACGACTTAATAACTTAACCCTCGGTGATGAGAATCAAAAAAATTGGTATCTTCAGCAACAACAAAAAGCACGAAAACAAAATTGGTTAAATTATCTTGCAAAAAGTTATTTATTTTTTAAAATTCCTTTTTGGAAACCTGATCGGTTTTTAACTAAAACCCTTAATTATATTAGTTGGTTAGGAACAACGCCCGTTTTTATATTTTTAGGTTTGTTAATGTTGGTGGGTTTATTTTTAGCCCTTAGACAAATTGATGCTTTTATTAGCACTTTTTTACATTTTTTTAATAGTGAAGGCTTTGGGGTTTATATACTGGCATTGGCTTTTATTAAAATATTTCATGAATTAGGTCATGCCTACACAGCTAAAAAAATGGGCTGTAAAGTCCCTATTATTGGCGTTGCCTTTTTAGTCGCCTGGCCTGTTTTATATACTGATACCAGTGATGCTTGGAAATTAAATTCTCGTCGAAAACGGATGAAAATTGGGATTGCAGGGATTGCCGTTGAATTAGCCATTGCAATTATTTGTCTTTTTTGTTGGAGTCTTGCAGCAGACGGACTTTTAAAAAGTGTCTTCTTTTTATTGGCGACCACGACTTGGATCATGAGCGTTTTAGTCAATTTTAATCCGCTGATGCGCTTTGATGGCTATTATCTCATGTCAGATTGGTTACGCATTCCCAATTTAGAGTCGCGTTCTTTTGCGATGGCAAAATGGTGGTTACGAGAAAAACTTTTTGGCTTAAATTTTGAGCCACCTGAAACCATAAAAATGAAACTGGTCGCTTTTTCTTTTGCGGTGTGGACGTATCGTTTCTTTTTATTTATGGGAATAGCCACTTTAGTCTATTTCTTCTTTTTTAAAGCCTTAGGCATTATTTTATTCTTAATTGAAATTGTGTATTTTATTTTGCGTCCGATATTTAATGAGTTTAAACAATGGCATAAATTCCGCTCACGATTACAATGGAATCGAGCCAGCTTACGCAGTGGTTGTTTGTTAATTGCTTTAATTAGCCTAGCTTTTATTCCTTGGCGTAGTTCTATTAATGTGGCAGGCTTTGTTAAAGCGCGTTATAGTCCTATTTATGCCCCTGTTTCAGGTCGAATAACCCATATTGCGGTTAATAATAATGAGTCTGTAGAAAAAAGCACCTTATTAATTGAAATGGATGCCCCAGAACTCACCTATGAAAAAGAACAAGTTGAACGCCGCTATAAAGAATTAAGCTGGCAACGGGCTTTTTTAGGGTTTAATAAAAAAATGCGTCAAGAGGCGTTAATTGTTACCAGTACCTTAGTGACTCAAAACCGCCGTTTGCGTAGTTTGCTCAAAAAATATAATAAATTAAGGGTTGTAGCCCCTGAAAAAGGAATTATTGCAGATAAAGTTCAAACGATTAATGAAGGCGATTGGGTAGGAGAAGGGACACAAATATTAGCGATTTTAGATAACACTGAATTGGAAGTGATTGCTTATCTACCAGAGGAATATTTATCACGGGTAAAAATAGGCGTTAAAGGTTACTTTCATCCTGAAAGAGGTAATTTTCCTGTTCTTGCGGTTGAAATAAAAGAAATTGAAAGGATGTCAATGAGAGCAATGGATGCTTTATATTCTGCTTCATTATTTGGCGGGGATGTTGCGGTAAGAGAAAATGATAAAAAAGAATTATTACCTGTAATTAGTGTCTATAAAATCCGCCTAAAATTATCTCAGTCTATTGATGATTTACAACGCGTTAGAAGAGGAACTGTTGTTCTGGAAGGAAAAGTGGAAAGCTTTGTAAAGCGGGTTCAAATGCAAGTTTACGCCCTATTTAGACGAGAAAGTGGGTTTTAATTTCAGCTAAAGATTGAATGATTAAAAGAGATAAGGGTCTAAGCCCGCTAACATTTTAAAATATGTTATCATGTCAACTATTTTATTGTCGATACAACAGGTTTTTTTACGTGAAGAATATTATCATAACAGGAATTACAGGGCAGGATGGTGCTTATTTAGCCGAATTATTATTAAATAAAGGGCATACTGTTTATGGAACTTACAGACGGACAAGTTCGGTTAATTTTTGGCGTATTGAAGAATTAGGGATTAAAAATCATCCAAATTTACACCTTGTTGAATATGATTTAACAGATTTAAGTTCAAGTATTCGCTTACTTGAAAATACCGAAGCCAGTGAAGTTTATAACCTAGCAGCACAAAGTTTTGTAGGCGTTTCTTTTGACCAACCTCTAGCAACGGCGGCGATTACAGGGTTAGGCCCGGTGCATTTATTAGAAGCGATTCGTATTGTTAATCCACAATGTCGTTTTTATCAAGCTTCAACCTCTGAGATGTTTGGTAAGGTTCAAGAAATTCCACAAAAAGAATCAACGCCTTTTTATCCGCGTAGTCCTTACGGGGTGGCTAAATTATATGCGCATTGGATGACCATTAATTATCGTGAATCTTATGATATTTTTGCCACTAGCGGTATTTTATTTAATCATGAATCCCCTTTACGAGGACAAGAATTTGTTACCCGTAAAATTACCGATACGATTGCTAAAATTAAATTAGGTCAACAAGACTTGTTAGAATTGGGCAATATGAATGCTAAACGTGACTGGGGTTATGCGAAAGATTATGTAGAAGGTATGTATTTAATGTTACAAGCTGAAAATCCTGATACTTATATATTAGCCACTAACCGCACTGAAACGGTACGTGATTTTGTCACTATGTCCTGTCAAGCGGCTGATATTAACATTGAATGGCAAGGTGAAAGTGAGCAGGAAATTGCGGTTGATATGGCAACAGGTAAAACCCTTGTTCAAGTTAACCCAAAATTTTATCGTCCCGCAGAAGTTGAGTTATTAATTGGTAATCCTGCAAAAGCCAAAGAAAACTTAGGCTGGGAACCTACAACAACTTTAGAACAACTTTGTAAAATGATGGTTGATGCGGATTTACACCGTAATGAACAAGGTTTTTCTTTCTAATTTCTAAGGATAAATCATGAAAACAGTTTTAATTACGGGAAGCCGTGGATTTACTGGGGTTTATGTTGCCAAACTGTTTGAAAAAGCAGGTTACAAGGTTATTCGTGGTGTCAGTCATCAACCCAGAAAAGGTGAGTATCAATGCGATTTAACCGATAAAGATTCACTTAACCACCTACTTGCAGAAATAAAACCAACAGGGATTATTCATCTAGCAGCGATGTCATTTGTTGGGCATGGAGATGAAACTGCTTTTTATCATGTTAATACCGTGGGGACTACCAATCTATTACAAGCGATAGATAAAGCGGGTTTAAACCCTGAAAAAATCATTATTGCCAGTAGTGCGAATGTTTATGGAAATCCAATGGTAGAAGTCATTTCTGAAACCACGCCTTTAAACCCCATTAGTCATTATGCCGTAAGTAAATTAGCCATGGAAATGATGGTTAAAACCTGGTATGAACGTTTTCCTATTAGCATTGCCAGACCCTTTAACTATACAGGGGTGGGACAAAATAAAAAATTCCTTGTTCCTAAAATTGTCGATCATTATGTTCAGAATAAAAGTACGATTGAATTAGGCAATTTAGACGTTGCGCGTGATTTTTCAGATGTACGTGATATTGCCGCCGCTTATTTAAACCTTTTTGAATCAACGGTTCATTCTGATGTCGTTAATTTTTGTTCAGGTCATACGCTTACGCTTGCAGAAATTCTTGAGCTAATGAATGAATTAGCGGGCTATGAAATTAATGTGACCGTTAATCCTGCCTTTGTGCGTAAAAATGAAATTAAGGTATTGTGTGGAGACAACACTAAAATGGAACAATTATTAGGCGTAGTCCCCTCTATTCCTTTTATTAAAACCTTACGTTCCATGTATTTAGCAGGAAAAAATTAATGCACATTATTCTTAATGTTGAAAGCTTATTAAAACCCAGTGGGGGCATTGGACGGTATACCCAATATTTATTAGAAGGTTTATTAAAAAGTGATGAAATTGATAAGGTTTCCTGTTTTGGAGGGCTTCGATGGATTGATAGCGCAGAATTTGTTAAAACTAACCCTATGGCTGATAATACAAGTCTTGAAACAGATGATGCTGTTAAAGCGGATAGTTTACCTCAAACACCGCATAGTAAATTAAGACAATTCTTAGCTGCTGTTCCTTTTCTAAAAACCGCTGTATTGCGTTCTTTGCCTTTCGTGTATCAACTTTATGCCCGTTATAACGCAGCCATGTTTCATCGAAAAGCAAAAACCATTAAAAATGCGGTTTATCATGAACCTAATTATATTTTAAAACCTTTCGATGGGGCGAGTGTCACGACGGTTCATGATTTATCGTTTATTCATTGCCCAGAATATCACCCTAAAGAACGTGTACAACATTTAAAGAAACATTTAAAAATTACCTTAGCAAAAGCGGCTCATGTGATTACAGATTCTGAATTTGTTCGCAAGGAATTAATTGCCCAAATGGGCGTTGAACCTGAACGTGTTTCAACGATTTTATTAGGGGTTCATGAGAGTTATCGTCCACGTTCTAAGGTAGAATTAGAGTCTGTATTATCAAAGCATCAATTAACGGCAGGAGACTATTTATTATCGGTTTCAACTATTGAGCCGCGTAAAAATATTTTGTCGATGTTAGCCGCTTATATGCAATTGGATAAAGCGTTACGTCAGGTATATCCTCTTGTTTTAGTGGGGGGTGATGGTTGGCGTAATCAGGAAATTAAAGATAAAATTTCTGAATTAGTTAAACAAGGTGAGGTGATTTATTTAGGGTATACCTCTAATGAAGATTTACCTTATTTATTTGCAGGAGCGAGAGCTTTTGTATTTGTGCCTTTTTATGAGGGTTTTGGTTTACCTCCTTTGGAAGCGATGGCCAGTGGTGTTCCTGTTTTAACCACTAATGTTTCATCAATTCCTGAGGTTGTCGGTGATACGGGGATTTTAGTTGACCCCAATGATTTAAACGCTATTCAACAAGGGATGGTTAAAATCTTGACGGATGATGAATGGCGAGCTGTTACTATTAAAGCGGGTTTAGAACGGGCTAAACAATTTACTTGGGCGCGGTGTGTTGAACAAACGATTTCGATTTATAAAAAAATAGCCGAGTAATTGATTATCAAATTTAAGGCAGGACACGGTTGAACTTCGATTAATGAAAGGTTAAATCTAAAATGATAATAACGTATGAAAATGACATTATTGCATGGGCAAAACAACAAGTTTCATTGTTACGCACAGGTCAATTATCAAAATTAGATATAGAGAATATTGCCGAGGAAATAGAAGACGTGGGTAGAAGCGAACAACGTGAATTAGCAAGTCGTATGGCCGTATTATTAGCGCATTTATTAAAATGGCAATATCAATCCGCACGCCAATGTTCTAGTTGGGAAAAAACAATTAAAGAGCAACGCCGTGCAGTGGAACGGCGTTTAAAAAAAACACCTAGCTTAAAAACTTCACTCAATGATCCTGAATGGTGGGTTGATGTTTGGTTTGATGCAAAAATAATGGCTGAAAAAGAGACGGCAATAAATTTTGAACATTTTCCTGATGAATGTCCTTGGGTAATGCGTCAAATTTTTTCAGAAAACTGGTTACCCAAAAACTAGAAAAATAAATATGTCATACCGTGATTTCAAAAAAGTATCTGAGGTTACCGCTAAATTTGATATTCAAGTGGCTAATAAGCGTTTTATGCAGGTTTTGAGTCTTGAAATATTACCCATTTACTTTGCAGATATGACTGAAAAGTTAAATAATCCAATGAGTTTTATTAATGAAGTCGCTATTTGTGAAGATATTATTAAACCTATTTTAAATTTAGTTGAAAAAAAATATCCCTCACTTTATGTCTGGTCGCACGTTAGTTATAACGTTGATAAAGAAAAAGGGTTAGTCGGTGAGCCTGATTATTTAATTGCCTCAATGACGAACCAAGCTTTAATGTCGATACCGCCGCTTTGTGTGATTGAAGCCAAACAAGAAAAGTTTGATGAAGGTTGGGCGCAAGCATTAGCTGAAATGGTGGCAGCCTCCAGTCAAGGAATTGAAATTTGTTACGGCATTGTTACAACTGGGAAAGCATGGGAATTTGCCAAGTTAGAAAATAATCTTTTTACCAAAGACCCGAATCAAATATCGGCAACGGATAATTTACAAAAAGTGCTTGATACTTTAAATTGGCTGTTTAATAAGGTCGTTAATAAAAACTATTGAACAAACTGATAAAGGTTTAAAAAAACTCTGAATGATAACTATCTTGATAATCTAAATAAAAGAGTTACCAACTGTTACTAAAATACTTGCTGCTTCTACAAGAGTTTAATAAGTTTGTATCAGGTAGGGTGGGCATTACCCACCCTAGCGATTTATTCAACAACAAAGTAACCGTTTTGATAAGATGATTTTATATCAATCACTTTAGGTGTCGCCTTCTTTTCTTCTTTTACTTCAACTTCTTTTACTTCAAATTTTTTTACTTCAACTTTTTTTACTTCAACTTTTTTTACTTCAACTTTTTTTACTTCAACTTTTTTTACTTCAA
>DAOUTG010000085.1 GCA_030626845.1 Methylococcaceae bacterium
ATTGTAAATCCAGATCCTATTGTAAATCCAGATCCTATTGTAAATCCAGATCCTATTGTAAATCCAGATCCTATTGTAAATCCAGATCCTATTGTAAATCCAGATCCTATTGTAAACCCAGATCCTATTGTTGACCCTCTAGTTACGCCCCTTTTCCCAGTAAAAAGAATAGCCAAACGTAAGACAATTATTACCCTAGAGGCAGACGTTTTGCCTTTAATAAATGATAAAGTTTTTCAATTATCAGGTACAAATAACATAAAAACAAAAATTTATCTACCTAGGCAAAATAATGAACTAGATAAAAAATCTAATCTAAAAAAAGAAAATAATTTAGAACAATGCAATTAGTCAATGATGTGCTAAACATAGCGCAATAAGGATGAATCTTATGAAACTTAATCATAAACAAATAATAACACTCATCCTATTATTACTGATAACACAAATACTACAAGCCGCCGCAGAACCCATAGCAAAAGTTAGCTTTGTACGGGGTAGTGTTGCAGCGATATTAGAAAGCAATAAATCAAGACTACTTGGAAAAGATGATCCTATTTACCAAGGCGATAATATACAAACTTCTGCCCGAAGTTTCGTTATCATCACCTTCAATGATAATGCAAAAATTACCGTAAGACCTAATAGTAATTTTAGCATTAAGGAATATAATGATAAAAAAGGAAAACAAGCGGCAAAAATGGAATTACACCAAGGGGGAATACGAGCTAATAGTGGTGAAATTGCTAAAAACAATCCTAATAATTTTCAAATAAAAACGCCCTTAGCAACAGTAAACGCTAAACAAGCAGATTATTCAGTCAGATTATGCAAAAATGATTGTCAGCAAGAAGCTAAAGAAATTAACAATAAAAATTTAATAAAAACAAAACCTATTGTTGCTAGAGTTGCGAAAATTCAAGGAAAAGTGATTGCAAAAAATAACAAAAAATCAGCAAAAAATAGATTATTAGTTAGGGGGTCACCATTATATAGCGGCGATCACTTAAGTAGCCAAAAACAAAGTTATGCCCTCCTTGCTTTTCGTGATGGAGGGCGCATTACGGTTCAAGCAGAAACAGACTATGAAATTAGTAATTATCAATATCAGCAAAAAAATCAAGAAAATAAATCAATTCATAAACTGATAACAGGAGGAATGCGCGTTTTAACAGGACATATTGGCAAAGTCAAAAAAGAAAATTATAAGATCAATACCCCTGTTGCCACTATCGGTATTCGAGGCACAGGCTTTGATTTATATTATATTCACAAAGAAGGGCTTTATAGCTCTGTTTGGCAAGGAACTATTGAACAACAAAATCAAGCAGGCGATAATATTTTAACCTTTTCAAAAAGTAGTTATATTTCAAATAAAAATAGCTTGATGAAAGTATTACCTAAATTTCCCATTAAATTAATACAAGCGTTGTCGATAAGACCCGACAAAGTCCCTGTTAACCAAGAAAATCTATTTAAAACTACCGTTTCAGAAAACACCCCTCCTGGGCTTTATGTTACAGTACATAAGGGGTCTGTTCGATTAAGTTCATCTGAATTAGATTTAGATAGAAATGAAACAACTTATATCAGCCCTGATAAAAAAATGATACGCCTAGAATTACAACCGTTTCAAGAACAAGATCCCTATCCACTTCCATCAGAAGCCGATGTTAAAAACTATTCCTTATTAATGGATAACTACAGCGTGAAAAATGGATCTGTTGACGAATGTGTTGCTGAATAATCGTCTAATTTCAAAAAGAATTTCATCTTACTCTGATTAATCTGCTAACAAAACCTGACAGGCTTTTGGTTGCCTTGATTTCTTTTTAATAGAACCTGAAGCCTTATGTTTTTTAAACCACCAAGCTAATGATGCATCACAGCCTTCCCCCGCAGGAATAGGGGTTTGTTTTATACAATCAGGACTTGATTCAGGACAACGCAATCGGATATGAAAATGTTTATCATGATGATACCAAGGACGAATTTTTCGTAACCATTCTCTATTTCCAATAACCGTTTCACATAAATCATGCTTAATAGAAGGGTTAACAAAAATCCTATCAACCTCTACAATTTTCGCGGCTAATTCCAATAATGTTCTATGTTGATTTGTCCACCGTGTATTTAGCCCTTTTCCCTTTGGGTTTAACATAGAGAACTGCTTAATATTACTCCGTTGTTTATTCGCATTCGTATAACTATTAGCCTTTAAATTAAACCAAATATCTGCATCTAAGCCAGATTGGTGACTACGATGCCCAAAAGGTAATGCGCCGCCTCGTGCTTGCCCTAAATCACCAATTTGTAATACGCTAATTTGCTGTTGCTGTGCCTGTTTTGCTAGGGTTTGTAACGTTTGAATTAATAATGGATGTCCATAATGACGACGGCGTTCTAAGTGAACCACAACATAACCGTCACCTTGTAAGGGTAATGCTTGTGCGCCAGAAATACAGCCATTGTTAGTTTTACCTATCACATAGGATTCAGTAGGAAAAGTTGTGGTCAATTGTGACTCAGCCATTACGCCTAAAGAATAAATAAGTAAAACAAAAGTAAATAATAATTTTTTAAGCATCAATTTTTTGTAATTTCGGCACAGCCGCTAATAATTTTTGACTATAGGCATGTTGAGGATTATTTAAAACCTGTTTAACAAAACCCTGTTCTATGATTTTCCCCTGATACATAACGGCAATTTCATCGGCTATTTCTGCAACCACCGCTAAATCGTGAGTAATAAATAAATAACTAATGCCTTGCTGTTGTTGTAAATCTTTTAATAAAGCAATAATTTGTGCTTGTACTGATACGTCCAAAGCACTTGTCGGTTCATCACAAACAATCAACTTAGGCTCTACCGCTAATGAACGGGCAATACAAATACGCTGACGTTGCCCCCCTGAAAATTCATGCGGATAACGCAGGGATGATTCCTCTGGTAAATCTACTTGTTGAAGTAAGTGCCTAACCTTTTCATCAATATCAGCTTGACAACGATGTGAATGTAAAGCCTTCATCCCTTCTGCAATAATTTCACCCACGAGCATTCTAGGATTCATTGAAGCAAAAGGGTCTTGAAAAATAATTTGAATTTCAGCCCGCTTTTGGCGTAAAGCCTCGCCTTTTAATTCATCCAGCCTTTGCCCCTCTAATAAAACCTGCCCTGCTGTTGCTGGAATTAAATTAAGTAAGGCTTTCCCTAGCGTGGTTTTACCACAACCTGATTCCCCCACTAAAGCCAGCGTTTTTCCCTGTTGTAATTCAAAATCAACCCCGTCAACGGCGCGAACATAATCAACAACGCGTTTTAAAACGCCTTGATATATTGGATAATAAACTTTAAAACCTGAGACTTTTAATAACGGTGATTGTTCAGGCTTTGGCTGTTGTAAACAATTTTCTAAAGCGGGTAACGCGGCTAATAATTTTTTGGTATAAGCATGTTGCGGAGCGTTAAATAATTGCTGACTCTCTGTATTTTCAACAATTTTACCCGCTTGCATCACCGCAACTGTATCAGCAATAGTTGAAACTAAGGCTAAATCATGACTAATCAGCCATAATGCCATGCCAGTTTGCTGTTGAATACGTTTTAGTAATTGTAAAATTTGTGCTTGTATGGTGACATCTAACGCGGTTGTTGGTTCATCTGCAATTAATAAATCAGGTTTTGCCGCCAGTGCAATAGCGATCATAACGCGCTGACGTTGCCCTCCTGAAAGTTGATGAGGATACTCAAACAATCTTCGCTGAGGATCTGGAATTTCTACCTGCTGTAATAATTCCAAAACCCGTGTTTTGACTTCACTTTTAGCGTATGAAAAATGAATATTAAGTACTTCTGAAATTTGCTCACTAATAGTCATTACAGGATTCAGCGAAGACATTGGGTCTTGAAAAATAAACCCAACTCGACTGCCCCGTAATTTACAAAAATCAAGTTCAGAAACCGTTAATAATTCTTGTTGTTGAAGCCGAATACTCTCAGCTTTTAAACGCGCATTAGCAGGTAACAAACGCAATATTGACAATGCGGTTAAAGATTTTCCTGAACCCGACTCGCCCACCAAGGCAAATGTTTTTCCGGATATAATTTCAAAGCTGATTTTATTAACGACTTTTTTATCATTAAAAGCAACCGTTAGGTTCTTTACACTCAGTAAAATATTTTGCATATCCAATAAAACCAGTTAAGCGTATTCTCTGGTTAATATTAACGCATTAATGAGTGTTGCCACATCTTTTGGCTTACGTGTATCCGCACGAATTACGGGTAAAACATCGCCGCGTTGCTGTAAATAGGTTTGATAATTTTCCACACTAGGCGTACTCACTTCGTCATAATGTGTTATCGCAATCACCACAGGGTTATTTTCTAAAAAATCAGCATTTAAGTTAAGATAATAATCCACTTCACTAAAAGGGTTCGCATGTGTATTGTTAATTAACACAATCAATCCTAAAGCCCCCTCACATAAAGTTTTACTCATAAAACCAAAACGCCGATCCCCCAATGTTCCATATAAATCTAATTTTTCATTATCGGGTAAATGAAGCTGTCCATAATCCATGGTATTGGTTATCTTCTCAGCCTTTTCTGTATTTATTTCACCAATAGCACTGATAGTATGTATTGCTGTTGACTTTCCAGCACCTATACTTCCTGTAAAGACTATTTTAAACAATTCTACCATATTCATTGATTTTTTCATTAGCTTGCAATATTCAGTCTTAGCGTTTTAAAAATCCGTTGACGTAATTGTCGCAGCTGATCTGAGGATGGCTTGGAATTTAAAAAGAATTTTTTATTATAATCAATTAAACCCAGTGCATTACAAGCATTATGAAAATCAATAACATCACTCTCTTTCTGCTCAGTATATCCTGCAATTTTTATTATATCAACCGCATTATGCTGCATAAATATTGCAATACCTAAGTAGTTCTTAGATGTATTAATATATGAAATATCTGGCCAATATTTTAAATGAACAATATCATTATGATGATTTTTCATTAAACGTCCTTGTGATGCGGTTACTGCTGAATGCCATAATAAATCAGTTAATACGCTTGTTTCCATATTCTCAGTATATTGTTTTAAATCTTTTTCTGAAATCTTTTTAATTTTTATTTCATCAGGGGACATTAAAAATAACCGTTTCAAATCAGCTATATTCAGTGAACAAAAATAACTATTTTCCTTAGGGAACAAATAAATATTAATATTACAGAGTGTTTTGCAATGATAAATTTCCCCAGTTTGTATGCTCTTTTGTACAATGCCTAAAAAATAATGCTCAGGTAGAAAATACTTATCATTAACGTGTTTATTCTTTTGAATTATTTTTTCAGATAAAATAACCTTATCAGCAGACTTTTTTTCAGGCGGGTTAACTATAAAAACGGGTTCATTAATAAGCGGTTCTTTTGAAGAAATTTCCTTAGAAATAATGCTATCAGCCCCTTTTTTTTGAGAATTTTTTTCAATAGGAATGGCATTATTCTCGACAGTCTTTACAGTGATAACGTCTTTTTCAACCACTTTAGTCACTTCATTTAACGTGACGGCTATTTTACTAAGTAAAGCAATCAATAATGAACGCTGAGGGGGTTTTGTTGACTCTGTTAATAACTTCCATGCTATATTAAGCGATTCTAAATTTTCACTATAAGCAACCAGTATAGCCTTTGGATAGTTGAGTTGGATTTCATCCCATTGTTTTTGACTCATTGTCTGTTCGCTATTAACAAAAATGATATTAGCAATTTCCTTATCAACAATTTGCCAATCATCATTAAGACTCATTTCTGACAATACTAATATTGCAGAAAATTGAGCCTGTTGTTTTGCATTAAAATCAAGAAGTGCTAAAGTTATTATTTTCGTCATAATTATTATTTAAAGAGCTTTTAACTAAATGATATAAACCAAGTGAATATTAGATTACTCTAATATAAAAACCTTACTAATAATAGTTTTATATTCTAAAGAGCCAACCCTTGTCAAGGCTATTTTTTTGAAATAAGACTTAAATTTAAAAAAACGTATAAAACATCTACCTCTATACAATGAAACTTAAAAATCGCTTAATAGTAAAAAAATGTATTGATGACCTAAGCCCTAATATAGAGGTTTTATCACCGCTATTTTATAAAGCCTTATTTCATCTTGATATACAATTAAAAACTATTTTTTCGGGTAATGTGGTTTTTCTAAACCGCAAATTTGCAAACATGTTAGCAACGCTTAAAAATGTAAAACATTTAGAAAATATCAGTGATTCTATTTCCAAAATGGGACAGCGGCATATTTTACAATATGAGGCTGAAATTAAACATTTCCCTATAATGAAACAAGCCCTTTTAATTGCATTAAAAGAATTTTTAGGCAAAGATTATAATAACGATTTAGAAGAAGCATGGAGCAGTGTTTTTGATGAAGTTGCTTATATTATGGTGCAAGCAATGCGCTCTACTGATAACAACTCTCAGCAAATTATCAAGAAAAATAAAATAATAGCCCATGACCCAGATATATTATCAAAAATTGGTGGCAAAGATGTCGTCTTCAAAGTTCATCAACGTTTTTATGATGTTATTTTTAATGAACCTTGGCTTGAAACATTTTTTCTAGGTAAATCTAAAGAAGCCTTAATAAAAAAACAAACGCAATTTATGGTCGCCGCCTTTAATGGTCCTAATAATTACAAAGGTGATACCCCTGCTTTTGTACACATGCATCTATTTATCACCGATGAAATGGCTGATTTGCGTGAACGAATTTTAAAAGCCGCTATCATCGCAGAAGGTTTATCAGAATCTATTGCTGATCAATGGCTAAATGTTGAGCATTCATTTAGGGCGGCGATTGTTAAAAACTCTGTTGATGAATGTGTCCTAAAATGTCAAGGTCAAGTACCTATAATCGCTAAAAAACCTGATAATTATAAGCCTGAGTTTTAAATACTCAATCTCACCTCTTTATTCATCTGACTCTTTAACCCTAGACTCCATTAAAAATAAATAACGTTTTATCTCAACATCTTGTTTTATTTTAGTTTCTTTTTTATCCTTTTTTTCTTTTTCTATAGATAACTCAATTTCTTTGACTTTTTTTTCAGATTCACTAATTGCTTCTCGTTCTTTCTTAGAAGTTTCCCTATTATTAAGCTCATTATTTGATATTTTTTTTGTCTGTTTATCTAGTTTTTCTTGCCATATAAGGCGATCATCTTCCGACTCTTTGATTTTATTATCCAAAGAGTTTAAGCGTCCTTGATGGCTTTCTTGCATAGATTCAAGTGAATCAAATGTACTCAACAGGAACTTATCCTGTTGTTTTTGTTTCTTATCCAGTTCTTGCTGTTGCTTTTTCTGTTGTTGTTTTAATTTTTCAAGCATTGCTTCTGCAGCAAGTTCTTCTTTAGTTTTTACTTTGGTTTTAATTTCAACTTTTTCAACTTTTTCAACAACCTCTCCTATTTTATTTAATCTTTCACGTTTAAGATGTTTTTGAGTGGGCGGGACTTTATCTGAAAAAAAAGTTTTCCCATTTTCATCCGTCCATTTATACATTTTTTTTGCATAGCTAGGCTGATAAACACCTACAACTAAAATAGTAATAAAAATACTTTTAATAAATGATAAATAGTGTTTCATAATATTTTACTCAGGTTATTTGCTTATAAATATCTAAAATGGAAAAAACTAAGTGTTAGCCTGACAAACTGTCAACGCCCTTGTTAGCAAGACTATCTGCTTTATCATTACCATAGTTTCCTGAATGACCTTTCACCCACTTCCAAGTTATTTCGTGATTTTTTGTTATCAAATCCAAACGTCGCCACAAATCTTCATTTTTAACCGCTTGTTTATTAGCTGTTTTCCAACCCCGTTTTTTCCAATTTACAAGCCATTTATTGATTCCATCCTTTAAGTAAGAAGAGTCTGTATGCAATTCAACAAGACTTGATTTTTTTAAAGTTTCTAAAGCCTGAATCGCCGCCATCAACTCCATACGATTATTCGTTGTATGTTGTTCACCTCCATAAAGCTCTTTTTCATGTCCTTTATAGTGTAACCAAGCCCCCCAGCCTCCTTTACCAGGATTCCCCTTACAAGCACCATCCGTATAAATTATCACAGCTTCTACCATTTTATTTTATCCTTTGAATTGATTTTAAACTCGTTGCCACATTAAGAGTTGCAGGACTTTCTTTGACAGGCGTTAAGGGAATCAATGTATAACGACGTTTAACCGCTTTAATTGCATAAGCTGTTGCCAAAATTGTATTTTTATTAAGATTAAAATTGCCTATTGTAGTTTTAAATGAATCTATTTCAAACTCAGTGGTTGTTTTAAGCTCAAAATTAAGTAACTTTAACCAGTCTAAAATACGCGAACGTGTCATAAAATGTCCATGCCAAGATTCTGCAAGACGCTTATCCCAAAGATACTGTGAACGTAACCATACACTCCATGGGTTAAAATTCAAAATAATTAAAATACCTTCTGGTTTTAAAATACGCTCAATTTCGCGCATCGTTTTAAAACGATGCGCGTCAAACTCTAATAAATGGGGCAAAATAATCAGATCAATAACTTCAGATTGTACAGGTAAACTAAATGCTTTCGCCTGAATTTTGTTAGCAAAATTCGTCCCTGCTGCAAAATTATCTAAAATAATAAACCGCTGATATAAACTACAATCAATAAATTCATCCTCAAAATTCAAAGCCCCAATTTGTAGCACTGTTTGCTTACAGCCGACGGTTATAGACTTTTTTAAATACTTAATTTCTAATGCTTGTAACAGCTTGCCTCTAGGGGATTGATAGCAGGAAAATAAGAATTCTCGTTTCATATATTAAGCTCTCAATGGAAAAAATGATAGAAAAATCAACAACAATGATGATATAATTAATACTTTGCGGTAACTATAAATTAAGTGGGCTAACAATATGATTTTAGCTGATTCTAACAGGTCATTGAGTTATTTATTATTTTTGATTACTTTATCGACCTCAGGCTGTTCTCCACAATCGACCAGTCACATTTCAGTCAATACTTTAGACAAAGATGGCGTTATTATTGCTCAAAGTACAAATAAAGATGGAGTTATAATTGCTAAAAATAAAAAAGATTCAACTAAATCTCTTGTTAAAAAAGATTTAACTAAATCTCTGGTTAAAAAAGATTCAACTAAATCTCTGGTTAAAAAAGATTCAACTAAATCTCTGGTTAAAAAAGATTCAACTAAATCTCTGGTTAA
>DAOUTG010000006.1 GCA_030626845.1 Methylococcaceae bacterium
CTGCGGAAATGGAAGAAGTAGTTGTACCAAAAACTGAAGGCGAAGATGAAGATTTCCTCGTAAAATACAAGAAAGCCTATGGCTATAATGATTTATTCTTAATTGACCCTAGTGGTTTTATTTTTTACACCACAGATCATGATTTAGAGTATCGTACTAATATTTTAACGGGTCAATATGCTTCAAGTAATCTTGGAAAATTGATTGGTCAGATTAACAAATCTAAAACTTTTGGTTTTGCTGATTTTAAATTGTATGAGCCTTCAAACTATTATCCTGCGGCTTTCGTAGCTCAACCTGTAGTAAAAGACGGTAAAGTAGAATTAATCGTGGTACTGAAACTTTCTATTAAAAAAATTAATGAGGTAATGCAGCAACGTGCTGGAATGGGGGAAACAGGAGAAAGTTATTTGGTTGGCTCGGATAATTTAATGCGTTCTGACTCTGTTTTTGATAAAACACATAAAGTAAAAGCCTCTTTTGAAAACCCAAATGGCGGTAGTGTTAAAACTCAAGCACTTAAAGATGCACTAGCGGGTAATGAAGGTGCGATCATGATTGATAACTATCGTGGCGTTCCTGTATTATCTTCTTATACACAATTAAAAGTATTTAATACCACTTGGGCGTTGATTGCTGAGATTAATGAAGAGGAAGCTTTACAATCGGTCACCGCATTACGACGCTATATGATGATCTTAGGTTTGATTATTGGTATTGTCATTATTGCCTTCGCACTTTATGTTGCTAAATCAATTGCAAACCCCATTGTAAACATGGCGAATACGATTACTAGAATTTCTGAGAACCGAGATTTAACACTTGACGTTCCTGTAGAATCAAATGATGAGATTGGTCATATGTCCGCATCATTTAATACGATGATGCATATCATTCATGAAGCTTTTAAAACGGTAAATAACTCCGCTTTTAAAGTTGCAGATAGCGCGGGAGATGTGGCAAAACGAGCGGCTGCAAATAGAGAAAGAGCGCAAAGTGAGTTAGTCAGAGCGCATGAATCTGTGGATATTATCTCAGAAATGGGGGGAACAGCCGGTCAAGTTAGTCAAGCATCAGAAGCACAAAGAAATGCGGCAGAAACGTCTACAAAAACTATTACCCGATTACTTGATTCCGTAGAAAAAGTATCAGCTTTAGCTGCTACACAGAACAAGGAAGCGACTGAGACGATGGTTCGGGTTTCTGAAATGGGGCAAATTGGTACTAAAGTTGTAGCAACAGCAAGAGAACAGGGTGCGATGGTAGCGCGGGTATCTTCTGCGGTCGCATCAATTACAGGGGCTGTAGAAAACATGAATAAAGCAATTACCCAAGCAACCGAGCATGGTAAAGCTTCGTTATTAGCAGCAGAAGAAGGTAAACAATCGGTTGCATCAACCGTGGAAGGGATGCAAGCAATTGCAGATTCATCAGAGCAAATTTCTGATATTATCGGGGTAATTACCGAAATTGCAGAACAAACCAACTTACTCGCACTAAATGCTGCCATTGAGGCAGCAAGAGCTGGCGCACATGGTAAAGGTTTTGCAGTGGTAGCGGACGAAGTAGGTAAATTAGCACAACGTTCATCAGAGGCTGCAAAAGAAATCACCCAGTTAATTAAAGATTCAAGCGACAGGGTTGCAGATGGATCAAAATTGACCGATGAATCACAACAATCATTAATTAAAATTGATGAAGGGGGTCGAGTTAATATGCAGGCAATTGATGAAATTGAACAAACAGCCGATGTGCTAGCCCAAGGTACAGAACAAGTACAAGGATTAATGAAAGAACTGAACGTGCTTGCCGAACAAATTGCGGGTATGGCGGGCGAGCAGGGAGAACGTCGTGAAGTTGCAGAAAAAGCCTTATTATTATTACTTGAGGAATCTAACCGTATTACTGAATTAGTTGAAGATGCAAATGAAGGGGCAAATGAAATTGGAGTAGAAATGGATAGTATTGTGGCACGTACAGGTGACATGAGTGCAATGACAGCGCAACAAGCAAAACGTTCTGCAAAAGTAGTAAATATCTCTAACTCTTCAGCACAAGCGGCTGAACAAACGGTGGAAGGTGCAGGAACGGTGGTAAAAATTACTGAGGATTTACAGGATTTGTCACAAGAACTAACCACCCAGGTAAAACAGTTTAAAATTTAGTCAACAGGGGCGTATTAAGATGACTGATAATTATAGAATAAGGGATAATTCCTCTGAAAAAGAACAACTTATTCAAATGGTGGGATTTAAAATAGGTAAAGAAATATTTGGTGTTGATATTTTAATGGTGCAAGAAATTATTCGTTCAGCTCCTATTACTTATGTACCTAACTCACCTGAATTTGTTGAGGGTGTCATTAATTTACGGGGTAGTATTATCCCTGTTATTGACTTACGAAAACGATTGAATCTTCAAACGGGTGATTATAAACAAGAAACCGACTGGATTTTAATTTTAGACATCGGGGGTAGAATCACAGGATTTATTGTTGATTGGGTAACTGATGTCATTAAAATCCAAGAAAACACGATAGACCCTCCGCCCGATATTTTAGTAGCCGGTTTACAAAGCCAATATATTAGAGGCGTTTGTGAAATTGAAGACAGCCTACTTATTTTGTTGGACTTTAGCCGTATTTTATTAGTTGATGAAGTTAAAAAACTAAAAAATGTAACTGTCGATCAAGAAAAAACTAGGATGAGTTCGTGAGAGAATATTCAGAGATTAATAAGGTGAATAAATAATGGGTAAACGTATTTTAATTGTTGATGACTCTTCAATGATGCGCAAAATGATTACCAAGGTATTAACTAATCGTGGTGGTCATACCATTATCGGGGAAGCTAAAAATGGTCTTGAAGCATTAGAAGAATACAAAAAATTACACCCTGATTTGATTACCATGGATATTACTATGGAAAAAATGGATGGTTTAAGTGCCGCAAGAGCTATTTTAGATCATGATAGTCAGGCGAATATTCTTTTTCTTTCAAATTTAGATAAGAATAAATATGGTAAAGATGTGGCAAAAATCGGGGCAATAGGTTTTATAAATAAACATAAATCTCAAGATATTCTTGATGTGATAGCGGCTAATTAAAAGGGCTGATTATGATTGACTTATCTTTACTTGAAGATTTCGTTATGGGCGCAGGTGAAAGCCTAGAAGAGATGGAGGCGGCTTTATTGTCGCTTGAATCGACCCCTAACGATAATGAGTTACTTAATACTATCTTCAGAGCGATACATACCATTAAAGGTGCAGCTCAATTTGTAGGGCTAGAAAAAGCATCTGCGCTTAGTCATGCCTTAGAAGATTTGCTTGATTTACTCCGAGAAGGAAAAAAACAAGCAACATTAGAAATTATTGAAATATTGATTCAAGCAAAAGATAGGATTAATTTATTAGTTGGTGATTTAGAACGCACACAAACCGAAGAAACCGAAGTTGACGATTTAATTGCTAAACTTAATGTTCATTTAAATATTGAAGCTGCTGAAGAAAATCTTGATGATAAGACGCAAGCGATTGTTGAAAATAATGATGAGGAAACAGATATTTCCTCTTTTTTATCAAATGAAGAAGAGGGAGATCTTACCTCCTTTTTGCCAGATGATGATGAAGATCTTAGTTCTTTTTTATCAGAAGAAGATAGCTCTTCTTTTTTATCAGAAGAAGATAACTCTTCTTTTTTATTAGGGGAAGATACGAGTGAAAATAATACATCTTTCCTAGCAGAAGAAAACCTAAGCACTTTCTTAACCGATGAAAATGAAGATATTAGTGCCTTTTTATCAGAAACAAATGAAAACATAGAAAAAGATACTTCTTCCCTTTTAATTGAAACTAAAATAGATAATTTATCTACTCTAGCTAATACAAACGAAGAACTAATACTACCTGAAGAAGAATATGACCAAGAATTATTTGGAATATTTATTTCACAATTACAAGAAAAATTTACTGTTCTAAATGATTGTATTGCCCAATTAAAAATAACTCACAACAAAAAAGAATTACTAGATAAAGTCACAAAAGCATTAGAAAGCCTTAAGTTTTCTGCTAATTATATGACTTATGAAGAATTAACACATTTTTATGGCGGCTGGATAAACAAGGTTTCAGATTCTCAAGAAGATTTGACAATCACAGGCGAAGTGTCACTTTCTTTTATGGAAGAAAATCTACTTAGATTACAAAATATTTTTCCTCAGCTAAAAATTATTGAAACTAAAGATAAGGATATTGAACAAAATTTATCACAAGCCATAAATTCTCTGGATACAAAAGATGAAACCTTAGGAGAATTAGCATTCATTAATGACTTAGTGAGCCAGAATCAAACAATAAATATTAGCAATGATACTAAAAATAATGACACTTCAAACACAAAAGATAATGAGGACGATTTATTTAATAAATTAAGTTCAGCTCTTGATGTTTCTATGATTGAACAATCAATTACATCAGAGCCTATTAATGAAGTCTTCGGGGCTTTGCTTAATTCAACTGAAAAACAAAGAAAACAACTTGAAGCGACGACAGAAAAAGAATTAAAAGAATCAATTATTGAGGTTAAAACCCTAGCAGAAGCCAATAAAGAAGCATCGCCCAAAATAGTTGAGCCTCCGAAACAACAAAAAACGAGCATAGGTACTAATGCTGAGTCACCAATACAGAAAAAAACAGAACAACCTGTTTTAGATAATAAAAAAGCCACTAAAATTACCGCAAGTAGCAGTAATGAAAAAGTATTTAAGAAAAGTATTCGCGTTGATGCTGATAAAATTGATTCTTTGATGAATCAAGTTGGTGAGTTAATTGTAGATCGAGCCTATTTTTTCCAATTAGCAACAGAAATTTCCGAACTGCAACAATATTTAAAAGAATCAGGATTAGGACAAAAAGATCTGAAACCTGTAAGAACATTTGCCTACCGTTTCAGTGAAGCTATTATTTCTTTAGGCAGAACCTCGAATGAGCTTCAGGAAGGGGTGATGAAGGTTAGAATGCTGCCAATGGCGCAGATTTTTAATCGCTTTCCTCGCCTAGTTCATGACGTTGCTAATACTAATAATAAAAAAGTAAATTTAGAAGTTCGAGGAGAAGAAACTGAACTTGATAAAATGATTATTGAGGAAGTTGCAGACCCCTTAATGCACATGATTAGAAATGCGATTGGTCATGGCATTGAATCACCTGAAGATAGGCTTAAAGCAGGAAAACCTGCAACTGGAAATTTAGTTTTAGAAGCTTATCATGAAAGTAATCATATTGTCATTGAAGTGACAGATGATGGGCGCGGTATTGATATTGAGCGTATAAAAACTAAAGCGCAACAAATGGAGCTTTTTAGCAAAGAAGAACTAGAACGAATGACGGATAATGATTTAACGCGTTTTATCATGATGCCAGGATTTTCGACAGCCAAAGAAATTAGCAGCACCTCAGGGCGTGGGGTGGGCATGGATGTTGTTAAAAAGAATATTGAAAAGCTCAATGGAACGATTGATGTTGAATCGAAGAAAGGTGTCGAAACCAAAATGCGCCTAAAAATTCCATTAACACTCGCCATTATTTCTGCATTATTAGTTAAAGTAGGTATTGATTCATTTACTATTCCATTAGCAAATGTTGAAGAGACTTTGCGTGTTAATGAAAATGACGTTTCAATTATGGAAGAGACCGAAGTTATGTATTTACGAGGAAAAACAGTCCCTATTTTTCGTTTAGCAACCTTATTTTCGATTGAATCTAATAATAAAATAGGAAGCGGAGACTTTTTTGTCGTTATTGTTAATACGGGGACTCAAACCATAGGACTTATGGTTGATGCATTAATAGGACAAGAAGAAGTGGTTATCAAGCCGCTTGCCGATTATTTACATGAGCAGAATTGTTTTTCAGGAGCAACAATTATTGGAGATGGGCGAATTTCTTTGATTTTAGATATATATGAATTAATTAATATGACAACCGACAAGCAAATAAGAAAACATCGTAGACAAGAACAAAAATCATTTTCTGGATTGGAAAATGAAGATTAGTGTCTTATTTATTAGTTACTAAGTATGTTTAATTAAGCAGAGGATAGTGTGGCAGAAAAAATAAAAGTTTTAGTCGTTGATGATGCAAGCTTTATGGTTAAAGCAATTAGCGAAATTTTAAACTCGGATCCAGATATTGAAGTGGTTGGTTCTGCTAAAAATGGTCAATTGGCTTTAGAGCAAATTAAAGCACTAAAGCCTGATGTCATTACCCTGGATGTTGACATGCCAGTGATGGACGGAATTAAAGCCGTACGTCATATTATGCTAGAATGCCCTGTTCCAACTGTCATGTTAAGCTCTTTGTTTAGTAATGGTGCTATTTCATTTGAAGCGTTACGATTGGGTGTCGTTGATTTTCTACCTAAGCCTTCAGGTGCAATTTCACAAGATATTCATAATGCTAAACAACAGATTATAAAGCGTATAAAAATAGCAGTTTCAGTCAATATTCATAATATTCATCGAGTAAAAGTTCAACCGACGAATGAACTTAATGAACTAGAAAACTATTATGGTTTTCAAAATTTAGAGCATTTATTATTATTAGGAACAACCTTAGGTGGACCTAATACCAGCATTCGTCTTTTTTCCAAACTATCTCCCAAATTATCGACAGCAGCCATTGTCGTACAAGAGATTTCACCTAAAATATTATCGGCTTTTGTCGAAGAATTTGATAAATATAGTGGTTGGAATATACGTGAAGCGATTGATGGTTCAATATTAGAATCTGGGGTCTGTTACATAGCCTCCAATGAATATGCTACAACCATAGACGTTAATGAAAATAATGAGGTTATTCTGAAGCTTTCAGAAGCAGTAAAAAAACCTTTAAATAAACTTTTTTCCTCAGCAGCACAAATTTTTGGTGACCACACAATAGGTGTCTTATTAACAGGTATAGGAAATGATGGCTCAGAAGGTTTTTTGAGTATTAAGGAAAAATTGGGTGTCACTATTGCCCAAAAAAGTGATACCTGTGTTTACCCCAATTTAGTTGAATGTGCTGTTGAAAAAGGATTAGTTGATAGAGTTGTTGAGGAGTCTAACCTTGCCAACGAAATAGAAACTGTAATTAATGAACGTACTAATGACCCATCTTCGTCTTGAACCTAGAGTTTTTTAATGATTATTATTTGTGATAAATGCAAAACCAGATTTCGACTAGATACCAGCTTAATAAAAAAAACGCTCTTTAAAGTACGCTGCTCAAAATGTAAACATGTTTTTTCTGTTGATACTTCGCCTAAAGAAGATGTATATGAATTAAAACAAACTAACATAGAACCTGAAAAAAAAGTAATTACTATTTGTAATCATAAAGGAGGCGTTGCAAAAACATCAACCTGCCTAAATTTAGGGACATCTTTATCAATGATGGGTAAACGTGTATTACTCATAGATTTTGATGCACAAGCCAATTTAAGTTTATTATTAGGTCAAAAAAATGAATTTTCTTTTTATGAAATTGTACAAAAAGAAATTGATATTCTAAAAGTGATTAAAAATGTACGAACAAATTTATGGTTATTACCCTCAAATACTCGTATGGCATTATTGGCTCAACAATGCCTGCAACAAAAAGATTTTGGTTTTTTTCTACGTGATGCATTAAAGCCCATAAAAGATCATTTTGATTATATTTTAGTAGATACGCCCCCTTCTGTGAAATTTTTCACCCCTAACGCTTTGATGGCAGCAGATTTTGTTATTATTCCTACACAATGTGAATTTTTAGCGATGAATGGGGTATTACAAACAGAAAATATTATTAAAGCGGTAACTAAAACACACGTACTTGATTATAGAGTTTTAATCACCCTGTTTGATAATAGCAATACGGCTTCAAAAGTTATTTATGCCAAATTACAAAAAAAATATGAATCAAAAATACTTAAAACCATAATTAATTTTGATTCTAAAATGCAAGAGTCCCAGATTGTTAACGAACCTATTGCTTATTATGACGATAAAGCATTGTCTGCTAGACAATATCATGCGTTAGCAAAAGAAATTGAAGTTCTTTAGTTTGGCTATCAAATTTAGACGGGACAATTTTGATGTCTAAAAATTCGTTAATCTCATACTCTAAAAAAAGGAATCTTAAATGTTTCGCAGAGAAATTACTTTCCCTTTAATAACATTTTTGTGTATTTTGTTAATTTGGGAATTAATAACACGCTTTAGTGGTTGGAGCAGTCAAGTTTTTCCAAGTCCTTTAGCGGTATTGACTAGTATGCAGGAATTAATTAGTAGTGGTGCCTTATTAAAACATTCTGTGGCCAGTCTATTTAGAGTGAGTATTGGCTTTTTTTTAGCGGTTATATTAGGTATTCCAATAGGGATTATTTTAGGACGCATAAAAGTTGCAAAGCTTCTATTTAACCCTTTAGTTCAATTTTTAAGACCCATTTCACCTTTAGCATGGATACCCCTAGCTATGTTATGGTTTGGAATTGGAGATCTTCCTGCTATTTTTTTAATTTTTCTATCAAGTTTTTTTCCAATGGTTGTTGCAACCAGTGTTGCGGTCGAATCTATTAAGCCCACTTTTTTTCAAGTCGCTGCCAATTTTAATTTTAATCGTTATGAAATTATTACTAAAATTGTCATGCCTGCCATTACACCTGAAGTTATTACTGCATTAAGATTAACAATTACCATCGCTTGGTTAGTTGTTGTTGCAGCTGAAATGATTGCTGTACAATCGGGTTTAGGCTATATGATATTAGACTCAAGAAACGCGCTGCGAATGGATTATGTCATGGTAGGAATGATAGTTATTGGCATTATCGGTCTATTATTAGATTATATTATGCGAATATTAGGTAATATTGAATCAACTGCATGGGGAAGGTTGTCAAAATAATGAGTGCTATAAAAATAAAAAATTTAAAAAAATCTTATCTTGATAAAAGACGAATTGCACGCTCTAATGGTTCACAGCCAATAAATCATGTTATCGACGTTTTGAATGATATTAATTTAGAATTTGAAGACGGAGAAATGGTTTGTATTTTAGGTCCATCAGGTTGCGGAAAATCCACTTTATTAAGGATGATTGCAGGTTTTGAACAAGCTACTTCAGGTGAAGTTTTAATTAATGATGCCCCCATAGAAGGCCCTCGCGCAGATAATATTTTTGTATTTCAGCATAGTGGTTTATTACCTTGGATGACCGTTTGGGAAAATGTAGAACTAGGTTTACGCCATCTTGAAAACTTACAGAAAAAAGACGAAACCATTCAAGAGTATATTAGCATGGTTGAATTGACAGGTTTTGAACATCATTATCCCCATCAGCTTTCAGGGGGAATGTTGCGTCGAGCAGAATTAGCACGCGCCCTTGCTGTAAACCCTGAGACATTAATAATGGATGAACCTTTTAGTGGCTTAGATTTTTTAACCCATATGAAAATTCGTGAAGAAGTGGTTAATATGCACGAGTTTATGAGAAAAACAACCCTTGTTGTTACGCATGATATTGACGATGCTTTAATTATGGGCGACCGAGTAATCGTCATGAGTGAACGACCTGCAACGATTAAATTAGAAAAAAAATTAAACTTTGGGCGACCTCGTGATTTAGGACAAAATCCAGAGTTAAAAGAACTTCGTGATGAAATATTTTTTATGTTAGGTGTCAGTTATGCTATCTAAAATAAATTTACCCTCGAAAATAAGCATTGTTTCAATACTGTGGTTAATTCTTATTTCTTTTTCTCACTATCAACTAAATTTTGATCACGGTAGCAAAAAAACTGTTTATATGGGTTATATGCCCGTTATTACTAATTTAGCAACGCCATTATTGGATTATGCAAGTAAGGATAATAAGGATATTCGTTTTAAAGCCTTAAAATTTGCCTCATTTGCGGAAATGGCAGAGTCTTTACGCAATAAAAAAATTGATGCCGCTTTTATTATTGCGCCCCTCTCCATCGTTTTACGCCAACAAAATGAAGATATTAAAATTGTTTATATTGGCAATCGTCACGAAAGCACCTTAGTGACTCGTAAAGATCTTAAAGTTCGTTCACTAAGTGATTTGGCCGGTAGTAAAATTGCAGTCCCAATGCGTTTTTCAGGGCATAATATTACCTTACGGAAATTACTAAAAAAACGGGGATTGGAAAAACAAATTAATGTCGTGGAAATGAATCCGCCTGACATGGCATCGGCTTTATCAGCAGGGGCATTAGATGCTTATTTTGTGGGTGAGCCTTTTGCGGTACAAACCTTAAAATCGGGCGAATCAGAAAAATTATTTTACGCAGAAGATATTTCCAAATATTTTATTTGTAATCTTGTGATTGTTAGAAATGATTTTATTAAAACAGATCCAGAAACGGTAAAAATGTTAGTTCAAGGAGCGGTTCGTTCAGGTATTTGGGCAGAAAATCATCTTGATGAAACTATAAAAATTGCGGCTAGTTATTGGAATCAATCAGAAGATTTAGTCCGTTACGCGCTAACAACACCCAAAAACAGAACACTTTTTGACCGTTATATTCCAATGCAATCTGAAATGCAAACAATGGCAAATGACATGGTTTCATTAGGGTTATTAAAAAATAATGATATTACTGGATTAATTGATGACAGTTTTGCTAAAGCTGTAAAAACTGACAATGTAGGCGATGATTTAAAAACTATTTTTGAATGAAAGTAGAAATTGTTCAATTAGGGGCGGCTATTTTAAGAAAAAATGCTAAAAAAATTAGTAACTTTAATGCCCCTAAATTAATAGCATTGATTGATGATTTGTTATCCACACTAGAAAACTCAAAAGGTGTGGGCATTGCCGCACCCCAAATAAATCATTCCTATTGTGTATTAATTATTGCATCAAAACCCACCACTCGTTATTCCAATGCGCCTGTCATGAAGCCTGTCGTAATGATAAATCCTAGTTTTAAAACCCTTTCAGATCAACAACAAAAAGACTGGGAAGGCTGTTTAAGTATTCCTGGGATTAGAGCCTTAGTTTCACGTCATCAACATATTTTAGTTAATTATCAAGATAGAAAAGGACACGTTCAACAGCTTGAACTAAATGGTTTTATTGCTCGTATTTTTCAACACGAATACGATCACTTGCAAGGATTAGTTTATTTAGATCGGGTAGAAAATAACAAGGATATTATTTCAGAAACTGAATTTTTTAAATTAACCAAAGATAAATAAAATAATTTATGAGTATAAAAACACGCTTCGCCCCAAGTCCTACAGGTTATTTACATATTGGGGGTGCTAGAACCGCCCTATTCTCTTGGCTTTATGCTAAAAAACATCAAGGAAAATTTGTCTTAAGAATAGAAGATACTGATTTAGAACGCTCAAGCCAAGAATCCGTTGATGCGATTTTAGAAGGCATGGATTGGCTAGGACTTGATTATGATGAAGGGCCTATTTATCAAACGCAGCGATTTGACCGTTACCAACAAGTTATTCAACAGTTACTAGATCAAGGGGATGCTTACTATTGTTATTGTAGTAAAGATGAACTTGATGAAATGCGTGAAGCTCAAAAACTACGCAAAGAAAAACCGCGTTATGATGGACGTTGCCGACAAGATAACGATAAAAAGGATGCATTAGAAAAAGTTATTCGCTTCAAAAATCCTGAGGAAGGTGAAGTTGTAATTGATGATTTAGTTAAAGGTCAAATCATTATTAAAAATAAAGAGCTAGATGATTTAATTATTGCGCGTTCTGATGGTACACCGACTTATAACTTAACCGTCGTTGTTGATGATATGGATAGGGAAATTTCACATGTTATACGCGGTGATGACCATATTAATAATACCCCTCGACAAATTAATATCCTAAAAGCCTTAAAAGTGGATTTACCACATTATGCCCATTTACCGATGATTTTAGGCTCAGATGGGGCAAGATTATCTAAACGACATGGGGCTGTCAGTGTAATGCAGTATCGTGATGAGGGGTTTTTACCCGAAGCCTTACTTAATTATTTAGCACGATTAGGCTGGTCACATGGCGATCAAGAAATATTTTCAGTTGATGAAATGATTGCCTTATTTGAGCTGAAAAATGTTAACGGTGCGGCATCGACCTTTAACCCTGAAAAATTATTGTGGCTAAATCATCACTATATTATGAATAGTGACCCTACTTTAATCGCAACCCATTTAAACTGGCATTTAGAAAAATTAGGCATTGACTCAACAACAGGCGTAAACCCTGTTGAGATTGTTAAAGCCCAACGAGAACGTTGTAAAACCTTAGTAGAAATGGCTGAGGCAAGTCGCTATTATTACCAAGATTTTAAAGAATACGACCCAAAAGCTGCCAAGAAAAACTTTAAAGCAGGAAGTGATGAAGTTTTACAGCAGCTTGCAGATGAATTTTCCAAGCTTGAAAACTGGGAGGGTAAAGTTTTACACCAAATAGTACTAGATACAGCAGAAACCATGGCGTTAAAATTAGGAAAAGTTGCTCAACCCTTACGTGTTGCTATTTGTGGCTGTGCGATGTCTCCTCCTATTGATGTAACTTTATCATTATTAGGCCGTGATAAAGTTTTAAAACGAATAAGAGCAGCAATAAATTATATAAAAGAACTAGACAAATAAGAAAATATCCGTATAATAAGTGAACTCAATTGGGGCCATAGCTCAATTGGGAGAGCGCAACACTGGCAGTGTTGAGGTCGGCGGTTCGATCCCGCCTGGCTCCACCATATATAAAAAATAAATAGTCTTAGTCCCCATCGTCTAGAGGCCTAGGACACCGCCCTTTCACGGCGGTAACGGGGGTTCGAACCCCCCTGGGGACGCCAAGTTTTACAAGTTTAAATACGATTAAACTTAACAGTTATAAAAAAATAAATAGTCTTAGTCCCCATCGTCTAGAGGCCTAGGACACCGCCCTTTCACGGCGGTAACGGGGGTTCGAACCCCCCTGGGGACGCCAATATTTAGAGGCCTACTTTTTTAAAGTAGGCCTTTTTTATTTTAGCTATTTTTATACCCCATCATCCCCTTCCTAAAATAAAACTACCTCATATTTTTTCAGCTCAATTTATGTTATAAAGACATAAGTTAATAACTAGCTGTGCTTGACTTTGTAAAGGCAACGCCTAATCACTACAAATTATCATGACCCTAAAACCCAATAAAAAACCACCTTTCAATGATGGCGAGAAGCTTTCCTCATGGCGAGAAGCTTTAAATGATATTATTTTTGGTGCGGAAACGCCTTTAGGGAAAGGCTTTGATATTATTCTGATTTTAATGATAATACTCAGTATTATCATGGTCATGTTTGATAGCGTTGAAGTCGTGCAAACCCGCTATGTTGAATTTTTTTACATCGGCGAATGGTTTTTTACCCTGCTTTTCACCGTTGAATATTTACTTCGGCTAATTTGTGTTCGCAAACCTTGGCATTATATTCGTAGTTTTTTTGGGGTTGTTGATTTATTATCTATTCTACCTACCTACATAGGATTATTAATTCCTGGCGTAAAATACATGCTGGTCTTACGCGTGTTAAGATTACTACGTGTTTTCAGAGTCCTTAAATTATCCGAATACATGCAAGAAGCCCATGTGTTAATGGATGCCTTAGATAATAGTTTTCGTAAAATAGCAGTATTTTTATATGTCGTTTTAACTTTAGTCGTTGTATTTGGCTCATTAATGTATGTGGTTGAAGGCAGTGAGGCAGGATTTACCAGCATTCCAAAATCGGTTTATTGGGCTATTGTCACTTTAACAACCGTAGGTTATGGCGATATTGCCCCTCAATCGCCTTTAGGACAGATTATTGCCTCTGCTATTATGATTATGGGTTATGGGATTATTGCTGTGCCTACAGGGGTTTATAGTGCTGAATTATTTAAGCAATACCAAGCGGATAAAATTACCAATGATGCCTGTCCTGACTGTGGCGCAACAGGTCATGATTTCGATGCCAGCTATTGTAAATATTGCGGACATCCCTTAGAAGATTAAGGAATGAAAAAACTTATTTTTTCATTCCAACTTATAAATATTTTCAGAGCTTAGAATAAAGGAATTAAAAATGCGCTACCTACATACAATGGTTAGAGTCAAAAATCTTAACGAGTCATTAGATTTTTATTGTCATAAACTTGGGCTAATGGAATCACATCGCATAGAAAGTGAAGAAGGTCGTTTTTCACTGATTTATTTATACGCACCTAATGATAGTGAACAAGCACAAAAAAGTGAATCACCCTTAATTGAATTAACCTATAACTGGGACAGTGAAAACTATGATAGCGGGCCTAATTTCGGACACCTAGCCTTTGAAGTTGATGATATTTATGCAAGCTGTCAATTTTTAATTGAACAGGATGTTATTATCAATAGACCGCCTCGTGACGGGTATATGGCCTTTATTAAATCACCTGATAATATCTCGATTGAACTGCTTCAAAAAGGGGCTAAATTACCCCATCAAGAACCCTGGATTTCCATGAAAAATAAAGGAAATTGGTAAAACCTCTACCATGCTGGCACAACTCATTAATAAGCTGCCAACAACCTGTATACTCTGTGATAATAAAGGGGTAACAGGAAAAGATATTTGTACGACTTGCTTAGATAATTTACTTAAAAATAATGATTGCTGTTATCAATGCGGAACGCCTTTAGAAGTAAAGGCGCAAATTAATCTTTGTGGACATTGCCAAAGTACAGCCCCTGCTTTTAAAACCTGTCATGCTCCTTTTATTTATCAAGGGGCAATGCGTTATTTAATTACCCGTCTTAAATTCAATCAGCACTATAAAAATGCACGCTTACTAGGACAACTGTTCGCAGAATCATTACCAGACCGCAAGCTACCGCAATGTATTATTCCTGTTCCACTACATAAAAAACGCTACCGCCAACGAGGATTTAACCAAACCTTGGAAATTGCTAAAACCATCGGGCGGCAATTACAAATTCCCATTGAAACAAAGCTTTGTCTTCGTCATCGAAATACCTCACATCAAGTCGGTTTAACAATTGAAGATCGTCGTAAAAATGTCAAAAATGCCTTTTCTATAACCCAAAAAACCCATTATAGCCATATTGCTATTTTAGATGATGTAATGACAACAGGGGCAACATTGCAAGAAATTGCGCTTATTTTAAAAAAAGTAGGCATTATTAATATAGAATTATGGGTTTGTGCGCGAGCATAGCGATAAAATCCCCTTCCATCCTTCACTTTGTTTTACATTAACTATTTCAATTAAGGCGGCTTCAAATTAATCTAATCCCAATTCTTTTATTTTCCGAGTTAAAGTATTACGCCCATAACCTAATAAAATCGCCGCCTCGTGACGTTTACCCTCGGTATGATTTAAGGCTTCTTTAATTAAAACCCCCTCTACCATGGGAATAATTTCTTTAGCCACTTCCTTATTGCCCGTTTCTATTTTTTCCTTGATTTTTTTCGATAATAAGGCTTCCCAACTAGTCTCTGTTAGCGTTGTTTTTATAGACTGCTTATTTAATAATTCAGGGGGTAAATCATCCATATAGATTTCTCTACTCGCACCCATCACCGTAAGCCAGCGACAAATATTTTCTAATTGTCTAACATTTCCTAACCATTCTAAAGTGGTTAAAAAATCTTCTGTTTCGGGACGTAAAACTTTCATTTCTGTATTTAATTCTATCGACGCTTGATTAAGAAAATGCCGCATTAATAACGGTATATCTTGGCTACGTTCACGTAAAGGCGGTATGTGAATTCTAATAACATTAAGTCTATGAAATAAATCTTCTCTAAATCGTCCTTGAGTAACTAAAGTTTCCAAATTTTGATGAGTTGCAGCAATAATTCGTACATCAACTTTAATTGAGGTTCTTGCACCAATAGGATAATACTCACCATCTGCTAGAACACGTAATAATCGTGTTTGTAATTCTGCGGGCATATCGCCGATTTCATCTAAAAATAAAGTGCCATTATCGGCCTGTTCAAACCGTCCAGCTCTTCGAGCTTGTGCGCCTGTAAACGCGCCTTTTTCATGTCCAAAAAGCTCAGATTCCATTAAATCTTTAGGGATAGCTGCCATATTTAAAGCAATAAATGGTTTTTTTACTCTTGGACTATGGCGATGTAATGCTTTAGCAACTAGCTCTTTACCTGTCCCTGATTCACCATTAATTAAAACGGTAATATGTGAACGTGCTAAACGACCAATCGCTCGAAAAACTTCCTGCATTGCAGGAGCTTCACCTAAAATTTCAGGTGTCGATTCTAATTCTTTATCTTGTTGTAACTCTGCTTGCTGTTGCCTACTATGAGTACATGCACGTTGAGAAATTTCAATCACTTCTTTTATATCAAAAGGCTTAGGTAAATATTCAAATGCCCCACTATGAAAAGCAGAGACCGCACTTTCTAAATCAGAATGTGCCGTCATCACGATAATAGGCAGTTTTGGATAATCTTGCTGTACTTTTTCTAACAATTGTAAGCCGTCCATATCGGGCATTCTAATGTCAGTCAACAAGGCATCAGGTTGATCTTTTTTTAAGGCCTCAAGCAATAATTTTGCACTAGAAAAACTACGGCTATTAATGGCTGCTTTTTTAAGTGCTTTATCTAAGACCCAGCGAATAGATTTATCATCATCAATAACCCAAACTTTATCAGATTTAGACTGCATCATGATTCTCCAAAGGAAGATAAATAGAAAAAATAGTATGGTTAGGTTTACTAGTGCATTCAATCAAGCCATGATGCTGATTAATCAATGATTGCGAAATTGATAATCCTAGCCCTGTTCCTTCTGCGCGTCCCGTAATCATTGGGTAAAAAATTTGTCCTAGCATTTCTTCTTTAATCCCTATTCCATTATCAATAATATCAATTTTAACTAAAAGCTTATAATTTTTACGTCCAATCGTCATTTTTCTATGAACACGAGTTTTTAAAATTATTTTTCCATTTATATCAATTGCTTGTACAGCATTACGAACCATGTTCAAAAATGCTTGAATTAATTGATTTTTATCTGCTTGTAAAAACGGAATACTCGGATCATAATCACATGCTATATTAATATTTCCCGTCGTTTCTGCAAGAACTAACTGCCTAACTCTTTCTAAAACCTTATGAATGTTTAATTTATTTTTCTGTGGAGGTTTATTAGGCCCTAACATCTTATCCATTAAGTCTTTAAGCCTGTCCGCTTCTGCAATAATGATCTGAGTATATTCCTTTAATTCATTTCCCTCTAATTCTAGTTCTAATAATTGTGCAGCGCCTCTAATTCCACCGAGTGGATTTTTAATTTCATGGGCTAAACCACGAATTAACATTCGACTAATATGATGCTGCTCAATAAGCTGTTCTTCTTTGGTAATGCGTAAATGTTGGTCTAATTGCTGTAACTCAACTAAAATTTCATCGCCATCAGCATTTTCTAACAAGGGGGTGATACTTAAATTAACGGTGATATTTTGTTTCAAATTATCTAAGATAATTTCTCTATCAACAAGCACCTCGTTATTAGCTAAAGATTGTTGAAAGTGGGTTAAAACAGAAAGCGTTGAAAATTTAAAAATATCTTCGGCTTTTTTTCCAACTAGGTGTTTTGAGCTATCTGCTAATAAGGTCTCACCTGCTGAATTGATATAAGTTAAGATAAGTTGACGATTAAATAATAAAATTGCTTCACTAAGATGATCGAGTATTTTTTTATGCATTACTTTGCCTTAAGGTTTACTGTTATTAAGCAAGTTACAGACCATAAAGTATAAAGCTAACTTAAGTATTATAATAGCGGGAGTTCAAAATATGTTTTGAAGTCTAGTTTACAGTCTTCTCATCAATAGCGTCATTTTTATAAAACAAAAAAAACGCCCCATAAAGGAGCGTTATTTTTAATTTTAATCACCGTTTTAAAAACAGTTACATTTATAAGCTATAGTACATATCAAATTCAACAGGATGAGTACTCATGCGTAAACGAGTAACTTCTTCCATTTTTAAATCAATATAAGCATCAATAGTATCATCGGTAAATACCCCACCGCGCGTTAAAAATTCACGATCTTCATCTAATGCTTTTAACGCTTCATCAAAAGAAAAGGCAACTTGTGGAATGGCTTTTTCTTCTTCTGGTGGTAAGTCATACAGATCTTTATCCATTGCATCACCAGGGTGAATTTTATTTTGGATGCCATCAAGACCTGCCATTAACATCGCAGAAAAACATAAATAAGGATTTGCCGTTGAATCACCAAAACGTAATTCAATGCGACGACCCTTAGGGTTATTCACAAAAGGAATACGAATAGAGGCTGAACGATTACGAGCGGAATAAGCTAACATAACAGGGGCTTCAAAACCTGGAACGAGACGTTTATAACTATTTGTTGAAGCATTAGCAAAAGCATTTAATGCTTTCGCATGTTTAATAATGCCCCCAATATAGAATAAGGCAGTTTCAGATAAGCCACCGTATAAATCACCTGAAAATAAATTTTCGCCATCTTTAACTAAAGATTGATGAACATGCATTCCATTACCATTATCACCGACTAAAGGCTTAGGCATAAAGGTCGCTGTTTTTCCATAAGCATGAGCGATTTGGGCAACCACATATTTTAATTCTAAAACTTCATCGGCTTTTTTAATTAAGGTATTAAATTTTACCCCAATTTCACACTGACCTGCGGTCGCTACTTCATGATGATGAACTTCTGTTTCCATACCCATTTCTTCTAAAACAGAACACATCGCAGAGCGCATGTCTTGTAGAGAATCAACAGGCGGTACAGGGAAATAGCCGCCTTTTATACCAGGACGATGACCAATATTACCATCTTCATAGGTTTTTTCAGAGTTCCAACCCGCCTCTTCTGAATCTACTTTATAAAAAGAATTACCCATGGTTTCACCCCAACGTACATCGTCAAAGATGAAAAATTCATTTTCAGGCCCAAAAAGTGCCGTGTCAGCAATTCCTGTTGATTGCATATAATTTTCTGCACGACGCGCAATTGAACGAGGATCACGTTCATACCCTTGCATATCATTAGGTTCAATGATGTCACAACGTAAGATTAACGTGGTTTCATCAAAGAAAGGATCAAGAACGGCAGAACTTGGATCTGGCATTAAAATCATGTCAGATTCATTAATGCCTTTCCAACCTGCAACTGATGAACCATCGAACATGTTGCCATCTTCAAAAGTATCTTCATCAATGCTATGGGCTGGAAAAGTAACGTGTTGTTCTTTACCGCGTGTGTCACAAAAACGAAAGTCAACATATTTGACATCGTTTTCTTCAATCATTTTTAAAACATTTTCTACTGACATTAGTCAAAATACTCCCAAGTATAATTATTATCGTGATACTAAAATTTAAACGAAAATAACATAACATTAATTAAGTTAAATTACTATAAAAAACAGAACTTCCTTTTTAATGCAAGATAATCAAAGTTAAGGAATGAGCCTTTGATAACCCCCGAAACTTTTTATAATATTTATTTTTCTGCCTGCTCTAAGTGGGTAGCTGTAAATATGAACGTTATGTCAATCAATTTAAAAAGTTACAATCATATCCATGGCTAAAGAAATTTCATCATTTTCATTACCATTGTCGTAAACATTGCCTGCACCATTAGCATCTGCCCAGTCATAGCGGACTTCTGGACGAAATTTTAACCATGAAATAGGGCTATAGTTAACACCAGCAGAAACCGCGTAGTAGTTAGCACCATAGCTACCAGAAACACGTCCATCACTGTCGCTAAACCATTCACCACGTAAGCCAAGACCTACTTTATCATTGACATCATAAGTTAGATATTGATTAATGCCGTACCAATCTGAATCATCACCCGCCCCTGCGCCATTTTCTTGTGTTCCAAAGTCATGTTGAAAGACGTAATGTAAATTGTCATTAAAGTCGTGTGAAATCACTACGCTGTACATCGTGGTGTTTTGCGCTATAGAGTCATCGCCATTTTCACCCGTAATTAAGGAAACCGCTGCCGATGTTTTTTCGTCATCACTCGTCCAGCTAGCCCCCCCTAAGAAACTCCAATCCCCACCATTTCTATCGAAGTTATCCCAACCAGTTACTGCACCCGCAGAGACTGAAATATTATCGTTGACTTTATAAGTTAATAATGCACCGCTATGGGTAAAGGGTTCAGCGTAAAGCATGGTGTAAGCATGTGAATAAAAAAAGTTGTCAGGTGCGGTAACAACTTCATAGCCGATGTTAGTATAGAAATGGCCTATTTTTGCAGTAAGACCGTTACCAATAGGTGCAAAAATTTCTGCGTATGCTTGAGGAAAGGCTATATCATACTCATTAAAGGTTTTATTGCCTGTTGAGCCAAGAATCTGGTTATCAAAGCCTGTTGCGTGAGTATTTCTTGCATCCGCCCCAAACATAAAATCAATACGTCCTCCAATATCCCAAGCGTTACCTTCAGTATTAACGGCACGTTCAATGAACAAATTCAGCTGATTTAATTGAAATTCATTATTACGATCATTAAAACTAATTGGCGCATTTGATTGGTGATCACCATTGTGTGAGGCATAAGTAATCCCTGCTGAAGCCCACCCACCCACTTCAATACCCCTGTTTTTTAATGCTTGAGCATCATTAATATTCGTCCCTGTTAGTGATTCAATTGCACCCGCAGCAAATAAATTAGCACTGACCATTAATAATGCGCCACTGATTATAACAGTGGTGAAGGGGGTTTTTATCATTCGATTATCTCCAAAAAAACGATTAAAGTTGTTGATAATATCAGCATATTTCATGCCAGATTTAATATTATTGGAAAGCAAGGGGCGAGAGGATTTATTTTTAAACAACAGTTGTTGTTTTTGCACAACTATGAAGTGATGCTTTATTTATACGCATCATTTTAGTGCAACAGAGCAATGTAAACGCTTAAATTTAAAGAATGTTTGATGGGTAAAATTAAAAAATAAAAATTAAATCGTTCGTGACCACTTATTCAGCCATAAGCAACTTAACTGCCTTTCAAGCTGAATGGTTTGGTGTTTTAATTAATTGGCACACTCTATGCTTCACTACTTTCAGAAAATACTAACCAGAGGATAAACCATGAAATTAATCACCGCGATTATTAAACCTTTTAAATTAGATGATGTTCGTGAAGCACTTTCAGAAATTGGCGTATCAGGTGTTACCGTTACCGAAGTAAAAGGCTTTGGTCGTCAAAAAGGTCACACGGAACTCTATCGAGGTGCAGAGTATGTGGTTGATTTTTTACCGAAAGCTAAAATTGAAGCCGCCGTTGGAAAAGAACAGGTTGAACAAGCTGTAGAAGCGATTATTAATGTAGCCAATACGGGAAAAATTGGTGATGGCAAGATTTTTGTTACTAATTTAGAGCAAGTTATCCGTATTCGTACAGGCGAAACTGGCGAAGAAGCATTATAAAATAACGACGAGGTAAGTTATGGAACAAGTCATTGAACTAAGTTACGCACTGGATACTTTTTATTTATTGATGAGTGGTGCGTTTGTCATGTGGATGGCAGCAGGTTTTGCTATGTTAGAGGCAGGGTTAGTCCGTGCTAAAAATACCACAGAAATTTTAACCAAAAATATCGCTTTATTTGCTATCGCCTGTGTGATGTATTTATTGGTTGGTTATAATATTATGTATCCTGCTGAGGCGGTTAATAGTATCTGGCCAGGTATTAGCTTTTTATTAGGTGCAGATAATACAGCCGCCGAAGTTATTATGGTCAATGGAGACTCAGACCCTGATAATAATAGCGTTTATTCAAACATGGCAGATTTTTTCTTCCAAGTTGTGTTTGTAGCAACGGCGATGTCAATTGTCTCTGGCGCTGTTGCAGAACGGATGAAGCTTTGGGCATTTTTAGCCTTTTCAGTCGTCATGACAGGGTTTATTTATCCATTGCAAGGTTACTGGAAATGGGGTGGCGGTTTTCTTGATGGCTTAGGTTTTTATGATTTTGCAGGCTCGGGTGTAGTGCATTTATGTGGTGCAACAGCCGCTTTAGCAGGGATTATTTTACTCGGCGCGCGTAAAGGAAAATATGATAAAGAGGGGAATATTACCCCAATTCCTGGGTGTAATTTACCTTTAGCCACTTTAGGCACATTTATTCTTTGGATGGGCTGGTTTGGTTTTAATGGGGGTTCTCAACTGATTATTTCCAATGTATCCGATGCAAATATCGTAGCGATGGTTTTTGTTAATACTAATGCATCAGCCGCAGGGGGTGTTGTTGCCGCTTTAATTGCTGCACATATTTTATTTGGTAAAGCGGATTTATCCATGATTTTAAACGGTGCATTAGCTGGGTTAGTTGCTATTACCGCAGATCCTGCAAGTCCTAGCCCTTTATTAGCGACTATTATTGGGATGGTGGCAGGCGTTATTGTGGTCTTTTCAATTATTGGGATTGATAACTTAAAACTTGATGACCCTGTGGGGGCGATTTCAGTTCATGGGGTTGTGGGTATTTGGGGACTGATTGCTGTTTGTTTTTCTAATCCCGAAGCAACTTTTATTGCCCAATTAACAGGCATTGTTTCTATTATGACTTTTGTTTTTATTGCAAGCTTTGCGACTTGGTATGCTTTTAAACTTATTATAGGTATTCGGGTTACGGAAGAAGAAGAATATCATGGGGTTGATTATTCTGAATGTGGAATGGAAGCTTATCCTGAGTTTACTGATAACAGTAAAGGATGATTTAAGAGCATAAAAAATAGAAGTATCACTTCTTTTATTAAGTAATAAAACTCTGTCAATATTTATCCTTGTCAGAGTTTTTTGCATTAAAAAAATAGCTTCTATTAAGCTAAAAATAACTTACAAATGTTCAGCTTGATTGTATGTTGATTAATAATTCACTATGATTAAAGACTCTTTGCCACTTTTCAGGCTTAACCTTTAATTTATTACGAGAATATATTATGAAATTAATCACCGCTATTATTAAACCGTTTAAAATGGATGACGTAAGAGAAGCTCTTTCTGAAATTGGTGTTGCAGGAGTCACAGCAACTGAAGTTAAAGGCTTTGGTCGTCAAAAAGGGCATACTGAACTTTATCGAGGTGCAGAATATGTCGTTGATTTTTTACCCAAAGTTAAACTAGAAATTGCGGTTGCTAATGATATTGTTGATCAAGCGGTCGAGACGATTGTTAATGCCGCTAATACAGGAAAAATAGGCGATGGAAAAATATTTGTTTCTGATTTAGAACAAGTTATTCGCATTAGAACGGGTGAAACAGGTGAAGAGGCTATTTAAACCGCTAATTCAAAATAGAAATGAAAAATATAAAAATACTTTTAAGTTTACTACTAATACCTAGTTTCGTAGAAGCCAGTGAATTAAATGCAGCAAATACGGCTTGGGTTTTAACCTCAACTGCATTAGTGTTATTTATGACCTTACCTGGTTTGTCTTTATTTTATGCAGGCTTGGTGAGAAGTAAAAACGTGCTTTCCGTATTAATGCAATGCTTTGCAATTACTTGTTTGGTGTCAATATTATGGTTAGCAGGTGTTTATAGCTTTATTTTTGCAGAGGGGGGGAATTTACAGGCTATCATAGGCGGGGCATCTAAACTATTTATAAGTAATGTAACCATAAATTCATTAACGGGTGATATTCCTGAAGTTGTATTTTTTATGTTTCAGATGACCTTTGCAATTATTACCCCTGCGCTTATTATTGGTGGTTTTGCTGAAAGAATGAAATTTTCGGCCATGTTATGGTTTACTGCATTGTGGCTGATTTTAGTTTATATGCCGATTTGTCATTGGATTTGGGGGGGTGGTTGGCTTGCTGAATTAGGCGTTAAAGATTTTGCTGGGGGAATTGTTATTCATGTTAATGCAGGGGTTGCCGCTTTAGTTACAGCGCTGGTTTTGGGTAATCGTAAAGGATTTCCTACAACATCAATGCAACCACATAATATGCCAATGGTGGTTACAGGGGCTGGAATGCTTTGGGTTGGTTGGTTTGGTTTCAATGGCGGTAGTTCATTAACCTCAGATGGTGCGGCGGGCATGGCTATTTTAGTGACCCATATTGCAGCCGCCGCAGGGGCTTTAACTTGGATGACTATTGAATGGTTACGTTTTGGAAAACCGAGTGTTTTAGGTATTGTAACAGGCATGGTAGCAGGTTTAGGAACAATAACACCTGCATCGGGTTATGTAGGACCTGCGGGGGCATTAGCAATTGGTATTATTGCAGGAATTGCCTGTTTTTATGCCACGCAATATATTAAACGTACCTTAAAAATTGATGATTCGTTGGATGTTTTTCCTGTGCATGGGGTTGGTGGTATTATTGGTTCAATTTTAACAGGTGTATTTGCTGCTGAAAGTTTGGGGGGATTAGGACTAGGTGAGGTTTCAATGTCCTCACAAGTGGGTGTACAAATTTTAGCCGTTGTTGTTACTATCATTTGGAGTGCTTTATTTAGTTATGGCATTTTAAAGCTACTGGATAAAGTGATTGGTATTCGTGTCACGGGTGATGAAGAAGTTGAAGGACTTGATATCGTTTTACATGAAGAAACGGGGTATCATAACCTTTAAAAATAATCTCTATAGACGATCAAAATATAACAGGAGTCCAAAACATGTTTTGGACTCCAAATATTTTGTTATCTATAGAACCTTGCTGTTTACTGATACTTTTTTAGCTTTGTTTAATAAAGTATCTAAATGGTTCGCAAAAGCTTTTCGTTCGCTTTGGCTGAAAGGGGCTTGCCCCCCTGTATCTATGCCACTGCCACGTAAAGTATCCATTAAATCTCTCATTGTCAAGCGTGCTTTAATATCATCAGCAGAATACAGTTCACCACGCGGATTAAGTGCGTGGGCTTTCTTTTCAATAACTTCTGCAGCTAAAGGAATATCGCTGGTAATAACAAGATCACCTGTTTCAAGTCTTTTAATAATTTCATTATCCGCACTATCAAATCCTAATGATACTTGAAGAAATTTGATATGACGTGAAGGGGGAATATGTAAAGGATGATTAGCCACAAGTGTCATTAGTATTCCTGTTCGTTCAGCAGCTTTGAAGAGAATATTTTTAACCACAACAGGACAAGCATCTGCATCAACCCATATTTTCATTTTATTATCCCTTTTTCCCTTTTTTCAGTTGTTTTGACCGTATGAATCTCATTATATTTAGTCTATTCTTGATGTTTCATCAATAAATATATCAACGAAATTACTTACTATCACGCAAAGAAACCGTACGATTTAAAACTAATTTTTCCGCACGACTATCACTATCAACACAAAAATATGCACAGCGTTCAAATTGGTAGCGTGTTTCAGGTTTTGCATTTGCAAGACTTGCTTCTACTCGACTATCACTTAAAATTTCTAATGAATTTGGGTTTAGGGTTTCCAAAAAATGCGATTGAGCTTCTGGATTTGCTTCTGTAAATAAAGGCGCGTATAAACGTAATTCGGCAGGAATTGAATGTTGCTCTGATACCCAATGAATAACACCTTTAACTTTACGTCCTTCGGGTTTTTTTCCTAAGGTTACTTTGTCATAACTACAACGTAATTCAATCACATTACCTGCCGTATCGGTTATAACTTTTTCACATTTAATAACATACGCACCACGTAAACGGACTTCGCCCCCTTCAATCAAACGTTTAAATTTAGGCGGCGGAACTAAAGAAAAATCTTCTTGTTCAATTAATATTATCTTAGAAAAAGGAATTTCTCGTGTTCCCATTTCCTCTTTTTGTGGATGATTTTTTGCTGTTAATAACTCAACTTGCTCATCAGGATAGTTTTCAATCACTACGCGTAAAGGTTTTAATACAGCCATTGCACGCGGCGCATTTTCATTCAAATCATCCCTAATGCAACTTTCTAAGGCGGCCATTTTAATCCACGCATCTTTTTTGGTAATGCCAATACGCTCACAAAAATCACGAATGGAGTCAGGGGTAAAACCTCGGCGACGTAATCCTGCAATGGTTGGCATTCTAGGATCATCCCAACCTTTTACATGATTTTCTATAACTAATTGTGCAAGTTTACGTTTACTCATGACCGTGTATTCAAGTTGTAAACGTGCAAATTCAATTTGTTGTGGATGACAAGGCGTTTGTAATTTGTCTAAAATCCAGTCATATAGCGGTCGATGATCTTCAAATTCTAAAGTACATAGGGAATGCGTAATCCCTTCAATCGCATCAGAAATACAATGGGTATAATCATACATTGGGTATAAACACCAATCTCCGCCTGTTCTATGATGATGAGTACGGCGAATTCGATATAAAGTAGGATCACGCATATTAATATTGGGCGATGCCATGTCAATTTTAGCGCGTAAAACATATTTACCATCTTCAAATTCACCTTCTCGCATCCGTTTAAATAAATCTAAACTTTTGGCAATAGGACGATTTCTATCAGGGCTTTCTTTTCCCTCTTCAGTTAAAGAACCCCGATAAGCACGGATTTCTTCTGCTGATAAGCTATCAACATACGCTAAGTTCTGATTAATTAATTGCACGGCATAATCATAAAGCGGGTCGAAATAATCGGAGGAATGATATTCCGCTGTCCATTGAAATCCTAACCATTGCACATCTTTTTCAATGGATTGCATAAATTCGATACTTTCTTTTTCTGGGTTAGTATCGTCAAAACGTAAATTACAAGTTCCTTGATTTTCTTGGGCAATACCAAAATTAAGGCAAATAGATTTTGCATGACCTATATGTAAAAAACCATTAGGTTCTGGTGGAAAACGGGTGGCAATTTTGCCGTTATGTTTATTTATTGCTAAATCGTTGCTAACAATTTGACGAATAAAATTTGCAGAAGGTTGATTTTCTGGTGTGGACATGGGTTTATAAATAAAAATTAAAAATAGAAATGAAGCCTTAGTTCTGTGAGGTCTATTTTAACGCAGTTCAATAGATGGTGGTGCATATTTATAAAAACTCAGTATTATCAAAGCTTTTACACTCTGTTAAGGAGGATAGTATTAATCAAATTTCTTTTTCTGCCAGTGAGATAACCCAGTCAAGCATATCAAATAAATCTTGTAAGTTTCTGGTGCTCACTTGATCTGGCTCTCTGATAAACACATTGTTTTCTAATTTACCAAACTCCCACGCTTTACCTGTGGTAACAATACCATAACAAATGGTCGCCCCTTTTTTGGAAGCTGCAACCATTTCAGCTAATGCTTGAGTCCATCCTTCATCAAATTTATCCTGTTTGGCCTCTATGACACATAGTGGTGGAATTGCCATTTCTTCACTGGTAGTTTCAGGGGCAATTAAATAATCAGCAGTTCCTGTTAATCCACTTTCTTCATCGACATTAAAAGGTTCTTCAATCCAAAGTTGTAAAGGTTCATGTTTATCAACCACTATATTTAAAATAGGGGTAATTATTTGATTACATCGAGCCGCTTCATTTTTAAGCGCGGCGGTATTTGATAGCCGCTTCTTAATTTCAATTTGTTTATAATCGGGGACTTCAATACTATTTTTCTTAACATCTTGTAAAAACCATTTCTTTTTTAGGGTGATGTTAAACGTTTTAGCTACCTGTCCGATTGTTGTAAATTTACCATAGGGCATAATTTGATCTAGCTTATTTTGAAAATAAATTAATAAGTTGCTGATAATGAGCAACATCATCTGTTTTACCTCGTTTTAACGCGCCTTTTTGAATTATTTTTGCTTTTTTCAATAACATGTCCATTGCTGCTACTTTATTATCTAGCGTTAAATTATTACTGTTAATACTTTTTTCTAAAGCTAAAATTCTAAAACGATCCATTCCCCAATATTTTTGTGATAGCTGATCCTCATGTCCCCCATATTTTTTAATTTGAGGGTTTTCTATTAACAATACAGGATAATAAGTAGTGATTCTCAACCATAAATCATAGTCTTCACAAGTTAGAAAAGCGGGGTCAAATAAACCGACCTGATTAAAAACATCACGGTGAATCATAATTGAAGAAGGTGACATTGCACATAAAGGCAGACAATCTTTAAAAATCCAACCTGTAGGTTTCTTATGTTTTTTCATTTGATTAACCCGCACGCCTTTGCGTATCCAAATTTCTTCGGTATGACACACCTTATAATCAGTATCTTTAAGTGCGGTTATTTGTTGAAAAAGCTTATCTGCTAACCATTCATCATCAGAATCTAAAAAGGCTAACCATTGTCCTTTGGCTTGTTTTATTCCTGTATTTCTTGCCGCACTTACCCCTTGATTGGATTGATGAATATAAGTGACTTGTGGAAAATATTGAGCAATGATTGCTTGAGTATCGTCAGTAGAACCATCATCAATAACAATGACTTCATCCGCGGGAAGGGTTTGGGCGTAAACAGACGCTAAAGCACGGCGTAGTAAATGAGCGCGATTAAAGCTTGGAATAATAACAGAAATAAAAGTCACAGAAAAAGTGATATAAAATTAGCGAGGATAAAGCAATGCCACACGCGTAGGTGGGCATAAGCCACCTACGCGTGCAAATTTTGAACGTTAAGTATTTTTCTAAGAATATTTTGTTAAAGCCACTTAGAAGATAGCTTTTAGACAAAACTTAATTTCTATGAATTAAATTACGTGTTACTTGTGGGTCGGTTTCTAAAAGTCCTAATCGCGTCATATGTAATGAAGAAAGTCCTAATACATCCTGCATATCATAAACACCATTTTCCTCTTCCATTAGCCATTTTGCAGCACGTATCGCACCAATAGCAAAGGTCATTCGGTTACTGGCTTTGTGAGTGATTTCAACCCGTTCACCTTCATCTGCAAACATAACCGTATGCTCGGCAACAATATCACCGCCTCTAATGGTTGAAAACCCAATGGTTTTAGATTCACGTTCACCCAGATGACCTTTGCCTCGACCATAGATTGCATGTTCGTCTAAATCCCAACCTAAAGTATCTGTAATTACTTTACCCATAAGCAAAGCTGTTCCTGAAGGTGAGTCAACTTTATGGCGATGATGTGCCTCAATAATTTCTATATCGGTATAATCGCCCATAATTTTAGCGGTCATCTCTAATAGCTTAAGTGAAATATTGACTCCAATACTCATATTAGGTGACAAAATAATTCCGATGTCTTTTGAAGCATCTCTAATGATGGCTATTTGTTCCTCACTGAAACCTGTCGTTCCAATTACAATCTTTTTACCTGCTTTTCGACAAATTTCCAAATGTTCTAAGGTTCCTTCTGGGCGAGTAAAGTCAACTAAAACATCAAAATCATCTAGAACAGCTTCTAAGTCGTAGCAGACAATAATATTTTGTGTTCCCGCCCCTGCTAAATCTCCTGCATCTTTACCGACTGCTGTGCGAGAAACAGCAACACTCAATAATTTTTCGTTGACAGCCGCTTTTATTAAGCATATGCCCATCCGTCCTGACGCACCGATAACCGCAATTCTTGTCATAATTTATCCTGTTAGTTTATCAAAAAAACTTTTTACGCCATCTGTCCATGAATATTCTTGTGGGCTATGTTGCTTTCCCCCACCCGTTAACGATTTTGATAATTGCTTAATTAACTCATTTTGTTCTTTTGTTAGTTTTACGGGGGTTTCAATTTGTACTCGGCATAGCAAATCACCTACTGCACCCCCCCGTACAGGTTTAACTCCTTTACCACGCAAACGGAATAATTTCCCTGTTTGAGTTTCTGCGGGGATTTTTAATTTAACTTTACCATCTAATGTAGGTACTTCAATTTCCCCTCCTATACAGGCGGTTGGGAAACTAATGGGGACTTCACAATACAAATTCGCTTCTTCACGAATAAATATAGCATGCTCTTTAACCTGAATTTGTACATATAGATCACCAGAAGGCCCACCACGTTCTCCTGCTTCGCCTTCATTTGCAAGGCGAATTCTATCCCCTGTATCCACACCTGCTGGAATTTTAACCGAAAGGGTTTTATTTTCTTGTATGCGTCCTTGTCCATGACATTTACGGCAAGGGTCTTTAATTTGTTTTCCTGAACCATGACAGGTTGGACAGGCTTGTTGTACTGAGAAAAACCCTTGCTGCATTCTAACTTGGCCTTGTCCATGACAAGTAGAACAGCTCACAGCGGATGAACCTTTTTTAGCCCCGGAGCCATGACATTCAGAACAAGTTGATAAAACGGGGACGCGAATTTTAGTATCAGTCCCTGCAACTGCTTCTTCTAAGGTTAAGTCAAGGTTATAACGTAAATCTGAACCGCGTTGAACGTTACTACGTTGACGACCGCCACCACCGCCACCAAAAATATCACCGAAAACATCGCTAAAAACATCGCCAAAACCTTCAGCTCCCCCTTGACCTCCCATAGAAGGGTCAACGCCTGCATGACCAAATTGGTCATAAGCGGAACGTTTTTTTTGATCAGATAAAATTTCGTAAGCCTCTTTAACCACTTTAAATTTTTTCTCAGCAGCGTCTGAATTATCCGTGTTTCTATCAGGATGATATTTCATTGCCAGCCGGCGATAACTTTTTTTAATTTCAGCATCACTGGCGTTTTTATTAACGTTCAGGAGTTTATAAAAATCTTCTTTTGCCATGTTTTTTAGTCCGTACCCTATGGAATGCGGTGTTATAGTTAGTTATAAGGATTATACTTCAGCCTATCTTAATGGGGGTAGTATTTTAAACATCAAGAGTAACTATACCCATCTCTGTTTTTTCCTGCCGCCCATTACAAATTATGGATTCATTTTATCACTTTAAGTTAAATAAATATTGCAGATCTACACTATTTATTTGGGAACATGTTCTTGGCAAATTTTTTGACTATCATTTTTGGTTAATTTTTCTTGGGTTAATTCACAAAAAAATCCAACAGATAGTTGTTGAAAGTTTTTACAACTTTCACAAATACCAAAAGAATATGAATTATTTGCTTTTTGTAAAGCAGTCAATGCCTTGGAAAATATTTTCTCACCTTCTATAAAAGATGAATTTTTTTCTAAAAGAATAGCCGCATTTTCAAATAACACGGTTAATTTGGCTTTTTTTAAAATTTTAAAACCTTTATCGGATAGCTGAATATGATAGAAGCGTTTATCTTTATTATCTTGGTTTTTAATAATAAAACTTTTTTTTTCAAGGATAATAAGCGTTTGCGAAAGTGTTCCTCTAGTAATTCCTAAAAAATTAGCAATTGCAGCGGGGGTATCACTATATTTATTACATAAAGCTAAGTAATCTAAGACCTGATAATGAATCATCTGTAACTTTAATTCTGTACAATGTCTACGGGTTTGTGAACGAATAAGGACTGCCATACATTCGATTAAATCAAAGATTGTTACATTTTTTAAACTATTAAATTTATTATTTTGAATTGCTTTAAAAGCAGGGGATAAAGATGCTTTCTGTAATGCCCTTAGAACTTCAATAAAAACACGCTGCTGATGAGCAATCGTTTGTTTTTCTTTTGAAATTAAAATAGCCGTGGCTTTATTGAACAATACCGTTCTTTGTATCTTTTTTAAAATATCACGCCCAAGCGGTTGTAAATGAACATGAATGATACGTCTATCAGTTTCATCCTTGTTTTTTTCAATATAACCTTTTTTTTCTAAAACAATCAATGATTGTGAAACCGTTCCTCGTGTCATCCCAAAATAAGCGGCAGTTGCTGTAGGTGTATCCGTATACTGATTAGAATAAGCTAAATAATTCAATACCTCAAAATGGACAAGTTGTAATCTGAGTTCAGCGCATTTTTTCCGTTCTTCTGCAAAAATTAATGCCGCCATACAGTCCACATAATTAAAAATATTCATTATAGTATGAAAAACCTAGGTTAATAACGGGGGTTGTGCCTTACCCATTTCATTAATAACAAGGCTATCACCTAAGATCAATACCCCCGTCTCATCATGTAAAGCATTTTGTCCAAAATAAACTTTATGCTGCCATTTTCGCAAACGGCTCAGTGTGGTTAAAGGCTCTTTAGTAATTTCTGCGCTAATGGGGTTTATTGCAGGAACAGAACAACGCGAACAAGGTTTTGGCAGTCTGAAATTAATTTCACCCACGCTAATTTTTCGCCAAGTGTCTTCGGCATAAGCATCACAATTTGCAATCACTAGATTAGGTCGAAAACGCGCCATCGTTAATTCTAAACGCATTGCCTCGTTGAGTGACTTTAAAGAAGCCTCAGAAATAATGAGAAAGGGAAAACCGTCACTGAAATAAACTTTATCCGTAGCCTTTGCATAGCGAGGATCAACAGGACGCGTTACCATTTCAGGTTGATAAACTAAACGGCAAGGTGTTTTTAAACACTGGCTAAACCATTGATCCATTGCTGTTGAAACACAACGGGCAGGACATTGATCGCGCCAAATTTCAGTGATAACTTCCTCACCATCATTTGAGTTATTTAATGATAGTGTTATATCTTCCATACTAGGCGCAGATAAAACTAAGGTGTTATTTACCATAGCCGTTGTTATTAATGCCATTTCAGGTAAACGCCGTTGTGATAAAAATTTATTATTTTCATCAATTAACATCCATTTTCTATCGTAGAGCAATCCTTTTTCGTTAATTTGCCAATGTTTAACGCTAATCCCTGCTAATGATTTAATCGGATAAATAATTATTTCACTTAGAAAAGCAGGCATCTTACTTACTCTTCCCACTCTAACTCTGCAAAAACGGCGGTTATATTTTTACGATGAAATTGGTCAAATAGTTTCCAGCGTTTTTTCTCAGAATAAGCCACAGTTTCCACCGCTTCTTCCAAAAATTTTCCCTGCTTTATCATTGCGGTAATTTCATCACGCAATAAAGTTAAATAACGCTTTTGGGGTTGCAAACTATGTTTCCAATCGGTAATTACTGCGCCATGCCCTGGAATCACGTATTTATAATTTTGTTTTTCTAATCGCCCTAATTCAGCTAACCAACCTTTAATACTGCCATCTATTACGGGTAAATGCTGGCGAAATAATAAATCCCCCAACCATAAAGTATTGGTTTGTTTGTCATAAATACTTAGATCATTATCCGTATGCGCGGTAGGGTGAGCGGTTAATTCTAATTCACGGCCACCTAAATCAATCTTTAAAGTATCAATGACAGGCATTGTCGGCGGAATAATATCTCCAGGTTTTAATTCAATCCCCAACTGTTCAGCCGCGTTATCAATATAATAACCCTCTCGCATTGCCATTGCTCGCGCTAATTTATGATGACCAATAAATTCAACCCCTGTTTCTTTAAAGGCACTATTTCCATAAATATGATCGGGGTGAACATGGGTATTTATTACATAACAAATAGGCGTATCTGTGGTTGTGGTAATCGCCTTTTTTAATGCGATACCCTGCGCTGGATTACCGCCAGAATCAATCACTGCGACACATTTTTTACCGACAATAAAACCAATATTGGCAATCGCCCCCTGATTATGGGTATCAGGTAATTCATGTTTGCCAAAATGTACATAAACCCCTTGCGTTATTTCTTTAACATCTAAAGGCTCAACTGAAACGGCCTGCTGACTGATCGTTAATAAAGCTAATATCCATAAAAATTTCATCATACATCTCTGGTTATTTTTTATCGACGCATTCCTTGCAAGTTACTTTTCATTCCCCGCATCATGTTAGTCAAATTCCCTTTTTTCATCCGTTTCATCATTTTTTGCATCATTTTATATTGCTTTAAAATTCGATTAACATCTTGTAATTCTTGACCACAACCTGCTGCAATCCTACGTTTACGACTTCCTTTGACTAAATCTGGCGCCCGGCGTTCTTGCATAGTCATTGAGTTAATCACCCCAATTTGTCGGGATAAAGCTTTATCATTAACTTGATCTTTTAAATGTGCAGGCACTTCATTAATACCTGGCAATTTATCCATCATTGATTTTACACCGCCCATAGATTGCATTTGTTCTAGCTGTTCACGAAAGTCTTCTAAATCGAAGCCTTTCCCTTTCATGACTTTCCTTGCTAGACGATCCGCTTTTTTCTTATCTGCTTTTTGCTCAATCTCTTCAATCAGCGATAACATATCACCCATGCCAAGAATACGTGAGGCGATACGCTCAGGATGGAAAGGTTCTAACGCATCAGCTTTTTCACCCATCCCAATAAATTTAATAGGTTTACCCGTAATATGTCGAACAGATAAAGCAGCTCCCCCTCTTGCATCCCCATCGGCTTTGGTTAATATCACCCCGGTTAAAGGCAGTGCTTCATTAAAGGCTTTGGCGGTATTCGCCGCATCCTGCCCTGTCATACTATCAACAACAAACAACGTTTCTACTGGATTAATCGCCGCATGAAGGGCTTTAATTTCACCCATCATTTCATCATCAATATGCAATCGTCCTGCGGTGTCAACAATCACAACATCTAAGAATTTCTTTTTCGCAGCTTCTATCGCATTATTCGCTATATCAACAGGATTTTGCGAACTATCACTTTCAAAAAACGTCAGATCTGAATCCTTAGCTAAGGTTTCTAATTGTTTGATCGCCGCAGGGCGATAAATATCGGCACTCACCACCCCAACTTTTTTCTTTTGATTTTTTTGCAACCAAAGCCCAAGCTTTGCAACGGTCGTTGTTTTACCCGCGCCTTGTAAACCTGCCATTAAAATAATTGCAGGCGGATTCGTGTTTAAATTTAAGGCCTCATTCGCCTCACCCATCACTTGAATAAGTTCAGTTTGAACGACTTTAACCAATGCCTGCCCAGGTGTCAGACTCGTTTGCACTGCCTGCCCTAACGCACCTTCTTTTACTTTGGCAATAAAGTCTGTGACCACAGGCAAAGCAACATCGGCTTCTAACAATGCCATTCTCACTTCACGTAAAGTTTCTTTAACATTAAGTTCAGTCAGTTTTCCCTGACCTTTTATTTTTTTAAGGGTGCTATTTAAGCGGTCGGTTAAATTATCAAACATAGGTATATTTTAGGTCATTATCAATATTAAATACAGATGCCTAAGCTAAAATCAATCAACAAGAAATGATGAGCATTAGGACAAACAGACTGAATATATTACCATACCCTATCCTTAAGCCCTTATTAGTTTCCCTTTTAGACGAGTCCTTATAATGAATCTTGATCTACTTGCACTCTTTACTATTTGTGCTTATTTAGGCACGAGCGCCTCATTAATCAAAGGTTTTTGTCAACAAAAAAGCCGATATAAAACGGTCTATTTTACATGGCTAGCCGTTATCATGCACTTTACCTACATAGGGTTATTTTTTTTACAAAGTAATCATTTTAATTTTAGCTTATTTAATACAGCGTCTTTGATTTCAGCGTTAGTTGCATTTTTACTGCTTTTGGCAAGTCTCAGTAAACCTGTCGAAAAACTCGGGATTATTATTTTTCCACTGGCTGCCATCATGTTAGGTTTAGATATGATTTATCCTGATAAGCACCAAGCTCTACAGCATTATAATTGGCAGATGAACACCCATATTTTTAGTTCGATTATTGCCTTTAGTTTATTGAATATTGCCGCTTTACAAGCTTTGTTTTTAGCACTTCAAGAAAAACAATTACGCTGCCATCCGCCTAAAAAATTTATTCTCAACTTACCCGCTTTACAAACGATGGAATCATTATTATTTCAAATGATTTCAGTCGGATTACTATTTTTATCAGCATCATTAATAACAGGAATGCTATTCATTGATGATTTATTTACTCAACATTTAGTGCATAAAACGATTTTGTCGATTATTGCTTGGCTAATTTTTTCAGCACTGTTAATTGGACGTACTCGTTATGGTTGGCGTGGACAAACCGCGGTAAAATTTACCCTTTCAGGATTCATATTGTTATTATTGGCTTATTTTGGCAGTAAACTCGTGTTGGAAATTATATTGAACCGTATTTAAACTAGCTAGTCCTCCCCCATCACATAAATAATAAAAACAAAAAACTAAACGTTAAATGATGAACTCGCAATCAAACCGCAACCTATCCATAATACTCCTCTTTGCTATCACCTTATTCATTAGTGCCTCATTAATGTTTATAGTGCAGCCTATGTTTGGTAAAACCCTTTTACCCTTACTCGGTGGGTCACCTGCAGTTTGGAATACCTGCATGGTATTTTATCAAACCCTCCTATTTTTAGGCTATTTATATGCCCATTATATTGCAACACATATAGCGCAACACCGACAGATTCAAATTCATGCTATTGTTATTGTTATCAGTTTTTTAGCACTGCCACTTGCTATCCCAGACAATGCTATTCCTCCTACTGATAGTAATCCAACATTATGGTTAATGTGGGTTTTATTATTAGCTATTGGTTTGCCTTTTTTTGTCGTTTCTACCACTTCAACCTTATTACAAAAATGGTTTGCAAATATTGGACATCATACGAGTCATGATCCCTATTATTTATATGCCGCCAGTAATTCAGGCAGTTTACTTGCACTCTTAAGCTACCCTTTTTTAATTGAACCCAATATTGGTTTAGCCACCCAAAAATTTCTATGGAGTGGCGGTTACGTTCTTTTATGCCTGTTAATTTTGGGTTGTGGTGCATTATTATGGCAATCACAACAACAAAAACCGCTTGATGAAAAATCAGCATTAGAAACAGATCATTTAACACTTTACACTAAAATTCACTGGGGATTACTTGCCTTTGTTCCTTCGAGTTTATTATTAGGGTTAACCAATTTTATTAGTACGGATATAGCTTCCGTACCTCTTTTATGGATTATTCCGCTTACCCTTTTTTTACTCAGCTTTGTGCTGGTTTTCTCATCATGGGCAGATAAAATTCACCCCTTAATGGTAAATTTTCAACCCGTCATTTTACTGCCTTTTATTGCCTATTCTTTTATCAATCCTGCCCTACTTCCTTATTGGTTAGATTTATTATTACACTTAATGGCGTTCTTTTTAGCTATTATGGTCTGTCATGGTGAATTAGCAAAATCACGCCCTAAAACAACGCATTTAACCACTTTTTATTTAATCATGTCATTTGCAGGCATGTTAGGGGGAATGTTTAACACTTTCATCGCGCCCTTTGTATTTCAAGGTGTTTATGAATACCCTATTATGATTGTTGCCGCCTTGTTACTACGTCCAGGTATTTTAGCAAATACAACGCTTGACATAAAAATATTAAAAAACCTAGGCTTACAAGCTATTTTTCCGATCTTATTAGTGGTTATAGGGTTAAGTTTTTACAATTTAGTTGATAACTTTCCAAGTTATTTAGATAGTATCGGTGGTGCATTAATTTTATTAGCAGGCTTAACCTATGCTTTTAGAAAACAAGCCATTAGCTTGGCACTATTAACAGGCACACTGTTATTTTTCAGCATCGGACTTCATAATTCACTTTCCCATACACTTTACCAACAACGTAGTTTTTTTGGGGTGTTTTCAGTGCGTGAAGCTATGTTGGTAGATGAGAATAATCAGCCTGAAAAATACCATGAGCTTTTTCATGGAACAACCAAACATGGCGCGCAAAGACTCGCATCGCATTTAAAACAAATACCGCTTACCTATTACAGCCGCCAAGGACCGATGGGGCAATTGTTTAAAGCATTTGAAAAAAATAATGATAAGTGGGTTATTGGCTCAGTTGGCTTAGGGGCAGGTGCATTAGCCTGTTATGCTAAACCGCAGCAAAATTGGACATTTTATGAAATTGATCCGCTAGTCATTGAAATTGCCAAAAACCCGAAATATTTTCATTACCTTTCTTTATGTGCTAAAGACTCAACTATGCGTGTTGGCGATGCACGATTATCATTAAATAATGAACCTTCTCAAAAATTTGATTTATTAATTTTGGATGCTTTTAGTTCAGATTCTGTCCCTATTCACCTATTGACTCAAGAAGCGATTAAACTTTATTTTGATAAATTAAAACCCAATGGTATTCTCGCCTTTCACATTACTAATCGCCATTTAGAGATTAAAAAAGTCATTGCAAATCATGCTCAAGAGCTTAAACTTGCCGCATTGATTCAAGAATTTAAACCTAATAACCCTGCGCTATTAGTCGTTGCAACTGATTGGGTCGTTATCAGTAAGAATCCTGAAACCTTAGTGCCTTTAGCAAAAAGCCGCTTAGGTAGTTGGCAAAAACTCCCCCTTTATTTCAACATGAAACCGTGGACAGATGATTTCACTAACATTTTAGCTATTTGGAAATAATATGACGTTGACCATCGAAACACTGAGTAAACTTTGTCAGGCAAAAATCAGCAATGGTAACCCTGAAACTAAAATTACCGCCGCAGCTGATATTATGGAGGCAAAAGAAAATCAAATCACCGTCTTAAGTAGTCCTAAATATGCTAAATATTTAAAAGACAGTAAAGCCTCAGCTTGTTTTATTTCTGATAAATTTTCCACCACTGATGCACCAGAAGGTTTAGCCTTATTAGTGTGTTCAGATCCTGAAATAAGTTTTTTAGAAGCCATCAGCGCTCTTTATCCTGCAAAAAAAATCCCTTCTCAAATAGCACCACAAAGTGCCATTGCTGAGAATGTCAAACTGGGTGATTTAATCCATATTGGTGCTTTTACGAGCATAGAAGAAAACAGCCAGATTGGGGATAACAGTAAAATTTTTGCCAATGTCCAAATAGGTTCTGATGTTAAAATAGGTAAAAACTGCCGTATTTACCCACAAGTCGTTATTTATGATCATACTGAAATAGCTGATAATGTGATTATTCATTCAGGATCTGTCATTGGTGCAGATGGCTTTGGTTATAAATACCGTAATAATCAACACATTAAAGTACCTCATGTCGGCAATGTTATTATTGAAAATAATGTGGAAATTGGCGCAAATACCTGTATAGATAGAGGTGCGTTAGGCTCTACTGTCATTGGAACAGGCAGTAAGATTGATAATTTAGTTCAATTAGGGCATAACAATAAAGTGGGTCGAAATGTCATTATTTGTGGACAATCAGGCGTTTCAGGTTCATGCACTATTGAAGATGGGGCAATTTTAGCAGGGAGTGCAGGGATTGCCGATCATGTCACCATAGGTCAGCAAGCGGTGGTGATGGCGAGAAGTGGGGTTTCCCAAGATATAAAGCCTAAAACTCAAGTTTTTGGGTTTCCCGCAAAAGAAAGAAAAATTGCCTGGCGAGAATTAGCGGCCTTAACCAAATTACCCGAATTATTTAAAAAGTTTAAAAAACTAGAAGCAAGAGTTGAAGATTTAGAAAATTTATCTAAAGCTAAGGATGGCGATACTTAATATTAAATATAATTTATATCATAGTGATAAAACAAAGACTTAATGATAATAACTGCTAAAATATAAAATAAATTGTATAAAAGCTGGTTAAAACGAAATTATTGCTATAGAATACGCAGTTCCAGTGACACACCCCATATGCCTCGGTGGCGAAATTGGTAGACGCACGGGACTTAAAATCCCGCGGTGGCAACACCGTGCCGGTTCGATTCCGGCCTGAGGCACCATTAATTTTATTTAGCATAATGGCTTAATAATATCCTAGCGTAAACTTTCAAACGGCATTAAATGAATGCCCTTTGTCAATAACGTAACTGTAATAACAATCCCTTTCTTAAGTCCATTACGTCTTGCAACATGTAAAGGCACACTCATTGTCAATTTCATCTTACGTTTTTTATCTATCTCAATTAAAACACTGACATAGCCACCTAATAACATATAATCAATAATAATCCCTGAAAATGGGTTTTCACGTTCGCCTTTAGAAACTTGATAGCGACGATGTAAAATGACATCCGTTTCAGGAATCATCCAACAAAGACGCTCTCCCAAATCATAGCCTGACTGATAACCCACCTCAATAAGCCGATCATGCCATGAGAGTAAACTAATATTTTTTTTAGGTTGATGAGCAACTATCTTACCTACAAAAATATTTTGTTGATTCATTAACTTAGCCACTTGAGCTGTTGCAGGAGAAGTAACGACTTCCATCGGCGTTCCCGATTGCAAACTCACTCCGTGATACAATAAGCATAAACGATCTGCCAATAAATTAGCCTCATCCAAATCATGAGTCACTAAAATAATAGGCATTGCTAAAGAATCACGCAACTGAATTAATTCTTTGTATAAACGCCGTCTAGTCACCTGATCTACGGCTGAAAAAGGTTCATCCAATAGCAATATCTTAGGTTCTCTGGCCAAAGCCCTTGCCACCGCAACCCGTTGTTGCTGCCCTCCTGATAACTGCCTAGGATAACGTTGCTCCAAGCCTTTTAAATGAACTTTCTCTAATAATATAATTGCTTGCTGCAAACGTTTATTTTTAGGCAAATGCCCCAAAGACATTGCCACATTTTCCTGCGCCGAACAATGGGGAAATAAAGCATAATTTTGAAAAACTAATCCCACGGCTCTTTGATGCGTCGGTCTATTAATAGTGTTAACCGTATCCAACCAAAGCTCTTGCTGACAAGAAATATAACCCTGCTGAATTGGATATAAACCTGCAATTGCCCGTAAAACAGTACTTTTACCCCCTCCAGAAGGGCCAACTAATGCTAATATTTCATTGTTTTGACATCTTAAATTAATATCTAATTTAATAGGGTGATCTTGTTTCAGGCATAATTTTAACCCAGTTTCAACCATAATATTTTTTATGTCGCTCTGTGACTAAATAAGTAAAACTAATGGCAATCACTGAGAAAATTAATAAAAAAGCAGACATTGTAGCCGCCGCCTGATTATCAAAAGCTTGAACACGATCATAAATAGCAATAGCAATGGTTCTAGTTTCACCAGGGATATTCCCTCCCACCATGAGTACCACACCAAATTCACCCAAAGTATGGGCAAATGTCATCACCATCGCAGAAATAATCCCTGTCCAAGCAAGCGGTAATTCTATTTTTAATAATACTTTTATGGGCGACAACCCACAACAAGCACCTGCCTCCCTAATTTCTCTAGGAATAGATTCAAAGGCTCGTTGCATGGGTTGAATCGCAAAGGGAAGATTAAAAATAATTGAAGCAATGACAAGCCCTTCAAAACTAAAGACTAAGGTTTGTCCAAATAATGCTTCTAATCCACGACCTAGTGAAGAAGACTGCCCTAAAAAAACTAATAAGTAATAGCCTAATACCGTCGGTGGTAATACAAGCGGAATAGCTAATAAAGCTTGTAATAAACTTTTCCCATAAAACTGCCGATAAGCTAAATAACGACCCAGAATAATCCCCACAGGCAATAAAAAAATGACTGTGAGCGTACTTAATTTAATTGATAGTAATAAAGATTCCCAATCCATATTAGCTTAAGGTAATGAAAAACCATATTTTTCAAAAATACGACGGGCTTTTTCTTGTTGAAGATAACTATAAAACTTTTTTGCCGTTGAGCCTGCTTGTTTTAGCAAAACCATTCTTGCCAATAGGGGGTCATGCAATGAAAGAGGCACTAAGACGTAATCACCTCGATTTTTAATTTGAGTTTGTAATGCAAAGGAATAGGAAAAAATTCCACCCTGAACACTGCCTGTACTGCTAAATTGAGCTGCTTGAGCAACATTTTCACCCAAGACTAATTTTTTTTGTAGTTCCTTCCATAAGCCAATATTTTGTAATACTTGTTTTGCCGCTCGCCCGTAAGGTGCATGCTCAGGGTTTGCAATGGCAAAGCGTTTTAATCGCCCATCTTGTAAAGCCAAAGCCAGATCACTAAGTTGTGAGTCTTTTTTGAGCGAAGAATTTTTAGGGGTAAATAACACCAGTCGTCCCTGAGCGTATAGAACCCCTTTATCCAAAGTCAAACCTGCTTGTTCTAATTGAAAAACATAAGCTTCATCAGCAGAAATAAATAATTCAAAAGGACTGTGATAGCGAATTTGTCGCATTAAATTACCTGAAGAACTAAAGCTTAATTTAACCTTTAATTTAGAATCTTGGGTAAATTGTTTACTAATTTCCTCTAATGCAAATTTAGCACTAGAGGCTGCGGCAATAATGGGGACTATTTGTGAAAAAAGAACAGGGCTATTAACGATTAAAGAAACAAAAACTAATATTTTTATTCCTTTAAAAATCATACCCATTGCATAGGCTGGGCTATGCCCACCCTACTCAGCCTCCTTAGCTTTTTCTAAATTCCCCTCATAAGGGGTGACATATTTACAAGCTTTTTGAGGACAAACCTTTTCATCCCCCCGCCGCTTAGTGGTTTTAAGGGTCAAAATAGGCCAGTTGCAATCAGGACAAGCTTCTTTAATAGGCGGATTCCAAAGTGCATATTTACATTTAGGATATTTTTCACAAGAATAAAATATTTTTCCAGAACGGGCTTTACGTTTTAAAATATTGCCTTTATTACACTCAGGACATTTTATCCCCGTATCTTCGGGTTTTTCTAAAGGTTCAATATGCCGACAATCAGGATAACTACTACACCCTATAAATTTCCCATAACGCCCTGTTTTTATCACTAATGCCGATTCACATTTAGGACATTTTCGCCCTTCAACAACTTCAGGCTCGTTTGACTCTGACCCATCATCATTAAGATTACGTGTATAAGAACAATCAGGGTATTTAGTACAACCAATAAAACGTCCATTCCGTCCTAAACGAATTGATAAAGGATTACCACATTCGGGGCATTTTTCATCTAACGCTTCTTGAGTGACATCTTTTCGCTGTACAGTCTCATCTTTTTCTTTAACCAAATCCTTGAATGGCTGCCAAAAATCCTTCATTAGGGGAATCCAGTCTTTTTCTCCCCGCGAAACGGCATCTAAATTATCTTCCAAATCAGCCGTAAAATTATAATCTACATATTTTGTGAAATGTTCAGTTAAAAACTTATTTACAATTCGCCCTACATCGGTGGGTTGGAATCGTTTTGTTTCTAAAGTAACATACTCACGATTTTGCAAAGTTGAAATAATGGTTGCATAAGTTGAAGGACGGCCTATGCCATGCTCTTCTAATGACTTAACTAAACTGGCTTCACTATAACAGGGAGGTGGCTCTGTAAAATGCTGATCGGCGACAATTTCATTTAAAGGAATATTATCACCGACTGTTAATACAGGTAAAAAATGCTCCTTATCATCGCCTTCTTTATTGTCATCTAAACCCTCTAAGTAAACGGCCATAAAACCAGGTTTAGCAATCGTAGAACCTGTGGCTCTAAAAACATCCTTAGTAGAACCACAATTAAAATCAATCGCTACTAAATTAAGCGTTGCATGGGTCATTTGACAAGCAATTGTCCGCTTCCAAATTAAATTATAAAGCTTATATTGTTCTGTGCTTAAATAACTTTTAATTTGACTAGGCAGTTGATTAGCCGCTGTCGGTCTTATTGCTTCATGAGCTTCTTGGGCATTTTTTGATTTAGTTTTAAATTGCCGTGGCTCTTTTGGAACGTTTTCTTCCCCATATTTTTGAGCAATTAAATCACGAATTTCAGTCGTTGCATCTCCCGATAAATTAACCGAATCCGTCCGCATATAAGTAATTAACCCTGCCGATTCCCCCCCAATATCAATCCCTTCATAAAGTTGCTGTGCAACGATCATTGTTCGCTTAGTTGTAAAGCCTAATTTACGCGCAGCTTCCTGTTGCAAAGTTGAGGTCGTAAAGGGAGGCGAAGGATTACGCCGACGCTGTTTCTTTTCAATTTTAGCAACAACTAATTGCCCATTAGCCACCTCAGTTAATTGTTGCTGTGCCTTACTCGCCTGCTTTTCGTTAGTAATTGAAAACTGCTTTAATTTATTATCTTCAAGATAAGTAAGTTTCGCCTTAAAATCTTGTTTTTCGACCGTGATATGCCCGTCAATCGTCCAATATTCACGTTTCTTAAACGCTTCAATATCAATGGCTCGTTCAACAATCATTCGCAGTGCAGGACTTTGTACACGTCCTGCTGAAAGTCCGCGACGAATTTTTTTCCACAATAAAGGTGATAAATTAAATCCCACTAAATAATCTAAAGCACGTCGCGCTTGTTGTGCATAAACCAAATCAATCGCCAATTCTGATGGATTGGCAACGGCCTCTGTCACCGCTTTTTTAGTGATTTCATGAAATACAATGCGATGAACTGCTTTCTTTTTAAGAATATTTTTTTCTTTTAATAATTCCAATAAATGCCACGAAATTGCCTCCCCTTCTCTATCAGGATCTGTGGCTAAGTAAAGCGTTTCAGCTTTTTTTAAAGCTTTAATAATTTCCTGAACATGACGCTGATTACGTTCTATTAACTGATATTTCATTGCAAAGTCATTTTCAGGATCAACCGCCCCCTCTTTAGGGACTAAATCCCGAACGTGACCATAAGACGCGAGAACGTGAAAATCTTTGCCTAAATATTTTTCAATGGTTTTGGCTTTTGCAGGAGACTCTACAATAACTAGGTTTTTACTCATTATATTTTTAAACTCTACAATCTTTTAATGTAAATAGGTCGGCGACAAATCATAAACAATATCTTCCATTCTTGAATAAGCGACTTCATCATCCGACTGAGTTAATAAAACCATCAACACAATCCATTTCAGTTCATCCAGATAAATCGCTTCATTTTCTAAGACCATTGCTCTATCAATCACCATTTCTCTATTATCTGGGGATAAAATACCGCTGTGTTCCAGAAAAATTAATAAATTACGACATTCTAAATCTAAATGCCTTTTTTCCGGTTCTGAGAAAATTCTAAACGCTTGCGTTTCACATGCCCGTTTATCATTTTCATCTAAGGATTCTAACCATGCAAATGCTAAATTAACATTGGGTGGTGCAAATCCTGCTTGGAATAATTCACTTCTAATCGCATCACTATTAGGCAATAAGTCCACATTATCTTCTAAATAATTCTCAAATAAATAAATGAGTACATCAAACATAATTTCTTCTATTGTTAAGTTGGAAAGTTAGCATAAGCTATTTTTATGCCTATTCCTTGGTTATTTTATTCGCAAATAGCCACCACCAGGAGCTGCACTGATATAACCTTGTAATTCTAAAATCAGTAACATTGAAGAAATAATCTCAGCGGAATAACCACTTTCTTCAACCAAAATATCCACCGATGTAGGACTAAACATAATAAGATTCAATAGATTTTGCTGGGCTAGGTCAAGTTCTGATTGATTATTTACTGACTTAGAAATGCTATGTTGTTGATTATATTGATTTAGCTCATGCAAAATATCATCAGTTGTTTCGACGAGCTTTGCGCCTTCTCGAATCAAGCCATTACAGCCCCTTGCTAAAGGGTTATAAATAGAGCCTGGAATAGCAAAAACATCACGATTTTGCTCTAATGCTAATCGCGCACTAATTAATGAACCACTTTTTTTAGCCGCTTCCACTACCAATAATCCTAAGCATAAACCACTAATAATTCGATTACGGCGAGGAAAATTACTCGCAATTGCATTCGTACCTGGAGGAAATTCAGAAATCATCGCACCATGAGTAACAATTTCGGTAGCAAGTTGTTTATGAGCCGCAGGATAAATACGATCTAAGCCTGTCCCTGCAACCGCAATCGTATTTCCCGTTGCTTTTAATGCACCCTCATGACTACAAGCATCAATACCTAACGCCAAACCACTACTAATTGTAAACCCTTGGTTAGCAAGACTATAAGCAAAATCAAAAGCAATGCGCCTACCTTCAGTCGAAGGGTTGCGACTCCCAACAATAGCTACTTGCGGACTTGATAATAATTGTTTTTGCCCACGCAAAAATAAGAGTGGTGGCGGATCAGAAATTTCTTTTAACTGTTGAGGATAAAAAGGATTATCTAAGGTAAGTAAATGATGGTTTTCTTGAGATAGCCAATTTAAATCCTTATCAACAGCAGCCCAATCAGGGGTTTGAATCCCCTTAATAACGTTATTTCTAATCCCTAAAGCAGCCAATGCGGCGGCTGATTGTGAAAAAACTTCTTCGGGTGAACAATGTTCAAGAATTTTTAAAAAAGTACGACAACCAACACCTGATACCCGTAATAAAGCAAGCCAATATTTCATAAAATAATTTTATTCAAAACGTGCATGTTCAGGCGTTTTCACTTTATCCAAAATATGTATCGTATTAGTCGCCTTCACAACTAATGCGTAACTAACTCGTTTAAAGGGACGAAAAATCATTAATGTTCCTGCAATCTCATCAGGTAATTGAACCATTGAATTATCATTGTCATCACTCATGCGATCAGCAACTATGCGTCCTCGTTGATGAATATCAAGAATATACCCCACTTTCATATCATCAACTGTGCCTTTATCAATCACCACAATATTATATTTTCCTATTTGAGAAACGCCATTAAGTACGCTAAGAATATTCCCTTCCACATTCACTTTGGGAATTTCTGGAAAAAAATTAACGGTAGACTTTACTTGAGGTACTTCCATTAAACGATCACCGCGTTTAATTTCTCGATTTGATTTAGTAATCATTAAAGTAGCAGGATCCCCTTCTCGCTGTAATTTAGCATTCCCCAGATAAAGCGCGGCATAACCTAATAATTCTTTGCTATCAGGGCTATAATAAGGATCTCCTTTACGATAAATTGCATAATCTAAGGTCGTAGGTTCTAAAATAGAACGGACATAAATTCGAGTTCCAGCACCCCCAAGAAAATGTTCACCAACAAACTCAAACACATAAGGTGAAGCATCAATTTCATCTTCCTCAACAACACGAGGGGAAGTTAAAAATTGCGTTATCGCATCTGCTGGAATTTTTTTCAGCACTTTTTCTATTTCTTCAATACGATTACGAGGATATAATTTAAGTTCACGCTTATAAACATTTCTAAGCACGGATACTTTTTTTGAGTCTGTCGGTTTTTTAGCCGTTTTTTGTCCTTCTGTTTGTGGATTTTCACCTGCTAAAACTGTCATGCCTAAAAATAGCCCTGCTACGCCTACTAGTTTTGTTAAAAAAAACATTATTCAGCCCTTATTGTCATCAATTTAGTTGCGTTTGGATGTAAAGTTTAGATGAATTCATATAGAATACTAGTATTAAAATAATCGTGGAGAAATTGGTGGCTATTTTACCCATACTCGAGTTTCCTGATGATCGTTTACGCAAAAAAGCAGCGGTTATCGAAAATGTGGATAAAAAAATAAAACAACTGGTCGATGATATGACCGAAACAATGTATAAAGCTGAAGGAATTGGACTTGCTGCAACTCAAGTTAATGTTCAGCTGCGTGTCATTATGATTGATGTTAGCGAAGAAAGTAATGATCCTTTATGTTTAATTAATCCTGAATTTATTGAAACAGAAGGTCTTGAAGAATCTGAGGAAGGCTGCTTATCTGTCCCCAATTTTTTTGAAAAAATTAAACGGGCTGAACGTATAAAAATAAAAGCCTTAGACCGTGAAGGTCAAAGCTATGAATTAGAAGCTGATGGTTTACTAGCCGTTTGTATTCAGCATGAAATGGATCATTTAGAGGGCAAATTATTTGTAGATTATTTATCCTCTTTAAAACGTCAACGCATTAAAACTAAATTAGAGAAAATTAATCGCAAAAAACGTAAATAACTATTAAGGGGGGCTATGCCCATCCTACCCCCCATCACTCCAACTTAATTTCTCACGTAATATATTAAAAAAATCATAATCATGTGGATGTAATATCCTAATCCCCAGAGACATTTTGGTAATTAAAATTTTATCACTAATACGCACTTCGGGGATTTCCAAATAATCACACGTTACCTGTGCATTGATTTGTTTAGTTTGGCAAAAACTAATTTCAATTTCACAATCATCATTCACCACAATAGGTCGGTTCGATAAAGTATGCGGGTTTAAAGGGACAAGCACTAAGGCATTTAAAGTAGGGTGTAATATAGGTCCGCCCGCTGAAAGTGCATAAGCTGTCGACCCCGTTGGCGTTGAAATAATCAAACCATCAGAGCGTTGTGAATTAAGAAACTGTCCATTGATACGGGTAACAATTTCTATCATACTTGGTGTTACCCAGCGATGAATCACAACCTCATTTAAAGCCTTTTCTTCATGAATCACTTCATTTTTGCGAATAATTTTAGTCTTTAAAAAATAACGTTGTTCTTCATTATAGTTTCCATTTAATATTTCTTTTAAACTTTCACACATTTTTTTAGGGGATATATCCACTAAAAAACCCACGCGACCTAAATTAATTCCAATAATGGGAATATTATAATCCGCACTACATCGTGCTGCTGATAAAAAAGTACCATCTCCCCCTGCTGCAATAATTAAATCACAATGCGCCCCCAAAGTTTCTAAAGGATAAGCATTAATTGATAAATCATTAACGAATGCCGCGCTATTTTTTGCAATGACAATATTGTAATGTTGTTGCTTTAAAAATTGTAATAAAGTGGTTAAAGTCTTGGCAATACTTGAGTCACTAGGCTTGCCGATAATACCAATGGTTTTAAATTGAACAGACATTGTTAAGTAGTAATAAAGCCATAAAAAATTTTAAATTATAACCACTGTTATCAATCTTTAGCTAAGAAAATCGTATTTAAAGCTAACTTTAATTTTAATTTCAGCAAAAACTATGCTAGTTCTATCATTAAGATTCGCTATAATTAACCTAAATTGCTCAGACAAAGATTGTGATTTTTATCACGTACATATGAAAAAAACTAATTTACAACAAGTTGATGTCATTATTATCGGTAGCGGTATAGGTGGCTTAACGGCGGCAACCTTATTAGCTAAAGCGGGTAAATCCGTATGGGTCTTAGAAAAACATGACCGTCCAGGGGGATATGCACATGGTTTTCAACGTAAACGTTATCATTTTGACTCAGGGGTTCATTTAACCAGTGGTTGTGGAATGCAAGGTTATCAAGGTGGACAAATTTTACGCAAAACACTACAAGCCATTGGTGTCTACGATCAATTGGACTTTATTCGTATTAATCCTTTTTCTTATGTAGATTATCCTGAAATACAAACCACATTACCCTTAAGCATAGAAAATTTTGTTAATGAAATGGCGCAAATTTTCCCCAAGCAGAAACAAGGACTAAAAGCACTACTAAAACTTTGTTTGCAACTATCAGAACAAGTGGCTAAAGCTGATGATATTATTGCTACTAGCGACAATGCAACCATCCAAACAGAGCTTAATTTATTATTTCGCTATCAATATTCAACCTTGGCGAATGTTTGGGTTGATTTTATTGACGATAAACGCTTACAGGCTGTTTTTGCAAGTCATTGGCCTTATCTAGGATTACCTCCCTCTCAGGTTTCATTTATTTACTGGGCTATCATGCTTATTGGTTATTTAGTGGAGGGGGCTTATTACTGTAAAGGGGGATTTCAAAAATTGGCCGATAGTTTTGTCACCGCTTTAATTAAACAAGGGGGTAAAATTTCCTATAAAACGGAGGTTACAAACATTGAAATTAATGATAATCAAGTTCAAAGCCTTACCTTAGCATCAGGTCAACGTATTCAAGCACAAACCATTATTTCTAATGCTGATGCACGACAAACTATTATGAAAATGATTGGAGAACAATATTTTCCCAAACGTTATATAACACGTTTAAAACGTATGAAACCCTCAGCGTCTATTTTCGTGGTTTACCTAGCAACAAATCTTGACTTAAAAGCCATGAATCTACACCATGAAAGTTTTTATTATAATGATTTAGATCATGAGAAAAATTATGCTAACGCCATCAATAATCATGAAAATTTATCATGGTTGAGTATGACCATTCCAACCTTAGTTGACTCAAGTCTTGCCCCAAAAGATGAACATTTAATTATATTAACGCGACTCGTTTCCTATGAGAGTCAAAACTGCTGGAAACAAGCAAAACCACGCTATATTGAAAAAATGCTAGATTATGCGGCAACTAAGGTTTCAGGATTAAAGAAAAACTTATTATTTATAGAGGCAGGTTCACCCACAACGTTAGAACGATATACCTCAAATTATAAAGGGGCTGCTTATGGTTGGGCGGCAACGCCTGAACAAATAGGTGTAAACCGACTAGCCAACAAATCGCCCATTAAAGGACTTTATTTTGCAGGACACTGGAGTACACCAGGGGGCGGTGTTTATGGGGCTTGCTACTCAGGGGTATTAGCAGCACAACAAGTTTTAAAAATAAAATTACAGACAGAATTTTGGAAAACGCTACAAAACTAAGTCATTATTTCATCTTGATTAAGGTAGCAACCTGGGTCTTCTGCCCAAGGATTATTAAAGACTTGTTGCGCTCTAACCCGCGTATTACCATTACATATTTTCTGATAATCACAGCTTCCACAACGTCCCTCTAAGGGTCTTGGGGTTTTCTTTAACCCAGCCATTAAAGAATCAGAACTATCCTGCCATATTTCAGCAAAATTCCTTGTCTTTACATTACCTAAGCTATGATGCCACCAAAAAGTATCGGGATGTACATAACCTAAATTATCAATATTAGCCACATTAACTCCAGATGCATTACCCCCCCATTGTTCCAATTTAGCTTTAATATGCACTAGTTGTTGAGGATAGTGTTTTTTTACCCAATGTAAAAAATAAACCGCATCCGCATCATTATTACCTGTAACAATCTCACGTGCTATACCCTGTTGTTCCCATTGTAGACACTGAGTAAATAAATGATCCATTACTGTTCGTGTCATTTTAAAATTAGCATCATCTTGACGGTTTTTATTACCCCGTCCCCCATAATTTAGATGCGATAAATAAAATTTATCAATATTTTCATCATCCATTAATTGCAACATGGCGGGAAAATCATCTACATTATCTTGAGTTAAGGTAAAACGAATCCCTACTTTAATTCCATTTTTTTGGCATAAACGAATGCCTGCCAAAGAATCTTCAAATGAACCTTGTTTTTGGCGAAATTTATCATGCGTTGCCCCAATGCCATCTAAACTAACACCCACATATTGATAATTTATTGCGGCAATTTTATTAATATTTTTTTCAGTAATCAAAGTACCATTAGTTGATAATGCCACATAAAACCCAAGGGTTTTAGCCTGTTCTGAAATGGCAAATATATCAGGATGTAATAAAGGCTCTCCTCCTGATAAAATTAATACGGGGACTTTATAAGCTTTTAAATCCGTCATAACCTGATAAATTTCAGGCGGGGTTAATTCATTAGGAAAATTAATATTAGTCGAAGTAGTATAACAATGTTTACAGGTTAAATTGCAGCGACGAATTAAATTCCAAATTACTACAGGAGCAACCGGTTTACGTGTTGGTTTTAAAGGCGTAGGGCGTAAAGTTTCACGCATGTATTGACTTAATCTAAACATATTATTGACTCATCCTAAAGCCTGTTTTTTTTAAAATACGGGTACTATATAAAACATCATTGCCTAAATTCGCATCGTCTAATAAAATCTCAATCTGTTTAATTTGAGATTTAACCTCTGTTTCAGTTTTACTATGTACCATCGCAAATAAATTATATGACCATTCAGGTAATCGTCTCGGACGATGATAGCAATGACTCACAAATTCAAGTTCGCCGACTTGTTGACCTAATTCATCTATTCGTTCATCAACCACATTCCAAACCGTCATTCCGTTATAGCGATAGCCTAAACGATAGTGATTAGGTATAACCCCTATTCGACGTATCACACCTTGTTGTTGCATTAACATCAATCGTTGCATCACTGTTTCTGCATTAATATTTAATAATTCAGCAATAGCCTCATAAGGTTTAGGCACTAAAGGCAATCCTGCTTGCGTTGCATTGATAATTTGACGGTCAAGTTCATCAAGTTTCATTAGGCTTCCAATTTTAAACCAACAAAATACTCATTAATTTTAGGCATATTATAAACCACAAGTCCCGTTTGTTCTTCAATCGCTTGAATTACTTTGGCAACCCGTTCTGGATGATCGCTTGCAATTACAAACCACATATTAAGCACGTGATTACGTTGATAATTATGCGCTACTTCTGGGAACGAATTAATTATCTTAGCAAGGGTATCAAAGGTTTCTTCTGGGGCTTTTATGGCAGCGAGTGTTAATGCACCGCCCATTTTTTCTGCATGATATAACGGGGCAAAACGTGATATTAACCCTGATTCAAGTAATAATTTAATCCGCTCAATTAAATTAGTTTCCGTTAATCCAAGCTTAGAAGCTATCAACTGATAAGGTGATTCACAAATAGGAAATCCTCCTTGAAGCTGATTAATAATTCTTTTATCTATGGCATCCATTTTATAATTTAGTCTAAGGTCACTCAAAAAAATAATGTATCTCTTTTTTGTATACTGTAGGGGCTGTGCCTTGTGCCAGCCCTTAATGTGTAAATTACCGTTATCAGGGCAACCACAAGGGATTGTACCCTACGATAAATTTCACCGTTTCTTTAATCATTCTTTTTATTTGAGTATTTTATTTATTGCAAGTTACCTTAAGCTGTAAACCCTGATTGCTGCAATAAAGCCATTGTAACTTGCTCACAAGGTTTTGCTGCCGCCTCCCCTTTCATTAATCGTTCCATATATCGTGCTAATAAATCAACTTCTATATTTACTTTTGAGCCAGCATCATTTTGTCCTAGTGTTGTTTCTTTCAAAGTATGCGGAACAATATTTACACTAAAAAAGACTCCATCGACACTATTGACGGTTAAGCTAATACCATTAATACAAATAGAGCCTTTCTCGGCAATATATTTTGCTAAATTATCAGGGACTTTAAATTTAAAACGTATTGAACGCCCCTCAGTTTTTTTCTCAATAATCGTCGCCAAACCATCAACATGACCACTAACTAAATGACCGCCTAAACGTGTCGCTAAAGTTAATGCTAATTCCAAATTAACTGAAGAGCCTACTTGAGCTATTGCTAAGGTTGTTTTAGATAAACTTTCATTAGAGACATCAGCGCAAAAAAATTGTCGTCCTAATTCAATAACGGTTAAACAAACGCCATTAACCGCAATACTATCACCTAAAACTACGTCTTCTAAAGGTAATTTTCCTGTCTCAATAGTTAAACGACAATCACCGCTACGTTTTTGTATCGCAGTTATTTTACCTACGGCTGAAATAATTCCTGTAAACATAAAACTCCTCTTTAATTTCTATTAATAATCATGCTGATAATTACCAATAATATCTAATTGTTGATTATAAACAGAGACTTTAGTTTCCATCAATCCCAACAGCGTGTGAAATATATGGTCATGTGAATAAGCTTGAGAAACTTCTTTTTTTAATTGAGTCACATCCATTTTATAATTTTCACCAAACCACAGCATAGCAGCGACATGAGTCTGTTCTTTAGGCGCCATAAAATAGGGTAAGCCGTGTAAGTATAAACCTTTTTCCCCTAAAGATTCACCATGATCGCTGACATAAAACATTGCAGTTTCAAATTTAGCCGAATTTTGCTTTAATAAAGCAATCACTTTTGATAAAAAATAATCAGTATATAAAATAGTATTATCATAAGCATTATTAATTGCCTCGGTACTACATTGTTCCAATTGATTAGTTTCACAAACAGGTTTAAATTTTTCAAATTCTTTGGGGTAACGCTTGTAATAAGCAGGTCCATGACTTCCCATTTGATGTAATACAATTAATATATCCTTTTCAGTTACCTTATTAATATGCGCTTGTAAACCCACTAACATTCCTTCATCACGACATTCTGGGTCACAAATAGAATTGGTTGTAGAAGTTTTATAATCTTCAAAAGGCACTCTTAAAGCTACGCCTTTAGAATCAGAATTATTATCACGCCATAAAACATTAACGCCTGCTTGTTGTAAAATATCTAAGACATTTTCTGTTGATCTCGCCGTATTAGCATCATAGTTTTCTCGTTCCATCAGCGAGAAAAGACAAGGAACAGACGTTGCGGTTGATGTCCCACAAGAAGACATATTAGGTAAATTAACAATATTTTCTTTTTTCAATAATGGATTAGTCTCACGCGCATAACCATTAAGTGAAAACCGATCAGCTCTTGCGGTTTCACCCACCACAAGAATAATTAATTCTCTATCACTATCACCGACAGGCGTGTGTGCATTGTGGCTTATTTTTTTAAAGGGTGTCGTGTTTTCTTTAGTTAACCTATTAATATATTGAATTGATGAATAAATAGTATATAAAGGGTTCGTATAATACCGAATAGGTTTATGTTCTCTGACGAATGATAAATAGGCTTTACTAAAGCTAAAAAACATCAGTGTAGAAATAATAATAACCGTTAATAAAACTTTTAACTTATATAATAAATCTACTTTTAACGGGTGATAGTCAACAGTCACCTTAAAAATAAAAATAGCGGGTAAAATACCTAAAAATAATAAATAAGCCACCATTTTTAAACTAAATAAATCTAATGATTCATTTAAGTTAGTTTCAACCATATTCTGGATCATATTATCATCAATAACTAAATGATAACTATCCATGAAATAACTGGTTAATGAAGAAATAATTAACAGCGCGATAATCACGCCCTTAAAGGTATATTTTGAACTTAAGAGTGTGAGTAATAAAAAAATGAAACAAAATAAAGCAATAGTTAAAGAGCTTATAAATCCAATGGTTTGCCAAGAAAGAGGATAGCCGTTTAAAACAGCCTTAAAAAAAGATTGATTATAAAAGGTCACTAAAAATAATGAACTCAGGCAAACCAACTTAAATTGTGTCAACTGCATATAAAATAAACCCAAAACTACTTAAAAGTTCATTTTATAGCCCCCCCCATAGACAGTAAAGATAATAATTTTTATAATTCAAATTCAGCTTTTACATTTTTTTGAGAAAAATAACTTGCACCCCGTTGTTTAAAACATTGACGACTAAATAGGACTTCATAATCAAACGGGCTTAAAGCACAAGCTTTAATTAATTGTTCTAATTGTTGTAACACTTTATCTCGCGTTTTTCCATGTATCATGCAGTAAAGATTATAAGACCAAACATCAGGATGACGTGGACGTAAATAACATAAATTAACAAAATTAAACTGGCTAATCTGCTTCCCCATTTGTTTAACCTTCGCATCAGGTATATCAAATACCACCATCGCATTAGCACGATAACCTAAGCGACGATGATTAACAACAACCCCTAAACGTTTAATTAATCCCCGTTGTTTGAGTTGAGATAAACGGCTAATGACTTCGGTTTCACTCAAATCAAGCGCTTGAGCAATTGAGGCATAAGGCCTTGAAACCAAAGGCAACCCATTCTGCATTACCTCAATTAATTGGTGATCTATGGTATCAATCATCAAATGCTAACTCAAAACCTAAATTAATATAATAATCTGCCAACAAAGGTAATTGCATCGCCTTAAAGCCTATTTTTATTTCTATATTTTCAATTGTTACTTGTAAATGAGGCTCATCTTCTGCCATCAACACAAACCAAAGATTAAAACGATTTTCCCTTTCATAATTATGATTAACTTCTGGGTACTGATTAATGATTGCAGCGACTAATTCTAGTTGATCGGATGGAACAGCCATTGCCACTAAAGAACTAACACCAATATGATTAGGTGGAATCACCAAGCCAATGCGACTAATAAACTTTTGTTGATTGAGTTGTTCAAAGGCAAATAAAACATCTTGCTCTGTTATCCCTAATGAGTGTGCAATTTCTTCATAAGGTTTTGCTGATAAGGGAAAATCTTGCTGAAAATTATTAAGCAATTGTTTGTCTAAATTGGATAACATCACAGCCCCATTTTATAAGCACGGGAACTGAAAAAAATCCCACTGGGTTTATTCGCTGGTAGACGTTTTATTTCTTTAAAATTTTCCGTATCATAAATAACCAATTGATTATCATCGCGTATAGAAACCCAAACGTGTTCACCGCGTGGGGTAAATTCCATATGCAAGACAGCTTTACCTGGTGTTAATGATTTAATGATGCTGAGGTTTTTAAGATCAATCACTTGTAATTGCTGATTATCGGGAAAAGCAAAATTAACCCAAACTTGCCGCCCATCAGGTTGTGCCATCACAAACACAGGTTGTCCTGCCACGGGAATACGTTTAACTAATGTCCACTGGCGTTTATCAATCACTAAAACTTCATGCTGCCCCATGGCAGGGATTAACATAAAATCCCCCGCCATTGCCCAACCTTCTAAATGCGGCATTTTATACACGGGTAATTTTTCATCTTTTTTACCATAATCAGGCAAAATACGTTTTACGCCTTGATCGACATTCCATAAATCTAATAAAGCTAAACCTTGTTCTCCAAATAAGCCTGCAATGTAATAACGACCATCAGGTGAAAGTAGCGCATCATAGGGTTGTTTACCACTATTTTTAAATTTTTTAATTATTGGTTTTTCAGGATTTTTAATATTAACAACCCAAATTTCACCTGCATCAAATAAACTAAAAATAAAATGATGCTTAGGGGCATCCACTAAGCCGACGACCTTAGATAATTTTTTATCGCCATATTCTGCGGGAACATCAGCAACCAATTCTAAAGATTCGGTTGAAAAAATCTTAATTCCCCCTGGGGTATAGTTGGATACGGCAATAAATTGTCCATCTTGTGAAATTGCGCCACCAATACTATTGCCTGCTTGGATAACACGCTTGGCGACTTTATCTTTTAATAAGTCAATTTTGGTTAAACCGCCATCTCGTCCAAAAATAAAGGCATAGCGTTGGTCACGAGAGAAAACCACTGAGGCATGAGATAAATCGCCTAAATCTTTAATTTTAGCCAACGTTGTATTTTGACTATGGTTAATAATTAAAGCACTGCCTTCAGCACGTTCAATGACAACGCCTAAATCACCTGTCGCCCGTAAATCGGCATAACTATTAAAGGAAATTAAAGCGAGAAAAAAGAGTCGTTTAAACATAATTTGTTATTCTTATTGTCGGTTTATTGTGAAAATATCTTAGCCGTTATTTTTCTCTGCATCAATTAATGATTGAATAAATTTAATATCAAGTTCTGTAATTTTTGAAATAACGTCTATTTCTAATCCTTGCTGTAACATAATTCCGTTGATTAACTGCTTTCTCAAAGGCGGTGGTCTCCATTTCGTCAATATAAGATTCCTCAATCATCCGTGCTTTTTCTCGTGGCGAAACATCATCTTCTTCAATATGCGTTAAAATTTTTTGAATTTCAGCCAGTTGATAATCCTTCTCTTCTACATTACCATCCAAACTATCATCAATGACGCGTAACCATTCTTTATAAAGATCAGGCGTATTTTTGTCTAAATATTTGGGACAAATATAAACAATTTTATGCGGAATTTCATTTAATGATTTTCCCTGTAAATCTTTAGGGTCAAAATCTATCACTAAAACATCACGTTTATGTTTATCGCCCGAGGTTAAAACCACAATGGTATAAACGGCTAATGGCAGTTCATAATTAATCGCCGATTTAATTTGTTCTAATAAGGCGATGCAATGATAATGTAGAAAGCGGTGATAATGGTCGCTATGGCGTTGATATTGAATATCAACGATGATGCGATTTTTTTATCTTCGGCGTATAAATCATAGTTAACTTCTACATAACCTAAGCTGGGTTTAAAGGATTTTTCAGTTTCTACGGTGTCGATTTCTAGGTTAATTCCTAAAATATCGCGGACAAAACCTTTAAAAACATCGACATCACAAAACGCTTTTTTAAAAATCACCCCATAGCGTAGGGAGGCTACTTTTTTCATTGTTTATCCTTAAATAAATAGGTTGCATTGCTAAAAATGTCAAAGCCAGTGATAAAATAATTCATTAGGCTTGTCCGTTTAAATCCCAGAGATAGCATATACTAAGGGCTAAATTTTTTTAATGGACAAGTCTATTGTAATAACAATCGGTATACAAACATAATATACGCTTCATCTATGAAAGGATTCAATTGGAATCCAGATAAAGATCATTAACCTTGTACCTCATTTTTACTTTATAGCCTTCGAGATTTAAAAGCTCAAAGGCTTAAATACAATAAACTAACCTTTTCCTGGCAACATCCCTACCGTTCCAGGTTTAATCCGCTTACATTGCACAACAATGTCTTCTCGATAGCATTGATAATAACCACTATTATCGGTACATTGATTACAAACAATACCCCCCGTATCTTTAATCGTTTCAACATGCCAGCCATAACCTTGGGTCTGGCAGAATTTCTTAGTATAAATATTGATTTTATATTGTTTAGCAGCGTTAGTGCTTGCAATATCTTTCGTCTCACATTTTTTTGTGGGTAAAGTATTTGCCATTAAATCACGGTAAATATATTCAGTGGCTTGTATCGTTGTCGAAAATGAAAACACCATCACCACAACTGCGAACCTAATAAAATTAGCATTCATCTTATATTCTCCTCATTATTTATTTTTATAATTGGTAGTCTTCTTTGGAGATAACACGAATATTCATTTGAGACGATTCCTTTTTCAATTGCTCTTTAATAGGCGCAAATTTTTCATTTTCAGACAATTTAATAGCTCCTATAACCGCAATGATTACAATTGCCGTCCCTGCAACGTAGAAAGGAAAATAATCTTTTTCTGTCTGTTCTTCTGCCATCATTTCACCTATTTTTATTGTTATAAAGATTTGAATCGCTACTATCAATTAAGCTTCTACCCTCGGAGATTTTAAACTTATAAAATTGATAAAAATAACTTAGATTATTAAGTAGCGAGTCGATACTATAAAACAAAAAGATGTTCCTTTCAACTATTATTGATTCGCTATTAATTTATTCTGAAATGAAAGCGGGAGTACAAAACATGTTTTGTACTCCAAATGAAGAGAATTATTTTTCTTGGTCTTTTTTTCTAAGCAGTTTTTGAACGATCCAAAAGGCTTCTTGCTTAGATATAAAGGCTTGCCACGGTGGCATCGCTGTATCTTTGCGACCTTTTAAAATAGTTTCTACTAAAAAATCATCACTTTTATTAGCAATATCTTTAGCCAACAAGGAACTTCCTAGCCCCCCTTTAAGCGTCAGCCCATGACAAGAACCACAGTCATGCTTGAGGATGTTTTTTAGTGCTTGTTGTCTTTTTTGAGTAGGTTCAGCGGCCATTGCACTGGTACTCAAAATAACCAGTGCAATGATTAAAACTTTCACTCAGTCTTCAATTGACTATAATAAGCGGCAATATTATTAATATCTCGATCAGTCAAAGAACCTGCAATCGCATTCATAATATCGGAAACCCGTGTTTTATCACGATATTCTTTTAAAGCTTTTTTAAGATAATCCTGATTTTGTCCTGCTAAAGAAGGAAAAGGGGCATCTGCACTAAGGGCTTTAATACTATGACACTGTGAACAGACCGCAGCGGCTTTTGATTTACCTGCGTAAATACTTGCCGCCTGTACATTGTTTGCAACCAATGTCACCATTAATAAAATACTTGAAAAAAGTGTTAATTTCATCGAACTACTCCATTTCATCAGGGGATAAACCACGCGTCATGTATTTAACCCGTCCTCGTGAAAAAATACCTGCGGGGCTTTCCATGGCTATTGAGGTGATTTTTTTCAATGTGGTTGAATCATAAACCACAACTTCATCACCTGCATAACCTGCACTCACATAAAGGGATTTACCATCTGCACTATATTCAGGAAAATAAGCATGTCCACCTACATTCAAAGTTTTGACTACTTCTAATGATTTTTTATCAATTAACTGAATCGTTCTTGCACGTTTGTCTTTAGTAATAATATCAACGGCGACATAAGGCGCATTGGCATGAGCTGCTGGGGATTCTGTACCACCCGAAACGGGTACTTCTTTCACCAATTCCATTTTATCTAAGTCCCAAACACTAACCACGGTTTTTTCACAAGTTCCAAAATTAGTACCAAAACCTAAAGTACGTCCATCAACCTTAACCGCAGCACCGCCCCCTACATGAGGTACACAACCTGCTTTTAGTTTTTTAATGATTTTACGTGTCTCTAAATCAATCGCAGTGACAATACTATCATCGTAAGCTGCAACCATTAATTTGCGCCCTTTGTGGGTTAGAAAAGCATCATGTAAATGCCGCCCCACATTTTTTATTTTAGTAACAGGAAAGTCATCTTTTAAATCAACCACCCAAACTTGTCCTGCATTTTCTAGCGCAATTGCAAAAATATCAGCATAAGGTGTTCCAATAATCATCCCTGAATCAGAAGTAACCATTTTGCCATCAAGATCAACGCCTTCTAATTCAAAGGTTTTTAGCGGCTCTAAAGTATTTGCATCTAAAATAACCGCATTATGGGGGACAAACGAGCCTGCCATAAGGTATTTACCATCGCGAGAAACCCCCAGTGAAGGACCATTAAGACCTGTTTTAATACTGCGTACCGCTTTCATAGAATATAAATCTACTTTAAAAATTTCAGCGGTATCCGTTTTAACATAAGCCCAACGAGGATTAGCAGGATTAAAGTCAATAATATGTGCAGCCGTTCCTGTTGCAATTTCGCCTACTTTTTCATGGGTTTTACTATTAATAAAAACAGCTTTTGAGCCTGACCCTCGACCATACTTACCCCGTGCTGCAACCCCGATTAAATTATCCATACTATCAATTTGATAATTAGGCTTTTCAGGTAAAGTAGACTCATCCTTGACATAAACTTTTAACGAAGCTTTCATATCCTGCATTGTCCACGGCGGATTATCTTGCTTAGGCGTGGATTGCAAATGTTTAACCATGGAACGAATTTCACTATCGCTTAACTTTCCATAAAAAGGAGGCATTAAAGTTTCAAAGCTTCCCGTCATAATCAACGAACGCAGAGCGGTTGGGCTACGTCCTTTTAAAGTCGTAGAATTTAAGGCAGGCGCTAAATAACCCCCATGATCTGAACCATGGCAACTGGCACAATTATCTTCATATAATTGGTGCATATCAGAATTGGCTTGAACGCTTCCCATAGATAAAATAAGACTGGTTGCGCTTATTAACAGCGTTTTATTTAATTTTATTATTGTTTTTTTCATGTTTATTCCTGTTCGCTCAAAAGAGTTACTAACTGTTCTTAAATTTCTATTTATAAATTAGCTATAATTATTTAAAAGTATATATCTTAAAGGTGTTAAAAACCAGAATTTTCATATAAATGTTCCTTGTTTTTACTTTTTAACCGTAGGTTCTATGGGGGTAGCTTATTGTCTTTCAAGCTCTGGCTTAGTTTACTAAGCGAAACTAGAAATTGGGTAAGAATTAAATACTAACCTTATGTAAATAAGGTATCTACTTTAAATCTCAGGGTAAAGATAAAA
>DAOUTG010000112.1 GCA_030626845.1 Methylococcaceae bacterium
CAAAACGGCATAGTAGTGAGCGTGTAGAAATATCTCCTGATAAAGTTCAGTCTGAATTAGGCAATTTTTCAGAAATATATGGAATCAAAAAATACGATAAACAATGTTTTGATCTTGTTATTTTAGATCCATTAACGAACCGAATTGAAATTAGACTTGATACAAGCAGCAATGTATCGTCTGATGAAAGGCGAGCAGGTTTTTTCCAAATTCAACAGCAATTTCAAAAATTAGTGACAAAACTTATCGCGGCTGAATACAAATTGGAAAATCCTATTAATTTATTTCCTGCGATTGATAAACTTTACCGCTCTAAAGAAGGTCGTATTTGTGAATTAGCCTTTACAACCGAAACAGGTTCAATTAAACATGAAAAAATGCGCCGCAGACATGAATGTTTACGAGGCGAAGCTTATCATCAAGGCGGGAGTGCGGCTGTTGATGGCAATCTTGCGACTTATAAGATTGCGGCAACATGGGAATGTATCATTGTAGCAACATTAGTAACACAGCCAGAACTTTTATTACCTGGTTATGCAAGAATGTTAAGTCACTCAAGTAGTACATTAGATAATGTAATTATTAGTAACTGTATTGGAATTTATGACTATAATTTTGTCATTGGAAAATTAAATAGCTTTTTATAACAAAATGAATAATCAACTTAAAAATGAAATATATTTGCACTTTGCAGAAGATTGGGGAAACTCATCTTTGCAATTTTCTGTGTGCGTAAACATTTTTGATTACTTGTTATCTCGTCCATTTAGTCAGTTAAAACATTTAACGTATGGTAGCCTTAAAATCGCTATTAAGAAAAATATATCTGATATTGATTTATTAAAAGCCATTCAATATTTATCTGGCGATAGAGTCTCTATTTTATCACCGCATTTTGAATTTATAGATGAATACGATGAATCCTTTGATTTAGATAATAAAGACATTAGACATGCTCAAGAAATAGGAAAATTAGTACACCCTAGAACGGGAGAATATATTGAAAACTTTGAAGATAAGGTTGTCATGTATTTTACACCTAGCTCATTTATCCAAGAAATTCAAAATTAATGCACAAAGATTTAAAATTAAGTTTAGAAAATCTTAACAGTTTTAGTGATGATGTCGTTGGAATAGGGAATTTTGCTAATCGTATGTTAGCTGGAACTTATGAAGAATTTATTTCAGTTTTATATGATGATATAGATAAAATTGTTTCAAAAATGGAAGAAAACCCTGAATTATTAATTAAAACTAGCGAAGATGCTTTAACTATTCAGATAATAAATTCATTGCACTTTATGGGGTACGATTCATCTCATGAAACAAAAATTGGAGGACATGCGGATTTAGTGGTAAAAAAGCCAATTAAAAACTGGCTATGGATAGGCGAGGCAAAGATTCATAAAGATTATGCTTGGTTACTTAAAGGATTTAATCAATTAACGACTCGATATTCAACAGGGAATGATAATAATTGTCAGGGTGGTTTGTTAATTTATATTCGTAATATTAATGCCAAAAATGTTATGGATAAATGGAAAGAACATTTAGAAAAACAAGATGATATAGAAGAACTTAAAATAACGCCTTGTCCTAATAACAGCTTATCGTTTTATTCAAGCCATAACCACCAAAGAACAGGTCTGGAGTTTAAAGTCAGGCATGTTCCTTTGGTATTATGTTTTAAGCCTCAAGATAAATAACTTATCCTTTACTCTAACCCATCAATCAATTCTTGATAACGTTCAAACAAAAAGGCAACCCGTGCGGCATCGTCTTTTTTGCCTTTATACCCATAAGCGGCATCGACTGCTTTATCTAGGGCATTATGGGCTTTGACTAAATTAGGTGGCATGGTTAATGGATGATATAAATCAGCTAGGGTTGATGTTTTATGTTCTGATCGCGCATCTAAAACAGCTTGGGCTTTTACTGCAATGGCTTTGATTTGTTTTTCGTTTGGTTTTGCCCAAGGAAAGTTGTTGTAAACAATACTGACTGAATATTGATAATCACTTTTCATTCTTCCACAAACAGTTCGCATCCAAGCGTTGTGCATACTCGATTGAAGAATGCCAAAATGGTATTTGGTTGCATTTGATAAAATTAAAGCACTACCATTGGCAACGATGGAAGCATCAATAAAACCTATAGGCATAAAGTCTCTATTTTCAGATGAAACTTTTGGCAACAATAAATAATCAGCATTAGACTGCCTTCTTTCCCCAAAAAGAGAAGGATAATTAGCAAGATCTTGTGTTGCTGGACGTTTACTTGAACTTCTAAACTCTTTAACTTTCTTAATTCGATTAGATATAAATACACTTTTTGCTATATATTTAGGCTCTGCTTGCTCTAACCATAAACAATATCTTTTTTTATTGTTAATTAATTCGTTTCCTCCCATGTATTGAAAAACATATTTTTCATTAGACATTGATTCATTTAATAATTCTTCTTTTTCTTCTTCTGATAAAATTAAATGCCCATTATCAATAGGCATACTCCCATAATTCATAAGAGGACTATCACTTATTGGGAGTTTACGATTTCCGATAAGAACATTAACCGCATCAACTAAATAAGGGTTAATATTATTTGCCTTGATGACTTCATCATTTTGAAAAATAAAACGCTGTTCTGGTTCATTTATCCCAAAACCTACAATCACACAATGCACAGCAGCAACCCCTTTGCCTTCATTACTCCATTTAAAAGTACGATAAGCAAAACGAATTTTAACCCCTTTAGCTAATAAATAAGACCATAAAACACCTACTTGCTCACCTTGACAAATACTGTTTGTCGAAACAAAAGCGACTAAAATATTCGGGTTTTTAGCGATAAAATGCGTTGCTTTAATATGCCAACCTACAACATAATCCAAAACACCCGCACCTTTTATAGATTTTGTTAATGCTTGTAAATCCACTTTTTGCTCTTTTGATTGTTCTTTCTTGCCTAAAAAAGGCGGATTCCCCATAATAAAACTACACTTTTCAGGTGCAATCACTGTTTCCCAATCAAGCTGCAAGGCATTAGCATGAACAATATTCGCCTTTTTTATCAACGGGATCCGATTAAAATAATTCCCCAATTCCTGCACTTTTAAATTCATTTGATGATCCGTCAACCACATTGCCACCGTCGCAATATTAACCGCACTGCCATCAATATCAATCCCATGAAACTGGTCAACATCACATTTAATTAAAGTTTCAACCGATAATTGTGCCGATTTCGCCTTACTAAACTGTGCATGAATAACGTCCAATTCTAATAACCGTAACTCCCGATAAGCAACAATCAAAAAGTTACCACAACCACAGGCAGGATCAAAAAAATTCAAAGCCGCTAACTTTTGATGAAACACCGCCAACTTAGCCGTCTTAACCTTACCAACACGACTACCTTTAGGACTAATATGCTCAAATTCAGCTCGTAAAGCATCCATAAATAAAGGATCAATCGTTTTTAAAATATTCTCTTCACTGGTGTAATGCGCCCCAAATTCACGACGTTTCTTAGTCTTTCCGCCCGCTTTCTCATCATCAAAGTGCATAATCGCTTGAAATAAAGAACCGAAAATAGCAGGGCTAATCTCGCTCCAATCCAGTTCACAACACTCAATTAAAATAGTCCGCACTTCCTCATCAAAATAACAATCCTCTAATGCTCCCTCAAACAAAGCCCCATTAATATAAGGAAAAGCGGCTAAATGTTCAGGCAAGTTTTTTAAGCGTTTCTTAGTCGGTTGATTAAGTACCTTAAATAACGTTTGTAAGCGTTCGTGTAAATTTTCACCGTCAACCTGCGTATAATTTTTTAAATAATCCAAAAAAACAGTGTTTTCACCAAACAGATTGGTATTATC
>DAOUTG010000107.1 GCA_030626845.1 Methylococcaceae bacterium
TTACCTCACCAACAAGCTAATCTAATATAGGCTCATCTAATAGCACGAGGTCCGAAGATCCCCCGTTTTCCCCCGTAGGGCTTATGCGGTATTAGCTCGGATTTCTCCGAGTTGTCCCCCACTACTAGGCAGATTCCTACGCATTACGCACCCGTCCGCCACTCGTCAGCGAAAAGCAAGCTTTTCCTGTTACCGTTCGACTTGCATGTGTTAAGCATACCGCCAGCGTTCAATCTGAGCCATGATCAAACTCTTCAGTTTAAACTTGTATTTGTTGATTTTATAAAGATAAACCAACCAAAAAATCTTGACTCGATTCAGAATTAAACATAACCATTTAAATTAATAAATGACCGTGTAAATACTGTCTCGAATATTTTTACAAACTTACTATTCAAGTACAAGTACCCACACAAATTATTTCGATTTATTTGTTAAAGAGCGTAAGAACCAAAGTTCTTAATTCACTTTAAAGAGTTAAGCAACCCTCCTTAGTGAGCCGACCATTATAACCTAACGATCATTTTTGTCAACACCTTGTTTAAAATTTGTTTTCCGTAACCTCTGTCAGAAACTAGTATGTCGCTGAAAGAGAGGCGTATTATACATCGGAAAATTTTTCCGTCAACACTATTTCACAAATAAAACACGAAATATTTAAAAATACTTATATTTCAAAATCTTATCTTAAAAATAAATTAGCACACCCTGCCCTAAACATACCCTAATGACTCTAAAATTAATTTAGATTTTCTATAAAAACATCAAAAAAAGCCAATTTCTCTTAAAATATTATGATTATTCGCAAAATTTCGGTCAATTTTTTATTTTTAAAACCACTGCAACCCTTGCCTAAGCAAAAAATCACACTATGTATAGATGATGATAACATCTGAAAAAGACAAAAACAGACTAAATGAAGGTTCTTAATAGATTGCTTTCAATATTTGATACGGTTTACTTTTTAGATTTATTTTTCTTAACCTTATTTCTTGCCGCTAATCGCGGAATATCTTTAGCAATAAACAACGCAGGATCAACTTTTGTACCGTTTAAATAAACATTCCAATGTAAATGTGGACCTGTCACTCTACCTGTACTCCCAATTGTGCCTAATACATCGACTTGTTGAACATACTGCCCTACCTGAACTTTGATTTTATTCATGTGAAAATAACCCGTAATCAATCCCTGACCATGATCTAAAAATACCGTGTTACCATTATAATGATAGTTACCCGTATTAATGACTCTTGCCATCGCAGGTGATTTTTCTCGGCGCGGCAATATCCAAGCCACTGTGCGGATTACGCGGTTGTTTATTAAAAAAACGTCGTAAACCAAAACGACTGCTTAATCGTCCATCAACAGGTGTTTTAAAATTGAAATCTATCGAAAGCTGATCTGTCCATGCATTTAAAGATTCCATAATAAGGATACGATCCGCCTTTATTTTTTCTAAATCCTTTAGATTCGGATTAACCATACGCTTATTTTTAATCACCAAATACTGCGCGGGATACTCTTTAGCTTTAACCAAAAAAGGAACATCTGTTCCACCCGCCTCTGTTTTAAGCTGAATTTCGTACCGACCTGCTTTAGTCTCTAATGGAATTCCCACCACCGTTTGCCACCAATCATCATTTTGAAAAACTAACGCTCGCTTATTTTGAAAATAAACCACAGGAGCTGGCTAGCTTATATCTGTTAGTGGAATATAAATAAGACCTCCCGAAACCGCAGATTGCTTTGGCAAATCCAAACTAAAACACGTCAATGGAAATAATAACAGCAGAAAAAGTTTTTTAGTCATAAATAAAAATCACCCTATTTTAGAAATTAACATCTGTAAAGCCATCATGCCTGTTGCCGTATGTAGCCAAAAAAACATCGCACAATTAAGAAAAACCGTTACCCAAAACACAAAACGAAACCTTTGTTTTTGAGATTTATGGCGTAATGTTTGTTGAGCAAAGACAGCACCCAACCAACCACCCGCTAAAGATAATAAATGTAACGTAGCCTCAGAGGTTCGCCATTTTCCTTTTTGAGCGGCTGATTTATCTTTTGCATAAACTAAAAAAGTAACCAAACTCATCACCCCATAAAAAGGTAAAACTAAAAAAGGCATTTGAGTCATAAAAACAGAAACGATGACGATAACAAAAAACAACAGTGCCAAAATGATAGAAAACTGACCTTTTTTTAATTTTTTTTGCGGTAATTTATCGCCCGCTAAAGTCGCTTTTTTTGCACAGGATCGCCCTTTTTTATCCTTTGATAAAGCATAAGTGACTATTTCATTAATTTTAGGTTTGCGTTTGCGATTATTAAATGCCGTTATATGAATAAAATGTTGTACTCCCCCTTTTAACGGCGTAATAAAGCCAAACCCTTTATCATCATTCCACGAATTTATTTTTCCTTTAATACGCATATTATTTAGTATTTTGAACTAGCCATTTATCCAAATTATTGGCAAAAGCATTACGTTCAGTTTGACTAAATGCCGATTGCCCACCTGTTTCTACTCCACTTGAACGCAAACTGCCCATAAGATCCCGCATAGCTAACGACATTTTAATATTTTCCGTTGAGTACATTTCACCACGCGGATTAAGTGCTTTTCCACCGTTGTCGATCACTTCGGATGCCAGCGGAATATCCCCTGTAATCACTAAATCACCTTAGTTAAGCCTTTTAAGTTAATAATCCCACCATATTTTTCATTAAAAGCATTTATGTTTTCTATGCTTTTCTCACTTAACCATGGCGAAATATAGATAACTTTATTATTTTTAATAGTAACCCAATATTTTCCAGTTGCATATCCTAGTTTACCAGTAATTGTCATTGGTACCATAGATTTTATAGATTCTATTTCATTACTTGAATATGAAATTATAGGAAAGAAAAAAGAAGAAAAAAGGGTCAAGTCTTGCATTTTGCAATCGCTCAATTTAGGATAGAACCAAAATTTTAAGAGTGCAAAATAAAAGACCTGACCTAGGCTGTCGAAACACTGATAATAAAAACTAATGTTTTAAATCTATAAGCTGAGAAAATAACATTACGATAAGATGGCGAATTGTAACGCGTTCAATTTTGCTATTTTTACCTAAGTTATTGATTGTTGGTTTGTCAGAAAAATAAAAGCAAGTTTAGGTGTTGTTTTTACCCCTGAAAAACTATAAATTATTGAATTATAAAGGTTAAATTTTTATTTCAACAGGCTATAGTGTTCCTTTTTTTTGTGAGTATCAGCGTTATTATTTTAAATTTAAACTATTTTGGTTTTTGCTATAGTGAGAAGCGTTTTTTTAAGTAATGAGGAAAAAATAAACTTAGTGATTAAATACATACTTATAAGAGAAAAAAATGCACTTAAATCTATTCAATATATTAAATCCATGAAAAATAGCAAGCTTAAACGAGGAAGAGAGAAGTACTTACCCCATGAACCAATTCCTTACAAAAATATTGAGGAGTTTCTGAGATTAAATCCAAATTGTTGCAAAATAACTCTAAACTACATTACATCAGATTATGAAGCGAATCCAATTAGTTGTTGGCAGCGTTTAACAGGTTGGTCTGCAATTGTAGGAGTTAGATATATAGCTAGATACCGTGATGATAATGGTATAGGGCAAGTTAAAAAAGTTGAGATATTCCCAGGTATTAGTAACTGTGGTGAACTAATTTGGGAATTAGTATAACAATCATTATTTAGGAGAATATTTATGAGTTTATTAACCTCAGAAGAAATAACAAATCTTTATTTGTATGGCGATAAAAATATTCCAGATAACCTTGAAAGCGAAAGCATTATTCGTCCATCAAATGCAATAAAAGAGATAAGTGTTGATGTCAATGAATACATGACAACAGGTCCAGGTCGTTTTGCTTCACCTGCATTTTTTGACGTTATTAAATTATTTTTTTCATCTACAACAGCAAGTTTAGCACCTAATACCGCAGAAACCCCCTACTATACGAAATATGAAATAGCTAATGCAATTGGTATTGACAAGTTATGGATAGGACTTCAACAGTCAGCTTATGATGATGGAAAAGACAATTATCTAGAACGTAGTTATATTTGGGAGACCACTGCATTCAAAATTGATAATCAAGCTAAATTTATTATTGATACCAATGGCAATCGTTATATTAAGGACTTTGCCATTGTTCCATACAGTGCGAATAACAATACGGAAGACTTTGATTTAAAATCAGATTCTGGGTTTTCTAAATTAACGCGATAAGATGGGCTACATAGGATGTGCCGACGATAGGAGGCGCATCATTCGTGTTATTTTACTCGAAAGATGCGCTTCGTGCCTCAGCACATCCTATAATTTAGCGCAA
>DAOUTG010000065.1 GCA_030626845.1 Methylococcaceae bacterium
CTGCTGCTTTTTCGTCAGTTGCTGCTTTTTTATCAGTTGCTGCGGGTGCATCTGCTGCTTTTTCGTCAGTTGCTGCTTTTTTATCAGTTGCTGCGGGTGTACCTGCTGCTTTTTCATCAGTTGCTGCTTTTTCATCAGTTGCTGCGGGTGCATCTTTTTTATCCGCAATAGCTTCTGCAACAGCTTCTGTTGTTTTTGCGACAGATTTTGTTGCAGAAACCACATCTGTTAAATCAACTGCATAAGCCCACGAAGATGTCATAGCCAGTAAAGCGATACAAATTATTTTTTTCATATTATATTCCTAATATATTGATTTTAAAGGTTAAGTGAATTAGTTTTCTCACTGAAACCACACTTTATCATTAAGTAAAATAAAAGTCATTAAAATATTATTGTAATTGTTAAAAAGGGCTTAATCTACTTGAAATACAAGCTTATAGTTACTTTTTATTACCCACTTTGTCCCGTTTTAAATTGCTCGCCAAAATTGTAACTATAATTAACCTCATATACATGACAAAAATGTACATCGGAGTCCAAAACATGTTTTGGACTCCAACATTCCATTAATTTATTTTTCAAAATATTTTTTGTAATCTACAAAGATAATTAACTATTAACGCTTAAAAATATTAAGGAGAAAACCCATGTTTGAAATTGCCGAATTAGGACATACCATTAGTAAACCTGATTATAACGCTCAAATATCTGAGCTTAGAACAGAGTTATTATTAATTCAACAACAACTAAAGAGCTGTGATTTTCCTGTTATTATTCTTATTTCAGGTGTAGATGGTGGCGGTAAAGGGGAAGTCATTAACCTACTCAATGAATGGCTTGACCCTCGTTACATGCGTACGGTGGCTTTTGATACACCGAGTGACGAAGAAAAAGAACGCCCTAAATTTTGGCGTTTTTGGCGTACTTTACCTCCTAAAGGCTCTATTGGTATTTATGTAGGTTCTTGGTACAGCGACCCCTTATCACAACGGGTTTATGGTAAAACAGATAATAATATTATTCAAGTTGAGTTAATGGAAATACGTCAATTAGAGCAAGAACTTATTGATGATGGCGCATTAATTATTAAATGCTGGCTACATCTTAAAAAAGATGAGCAAAAAAAACGTTTAAAAGCTTTAGAAAAAAATCCTGAGACTCGCTGGCAAGTCACTGATCGTGACAAAAAACATCTCAAACTTTATGATGCTTTTTTAAGTGTGGCTGAAAAAGTCTTAACTGAAACCAGTACTGGGGATGCGCCATGGCTTGTTGTTGAGGGAGCAGATATTCGTTATAGCAGTTTAACCGTAGCTCAACATATATTAAGCCGTATCCAACAACACATCAATAAACGTAAAACCACTAAAGCGATTAAAGCTAATGATACAACAAGAAAAATTGTTCATTTAAATCAACAAAATTTATTAGATTCACTCGATTTATCATTAAAATTAGATAAAAAAAATTATTCTCGGCAATTAAGCTTATATCAGGGAAAACTAAACAAACTGTCAAGACAAGCACATAATAAAAAACGTTCTAGTATTTTAGTCTTTGAAGGCTGGGATGCTGGCGGAAAAGGCGGGGCAATTCGTCGTTTAACCCATGCGGTTGATGCCAGAGGTTATCAAATTATACCGATTGCAGCCCCAACTGATGAAGAGCAGCAACAGCATTATTTATGGCGTTTTTGGCGACATATTCCCCGTGCAGGTTTATTAACTATATATGACCGAAGTTGGTATGGTCGGGTTTTGGTTGAACGTGTGGAAGGCTTTGCAACAGAAAAACAATGGATGCAGGCTTATAGTGAAATCGTTAATTTTGAAGAAGCGATGACCGCACACGGTATTATGGTGTTAAAATTTTGGCTGCATATTGATAAAGACGAGCAACTTGCCCGTTTCAAAGCACGTGAACAAATTAGTTACAAAAAACATAAAATCACGGAGGAAGATTACCGTAATCGTGAAAAATGGGATGATTATCAATTGGCTGTCAATGAAATGGTTACTCGAACCAGCACTCAAAATGCACCATGGATATTAGTCGAAGGCAATGACAAAAAATATGCCCGTGTTAAAGTATTAAAAATTTTTTGTGAACGTTTGGAAAAAATGTTGGATGAGAAAAAATGAGGCTTTTTATCAGACCCCTCTTAAAAACAATCCTTTTATCTAGCAGCCTGACCTTAACCGCTTGTGGTTCTTTACTCTCTTCTATGAGCGAGGATTTTTCTCAAAACTTCAATTATGTTGTTTTAAATCACAATGATCCTCAAACAGTGGCAGATGCTATTCCTGCTTACCTTTTAATGCAAGAAGCTTTAATTAAGCAACAAGTGGATAATCAAAAATTATTATTATCGACCTCAACACTTTACCGTTCTTATGCAGGCCTCATTAATAAAGATAAGTTACGATTAAAAGCATTAACGGATAAAGCTTTTCATTTTGGATTACGAGCAGCCTGCCTACAAAAAGATGACTTTTGTCAATTAGAACAACTTGTTTTTCCCGATTTTGAAACTATTATTCAACAAAGTACGCAAAATGATTTGAAAGTGCTTTACACCTTAGGTAGTGCTTGGGCATCATGGATACAAGCGCATAAATCAGATATGAATGCGATTGCTCAATTGGCACAAGTTAAAACCATTATGAGCCAATTAGTTAAGCTTGATGAAAACTATCAACAAGGGGCAGGTTATTTATATTTAGCGGTGCTTGAAAGTTTATTACCCCCTGGATTAGGGGGTAATCCAGAGCTGGGTAAACAATATTTTGAACAAGCCATTAAATTATCGGAAAATAAAAATTTAATGGTCAAAGTGTTGTACGCCAAACATTATGCGCGGTTATTGTTTGATCGAAAATTACATGATGATTTATTAAATCAAGTCATGGCGGCTGATGCAAAACAAACTAATTTAACCTTGATTAATATGACTGCCAAGCAGCAGGCAAAAGAATTATTAAAATCCGCCAATGATTATTTTTAACAAAATTAGGCAACTTACTATGAAACATTTTTTTTATCTGTGTTTATTATTTTTTATTTCAAATTACGCAGAAGCGGTAACCTTTAAAATTGCCAGCCTTTCACCTGAAGGCTCTTATTGGATGGAAGGTATCCGTACTGCAAGCAAAGAAATAGAAATTCAAACCAATGGACGGGTTAAATTTAAGCTCTACCCAGGTGGAGTGATGGGAGATGATAAGAGCGTTTTAAAAAAAATGCGCTTTAAGCAACTCAATGGCGCGGCTTTAACTAATTCAGGCTTAAGTTCAATCTACTCTGATATTCAGCTTTATAATTTAGTCTTAAAATTTCGTTCTTTAGAAGAAATTGATTATATCCGTCGTAAAATGGATGCCAAGTTGAACCAAGGATTAGCAGAAAAAGGGATTATCAGTTTTGGATTTGTTGAAATCGGAATGACTTATTTAATGTCAACGAAACCTATTCGCAATTTAGCCGATATGAAGGGTCAAAAGGCTTGGGCACCTGAGAATAATAAAATAGCGATTGCCGCACAAAAGGCTTTTTCTGTTGCTCCAATTCCACTACCCATACGGGATGTTTTGATGGGACTACAAACAGGAATGGTTAATGTGGTTGCATCCTCTCCAATGGGTGCATTAGCCTTGCAATGGCATACCAAAATTAAATATTTAACTACACTTCCCTTGTCCTATGTTTTTGGGATATTAGCGTTAAATAAAAAGGATTTTGAAAAACTGAGCCAAGAAGATCAAATCGCAGTTAAAACCATATTAACCAAGGTATTAGCCGATATTAACCAACATAGTCGTGAAGATAATCATAAAGCGAGTATAGCATTAAAGAAACAAGGGATTGAATTTATAGATTCAACGCCCGATGCGGCAAAAGAATTAAGGGAGTTAATGAAAGATACCGAAAAACAATTAATTAACTCAGGAGAGTTATCAGAATCATTAGTCAAGGAATTGAATCAACATTTAAGTGATTTTCGAGGACAGTAACCTATGATTATAGAGACACGATGCTTCGTGTCTCTTAAAATAAGCTGACTAATTCCAACGCTAAAATAACCGCATCTTCCCGTTGACCATTTTCAGCGGGATAATAGCCTTTTCTCAAACCTACTTCGTTAAAGCCCAACTTATTATATAAATTGATTGCGCCTTGATTTGAAGGACGCACTTCTAAAAACATTGTTTCCGCTTTTTTACCTGAAATTTCAATCAAATGTGTCATCATTTTATGACCAATGCCCAAACCTTGAACTTCTGGGTCAATAGAAATATTGATAACATGCGCTTCACCTGCCCCGACTGATAACACAGCATAACCAATAATATTTTCAGTCTCATCTTCACAAACCCAGTTGCTATAAGTGGTAGCAATAAAGCAGTCTTTAAAAACATTTTCACTCCAAGGGTATTGATAATTTTTAGCCTCAATTTTTAAAACATGGGGCAAATCATCCTTGTGCATTTTTCTTAACCGTACTAAATCCACGATACTGACAGAATCTGGAAAAACTTTAGCATAAAACTCTCTATCGGCATCATAAGTCACTAAATTTTTAATTAGGTTTAATAAATTCATTCTTCTTGTAATAGCTGGTAAGTTTTTAAAGCAAGCTGTAAATCCTGCCAAGCGATACGCTTTTTTCCTAAAAAGCGTAATAGATAAGCAGGATGATAAATCACCACTAAAGGAATGTTATCTATTTTATGTACCACGCCTCGAAGTTCTTTTATAGGGGCCGTGGATTTAAGTAATTTTTGGGCGGCAACCTTTCCTACAGCAATAATAATTTTAGGGTTAATTAAAGCCTGTTGACGTTTCAAATAATCATAACAGGCCGTTATTTCATTAACTTTTGGATCTTGATTATCTGGCGGTCTACATTTTAAAAGATTGGTAATAAATACATTTTCTCGTTTTAACCCCAAAGCTCGCATCATTTCAGTTAATAATAAGCCCGCATTGCCAACAAAAGGTAGCCCTTGTAAATCTTCATTTTCACCAGAGGCTTCACCGATAAATAACCAATCCGCATTAAAGTTTCCTGATCCAAAAACAGTTTTCTTACGGGTTTTATAAAGTTCACACTTTTGACAAACACGAATATCTTGAGCCAATTCTTTCCAATTTTCTTCTATTGTGAGTATTTTTGAAGGTTTATCATCAGTTAATAAGTTTTTTTCAACCACATTTTTTGTGGCCAACTGAGGCTTTAATTTCCAAGTTTCAACGCCCATTGCTTGAAGATAAAGTAAGCGGGTTGTTTTATCCATATCCATAGCCGAAAGAATTTAAAATTATCAAGATTAAACGATCATTATATATTTTTAGCAACTAACAGTTTCGCTTTTATTTAAAATGTAACAAAGATTGACTACCCTCCTATCGTTTAAGAAAGGTTGGTAACGTCGAAAGGTCATCTTATTTATAGTGTTATGATGATTGTGCTATATTATTTTAAAATGGTGAATACTTTCACAGCCTCTTATACGGTTTACCATGCTATTTATCTAACAAAAATGCGCTAACAAATCTAACATAGCCGCTGCCTTATCAAAACTTTCTTGATATTCATCTTCCATAACAGAATCATAAACAATACCCCCCCCTGCCCAAAAACGAATACTATTATTTGAATGAACTAAAGTTCTAATCGTAATATTACTGTCCATATTGCCATTAAACCCCATATAAGCAATTGAACCACAATAAATTCCACGGCGATTCGGCTCTAATTCTTCAATAATTTCCATTGCTCGAATTTTTGGCGCGCCCGTAATTGACCCCCCAGGAAAACAACTTTTAAATAAATCCACTCCCTGCTTGTTTTTTTCCAAAACCCCTTTAACAGTACTCACCAAATGATGAACCGTTGCATAACTTTCAACATCAAATAATAAGGGTACATTAACAGTTCCCGTTGCACAGCTCTTACTCATATCATTACGCAATAAATCAACAATCATTAAATTTTCAGCACGATCTTTCTCACTATTAAGTAAATCATTAATTTGCTGTTGGTTTTCAACAACCTCTTTTTTTCTAGGTCGTGTCCCTTTGATAGGCTTAGTTTCCACCTCACCCTTCGTTAGTTTTAAAAAACGTTCGGGTGATGAGCTTAAAACTTGTACTTCTGGACAATTTAAATAAGCACAAAAAGGAGCGGGATTTATTTCACGTAATTTTTGATAAGCAACCCAAGGATCGCCTTCACAAGGGGCTTGAAAACGCTGGGTTAAGTTCACTTGATAACAATCGCCCTCGGTTAAATAATATTTAATTTTATTAAAAGCCTGTGCATAAAAATCTCGGCTCATGTTTGACTGTGGTTTTTGCAATACATGAAAGTTATTTTTTTCTATAACAGGTGTTAAAAAACTAAATTGATTAATTAACTGTTGCCAGTGACCGCTTTCTATATCTACGCCTACGAGCCAACTTTGTTGCTGTTGATGATCGACAATAACCGCCCATGAATAAATCCCTACGGCCATTTCGGCAATTTGTTCTTCATCTTTTGCTAAATTAGGCAGTTTTTCTAAACGGCGCATTAAGTCATAAGAAAAATAACCTAATAACCCCCCATTAAAAGGCAAATCATGGTTTGTTTTAATAGAAGGTAGGTATTGCTTGATTAATGAAAAGGGGTCAACGGTTGATTGATAACACTTTTCTTTTTGGGTAACCGTCGTTATTTGACCTCGTGTAACTAAAGTACAGTGGGGATTAGATGAAAAAATATCATAACGCCCTTGCTGGTTATAAGGATAAGCACTATCAAGAAAAATAGCCCACGATTGATGTGCTATTGTGGTGAATAATGCAACACTATTCTCAAAATACGGGAGGGCGTGTAGTCGTTGTTTAAGGGGTGTCATTAAATTTTATAAACGCATTGGCATAACAATAAATTTAAAGGTTTTTTCACTCATATCTTCTATAAAACAGCTACTGGCATTTTTGGCAATCGTTAATTGGGCTTGTTCAGAATCTAAATTAGAAATCGCATCTAATAAATATTGCGCATTAAAAGCAATCGACAATGCTTCACCTTGATAATCAATAATTAACTCTTCTTCGGCTTCGTCATGTTCTGGGTTATGAGTTGAAATTTTTAATAAATTTTCACTAATATCAAACCCTACTCCTTTAAATTTTTCATTAGCCAAAATAGAAACACGGTTTAGGGCTTCTTTTAAACGTTGTTTTGGAATTTGAATCGTTTCAAAAAAATCTTGTTCAAACACTTTACTAAAATCAGGATATTTTGCATCCACTAATTTAGCCGAAAACACGAGTTCTTTAATGATAATCCTAATATTACTATTTGAAAATTGAATTTCTAACTCAACTTCAGGATCATCAAGTAAGCGACTTAATTCTATGACACCTTTTCTAGGAATAATAATACGCTCTTCAAAACCTGTTTCAATTCCTATTTCGCCTTTGTAAATGGATAAACGATGTCCATCGGAGGCGACAAGTTTCAATTTACTATTTGAGATATTAAGCATTAAGCCATTCAAATAATAACGAACATCTTGATTTGCCATGCAAAATAGAGTTTTATTTAATGACTTTTTGAAACGTCCTGCATTAATAATAAAACTATGTGGCAATTCATTTTCTGAAAACTCAGGATAATCATCGGCATCTAATGAAGATAAAGAAAAACGACTTCGCCCTGAAACCACTTTAACTTTATCGCCCTTTTGTTCAATTTTTATTTCAGATTCAGAAGGAAGTAAGCGACAAATATCTAAGAATTTCCTAGCAGGTACAGTAATTTCACCCACTTCAAATTCTTGTAAGTTTAATTTAGCAACAATTTGAATTTCAAGATCTGTCCCCGTAAGCGTTAATTGTTGTTCACTAACGACAATAAGTACATTTGATAAAATAGGCATTGTTTGTCGTTTTTCAATGACACTAACAATTTGTTGTAGCGGGGTTAAAATTTGTTCTCTATTAATAATAAATTTCATAAGGGATAAAAGTAAGAATTAGAAGGCTAAATTAGTGTGAAAGTGTTCTAAGTAAATTCATGTAATCTTCATTAAATTTTATATTGCAGGATTTAAGTTCATCAACACGTTTACAAGCGTTAATAACCGTTGTATGATCTCTACCACCAAAAGCATGTCCAATTTCAGGATAACTATGCGTTGTCAATTCTCTTGCCAAAGCCATAGCAACTTGTCTTGGGCGGGTAATCGTTTGTTTTCGTGCTTTAGAGCATAAATCAGTTACTTTAAGTTTAAAATATTCAGCCACTGTTTTTTGAATATTATCAATGTTCACGCGCCTTTCTTGTAAAGAAATTAAATCTTGCAAAGACTGTTTAGTAAACTCTAAAGTAATTGCCTCCCCTGTAAACTGTGCATTAGCAATGACACGTCTTAAAGCCCCTTCCAAATCTCTTACATTAGAAGGGACGCGTTTACTAATAAAAAAAGCGACCTCTTGAGGAAGGTTTATTTCCATAATACTGGCTTTTTTCATTAAAATAGCTGTTCGCGTTTCTAAATCAGGCGGCTCTATGGCAACGGGTAATCCCCAACCAAAACGTGATTTTAATCGGTCTTCTAGCCCTGTAATTTCCTTTGGATATTGATCGCAAGTTAAAATAATTTGGTGTTTTTTATCTAAAAGACTGTTAAATGTGTGAAAGAATTCTTCTTGTGAACGTTCCTTTCCTGCTAAGAATTGAATGTCATCGACCAATAACACATCAATACTACGATAATAATCTTTAAATTTTGAAAAGCCGTTTTGCTGTAAAGCTTTAACCATATCACTAACAAATTTTTCAGAATGAAGGTAAACTACATTAATATGAGGTTTTTCCTTAGCAATAGCATTGCCAATCGCGTGCATTAAATGGGTTTTTCCAAGTCCTGAGTTACCGTAAATAAATAACGGGTTATAGGATTTTCCCCTATTTTCAGCCACTTGAAAAGCCGCAGCTTTTGCTAGTTGATTAGACTGTCCTTCAACAAATCGCTCAAAGGTAAAGGCTTTATTTAAAAAACTGGGATGTTTCTTTTGTATTGTTCTTGCCCCAGTATTTTTTTTAATTTTTTTAGACGGAATAATTTTCTGAGATTTAGAACCAATTTCTAAATAAAGGCTTAATGTTCCATTAGAAAATTCATAAACTGCATCCTCAAATTTAGTAAAATAGTGCTGCTTAACCCAGTCAAGGACAAAGCGATTTGGGGCTAGTAGCTTTATTTGGCTCTCATTTTCTTCTACCTGCAAAGGCCTAACCCAGGTACTAAAATCTGAAGAGGGAATTTCATTTTCAAGTCGGGAAAGACAGTTATTCCAAGTCGAACTCATAGTTTTTCACGAATAAAAACAGGGTAAAGGGATAAAATCAAAAGGCTTATCTCGTTATTATAAAGGGTTAGGGGATGAAGAAATGAAGGTATTTTAATGGTTATTAACACAGATTAAAAGCAGTGTTTAATCAATAACATTGACAGATAGATAGGGTTTATCTTATCATCCCTCGTCTTTTTTATCCGTTTTTATTTAAACTTCACTTTAGGGCTTTAGATCAATGAAAAGAACTTATCAACCTAGTAAAATCAAACGTGTTCGTACTCACGGTTTCCGTTCAAGAATGGCTACTCCAGGCGGTCGTAATATTATTAAAGCGCGTCGTGCTAAAGGACGTGCTAAATTAACCGTTTAGTTGTCAATAGAACAATTTAGCTTTCCCCCTAGTTTACGCTTAAAAACCCCCGCTGACTTTCAAAAAGTGTTTACACAGCCGATAAAATCTACTGATCGGTATTTTACCTTGCTGGCGATTAAAAACCAGCTTGAAAATCCGCGGCTAGGGCTTGCGATTGCCAAAAAAAATATACGACGTGCCGTCGATAGAAATAAAATTAAGCGAATAACACGAGAAAGTTTTCGATTACAACAGCATCAATTAACGACGATAGATATTGTGGTTTTAGCACGTAGAGATGCGGCTAATGCTACCTCAACTCAACTCACGACGTCATTAGTAAAGCATTGGAAAAAATTGGTTAATCAATGCAACAATTGCTAATAGCCATTATAAAATTCTATGGGATTTTTATAAGTCCTTTGCTTGGAAATCACTGTCGATTTCATCCAAGTTGTTCAGGTTACGCCTTAGAAGCTATTGAATTACATGGCGCTTTTAAAGGTTCTTATCTTACACTCAAACGCTTATTAAAATGTCACCCATTTCATCCTGGGGGACTCGACCCTGTTCCCGAAAAAATTGGTAAAAAAAATGGATAATATTAGATTTATACTAATACTTGCTTTGGCAATGATTGGTTACATGATGTGGGAATCATGGCAGATAGATTATGTTTACCCCAAACCCGATATTAATGCGATAGAGTTACCCACCGTTGATAATAAAGAAGAATTACCGATTGAAGGTAATGCGCAAGCCAATAATACTGCGGCAACGGATGCTTCTGTCCCTTTAGCACAAGTTGATTCTGGTAAATTAATTAAAGTTGAAACCGATGTGTTTTCTCTAGAAATTGATACCCAAGGTGGCACATTACGCAATCTTGATTTAATCAAATATCCACTTGAAAAAGAAAATACGGTCGTCACTAAGTTATTAAAAATGATTGGTGTCACACCTGATGAAACTAATCTTACCCCCATACGTTTATTTAATAGTAGCGTAGAGAAATTATTTTTAGCCCAAAGTGGGTTAATTGCAGGAACAAATTCTGCCAGTGTGCCTGATCATCACCAGTTTTTTAAGGCTGAAAAAAATAATTATAAATTGGCAATCGGTGAGCAAACCTTAGTTATCCCTCTAACCTGGGAAAATGGAGCAGGCTTAACCGTCACTAAAACCTTAACATTTACCCGTGGTAGCTATAATATTCAACTCAGTCAAACGTTGAACAATAACAGTGATAAAGCATGGACAGGTAGACAATATAGCCAGTTTCAAAAGCGTCCTTACGAAGAAGAGAAAAAGAATACCTTTATCAGAACCTATACGGGGGGCGTATTTTATACCGAAGAAGATAAATACCAAAAAATTGACTTTGAAGATATGGCAGAAGAAAGCCTAAAAGTTACAACACTGGGTGGTTGGAGCGGTTATATTCAACACTATTTTGGTGCATTATGGGTTCCACCTGCTGAACAAGAAAACAATTTTTATAGTAAAGAATTAAAAGACTGGCGTTATGTCATTGGTTCATATTCTCCAGAGATTACGGTTGCCGCAGGTACGCAAGCCGAATTAAAAGCCCAATTATTTGTCGGCCCTAAAATTCAACCGATGATGGCAGAAGTTTCACCGGGTTTAGAATTAACCGTTGATTATGGTTGGTTAACTTTTTTTGGAAAATATATTTACGCAGGACTTAACTGGTTTAATGGACACATTCATAACTGGGGCTTGTCTATTCTTTGCGTCACCTTTTGTATTAAATTATTATTCTTTCCTTTATCGCAAGCCAGTTACCGTTCGATGGCAAGAATGCGTAAAATTCAGCCGAAGTTAAAAGAATTAAAAGAACAATATGCAGACGATAGACAACGTTTCAACACTGAAATGATGTCGATGTATAAAAAAGAAAAAGTGAACCCGTTGGGTGGTTGTTTACCGATTATGGTACAAATCCCCGTCTTTATTTCACTTTATTGGGTATTGATTGAAACCGTTGAATTGCGTCAAGCCCCATTTTTAGGCTGGTTGATGGATTTATCGGCACAAGATCCCTTTTTCTTATTGCCTGTTTTATACGGGATTACGATGAAGATTCAGCAAAGTTTGAATCCGCCTCCGATAGACCCTGTACAAGCAAGAGTGATGCAGATGTTCCCAATCATGTTCACCTTTTTCTTCTTGTTTTTCCCATCAGGTTTGGTTTTGTATTGGATTTGTAATAATACCTTATCCATTATTCAACAATGGGTTATTACGAAAAGGATTGCGGCTGAAAATTAAGTCTAAGTCTTATCAGTTATCATAAAAATGCCGAATATATTTAAAATGTATTCGGCATTTTTTATGAACTATTAAAATAATGGTTAATGAAATGTCACATATAAAAAAGATAGAGATCAATAATTTTCGATGCTTTGAAAAATTTGAAATTGGCGATTTTAAAACAATTAATGTATTAGTTGGGAAAAGTAATAGTGGAAAATCATGCTTATTAGAAAGCTTATTTATTGCTATTGATGCTAATCCTCTTATGCCCGCTAGTCTGAATAATCTTCGTGGTTTAGGTTATTCTTCTGAGCAATTAAAATATCTTTTTCATAATTTTGATTTAAATACCGCCCCTATATTGAAAATTAATTTTAGTGACCAAAGAAATACGGAATTAAAACTATCCCCCAATTATAATATTGCAACTATAAATGAAAAACCGATCACTCGTCTTTCAAGTTCGGTTTCTAAAAAAGTCATCGGGATTAATTTAGAATTAAAACTATCTTCCGAAAAAATTTATAAAGCCAGTTATATGCTTGATGATGAAGGCAATCAAAAAAATATCTTATCTGATTACCAAAGCAACATAACGGCTGCTTTTATCCCACCTATTTTCTTAGGTGGATTTGCTTTAACTTGTTATTCTGAACTCATAAAAAAAAGAAAAGAAGCCGTTATTTTAGAAATATTACAAAAAATAGAACCGAAGATACAAGGTATACAGGCATTACCTGAGGGAATATTTTTTATCTACGATAAGATGAAGGAATTAGTCCCTATCCAAATCTTAGGGGGAGGAATACAGCAAGCCTTTAATATTATCACGCAGATTGCCAATGAAGACTTTAACGTGATTCTTATTGATGAAATAGAAACAGGATTACATTATTCAGCGCATAGTGAACTATGGAAAGGTATTTTTGCACTCTGTAAAACCTTAAACACTCAACTTTTTATAACCACGCATAATATTGAAACGTTGAGTTCGCTTAAAGAAGTTTTAGAATTAGATGAATATCAATCTATGCAAAATGAAATGGCTATTTTTAATTTAGTTAATACCAAAAAACAAGGATTAAAAGCTTATCAATACTCTTTTGAGGGAATTAAAGAAGCGATTGAACTAAACCAAGAAATGCGGTATTAAATATGAATACTCAAATATTTGTTGAAGGAATAGCGGATCAAAAGTTTATAGAAGATTATGTTCAGTATTTAGATTTGAGGGTAAAACCAACTATTATACAGACTAGAGGATGGACAACTATTTCAAGCTCAACTGAAAAAGGAAGAAATCTGAAGCTTCAGATGAATAGAAATACGGCGGAAGGGGGTATAAATTTAATTATTTTTGATACGGACTTAAATTTTATAAAACGACAAACCGAAATAAATCAATGGAAACTAGATTGTCAATTTGAATTATTTCTTTTCCCTCAAAATCATGAAAGTAGTACGGGCGCATTAGAAGATTTACTTGAGCAAATAATTAACCCTAAAAATCAAGCTATTTTTGAGTGTTGGGAAAAGTACGAACATTGTTTAAAGCAGCATAATAAAGGTTTAACGACACCCGCTAAAAAATCAAAAATATATTGTTATCTTGAAACATTAGTGGGAATATCTCGCAGTGAAAAAGATAAAATTAAAGATCACCAGCGAAATTTTTTAGAGCCTAAACACTGGAATTTAGAAAGTCAGGCTTTAAATCCTTTAAAAGAATTCTTAGAAACTAATTTAAAAAATGACTGATACTATAGCTGCAATCGCCACCGCCGCAGGAAATGGAGGCGTAGGCATTATTCGATTATCGGGTAAAAAAGCCAAGGCTATTGCCTTAATCCTGACGCAACATCCAACCTTCAAACCCCGCTTTGCCCATTTCAGTTCTTTTTATGAAAAGGAGAACCAAGTCTTAGATTCAGGAATTTGTCTTTATTTTCCCGCCCCTGCCTCTTATACAGGCGAGGATGTGGTTGAATTGCAAGCTCACGGCGGAACAGTGGTTTTAGATATGCTCTTGCGTCGAGTTCTCTCTTTAGGGGCAAGACTCGCTAATGCGGGCGAATTTACCGAACGGGCTTTTTTAAATGATAAATTAGATTTAACCCAAGCCGAAGCGATTGCCGATTTAATTGAAAGCAGTACCGAGCAATCGGTACGCTCGGCACAAAAATCAATGCAAGGGGTTTTTTCAGACCAAATTAACGCCTTAGTTGAAGAACTGACCAAGCTAAGAATTTATGTTGAAGCGGCAATTGATTTTGTTGATGAAGAGATTGATTTTTTAGGTGATGGCGTCGTTGAAACGAAATTAACCACCTTAATTGAAAAAATTCAAACCATCCAAAAAACAGCGGAACAGGGTCGTTTATTACGCGATGGCATGACCGTGGTTTTAGTCGGCAAACCCAATGCAGGAAAATCCAGTTTATTAAATGCACTGGCAGGTCATGATGCGGCGATTGTCACAGAGATAGCAGGCACAACCCGCGATGTTTTAAGAGAGCGGATTCAACTTGAAGGGATACCTTTACATATTATTGATACCGCAGGTTTGCGGGAGAGTAATAATCCTATTGAACAAGAAGGCATCCGCCGAGCGCGTCAAGAATTAATCAAAGCCGATTGTATTGTATTATTAGTCGATGCAAGAGAGGCGCAATCAAACCCAGAACTATTAAATAGTTTGCCAGATGATATTCCTTTAATCACGGTTTATAATAAAATTGATTTAATTAATCACTCACCCGAAAGCAAAGAAACCCCAACGGGCTGTGAAATTTATTTATCCTTAAAACCAGAAAGGGGATTAAATTTACTTAAAGATAAATTAAAGAAAAATATGGGTTACACCGAAAGTAGTGATACGGTTTTTATTGCCCGTCGTCGTCATGTTGAAGCTTTAAACCGTGCTAATGAATATGTAGGGAATGCGTTAAGCCAATTACAAACCACACTAGCGGGTGAATTAGTGGCCGAAGATTTACGTCAAGCACAAACTAGTTTGGCGGAAATTACAGGAACAGTGAGTTCAGATGATTTATTAGGCAAGATTTTTTCCAGCTTTTGTATAGGAAAGTAAAATTTAGGTTAATTAAATAATAGCCTATTTATTTCAATTCTGGCAAAGCTTACCCAAAGAAGGCAAATAGCCTAATTTAGTGTAAACCAGAAAAACGATGCAAAAAAATTGCGCTTTCGTATCTGGGTGTGATTAGGTTTATGCCCTCACACGGTATAGATTACGACCATAACGCCGCTTTGCACGCTCTATACTATTGATTTTTTAAGGTACAGCCGATAATGACTTATATCGCTGGGAATGTCCTACCAAGAACACTGTACTTGTTTTAATGCCCAATCCATTTTAAAAAAA
>DAOUTG010000102.1 GCA_030626845.1 Methylococcaceae bacterium
CGAGTAACTTATTTATCGCGTTTTTTAATTTTGGATAAGCGGCTTGATTATTTTGGATGGTTTTTGCGGAGGTTTCGGGTAAATATTTAATAACATAATTATCTTCAAGCGCATCCTCAATTTTGAGTTGTTTCAGTGCGACTTCTACATCTTTAGTCAGACCATGTGATTCCATTACCAGATTGACGTATTTTATATCTCGTTTTGATAAGTCATCAAATGACATTTGTTCAATCTGACTATATTGAAGAATTTTTGATATAGTTTCCGTTATATCTATATCATCATAAGTGGGGATACATTCCGCAGGCGAAGAGGATAAAGCCATCTTTACCTCTGTTAGCATGTATTGCGTATTGTCAGGCAGTTTTTTACCAAATTTATCTATTAAAGGAAATATTTTTTCGTCAGCAATGCGTCCTAGCGTCCATAAGATGCTGTAATAATCCAGTGCTTGCTTGCTGACTTTATCTGTTTTAAGTATTGTCTCAATTTCAGCTACTGCGGCATTGATTCGTAGCTCACCCACTTTCCAGATTGTCCGCCCAAGACTGTAACCATCAATATCTTTGCCATTGCCATGACTAAACTGCTCTAAACGCTCAATAATTTTTTGATTCCGCTCCTTAGCAGTCGGTACATTCTTTGTCGTAATTTCATTAAAATCTTGCAACCCGATAGTTTTTTTATTGACAGGATCATAACCAGAGACCACTAAATAGCCTTTATTTATTTTGCTAACCAATAGGCTGTCTGCAAGTTTAGTCGCCTCGTTTAATAAAACGGATGATTTGGTTTTACAACCTTCGCGTAAGTTAGCACCATATTTTCCATAGCGAAAATTAACTAAATATTTAGCCACTGTTTCTACAATATCAACTTCATAGACTTTGTTGGATTTTTCACCTTTCTTGAAACGTAAAGTGGTTTGACGAATTAGTTTCATAGCTTAACTCCAAACAAAGATTTAAGGCGATTTAGTAAACTGTCAAATTCTGTAATATCAATATTATCATCCGTATTATTTTGTGTTTTTGCCGTTTCTGATACTGATTTTTTAGGGGTTTTCTCAGGCGTTTGTTTTTCTGGAAAGCCTAATTCCTTGCGCACTAAATCAAGGACATCAGAATGCTGAATTATTTTATCTATATCTGGAGGTAAGGGGGCTTGTGCTACTTGCATGGAATCAAGCGGCAATTTCCCCTGAGCAGATTTTTTGCGGAAATTAGAATGACTATAAACGTGTTTTGCGCCATCATCTGGATAGCCATGAAGCTGGATTATTTCTTTAATTTGAGCTAAAAACTTTTGTCCTTTGGCAGGATTAACCATTTTTACAAAATAAGCATAACCACTCAATGCGGGTAATAAACTCCCCCCCTTACCCCAGCGTTGATTCCCATAACCATCTTTTTTTAGTTGAAATAATAAAGCTCGGAACTGTTTAAGATGTTTTCTGTTGACCGACAGTTTTTCATTAACAACAACTCCCGTGACTTCTTGTCTAACGCCCTTGTGCATAATGCGTGTTTTTTCGGGATGTAAAACAAAACCTTCTTCGGTGATAATGGCTTTAACCCAGTTTAATAAACTCATTACCTTATCAGAATTCTGACTAGAGAATGTCATGTCATCGGCATAGCGGGTAAAAACAAAGCCCGTTTTTTTTGCCAAACCTTGCAGACGTTTATCCAGCCGATAACAAATAATATTACTGATATTTGGGCTAGTAGGCGCGCCCTGTGGTAAAAAGCGTTGTTTACTATGGATGTAATAACGCTGTTCATCCATTTCGACCGTTTCTGTTTCAGGTTCTGAACAGATAAGAGCCAGTAGCGTGGAGACTTCATTGTTATAACCTAAATTAGAAAAAAGTCCTTTTATTCGAGGATAACCAATCGTTGGGAAAAAATCTTTAAGATCCATATTGATTACGATCTTTTTTCCAATGTGCGGTCGAGCATTGCTGACAATACTTCTCAATGGCACAAAACCGTGGGCATGATCTGAGAGGGGGATTTTTTGTAGAATATTGTCTAACACCCAATATTGAAGGCGTTTTAAACGCGGCATGGGAGCAGAAATTAATCGTACACCGCCTGTTTTTTTATGAATGCCAAAGCGTTGATAATGGGTGATTTTTGAGACTTCATTGGTATAGCACAAAAAACGTAACTCATTGAGAGTTATCGCCATTAATTCAGCTAATTCAATAGCGGTAGAGCAAGTAGGCAGATTGTGTAGACTGAGTTTCTCAGCATCAGAAACATTGTTTTTATCATCCTGCGGGTAGTTAATGATGCAGGCATTACCTAAGTATTCAATTTTGTGTTGTTTTCGTTGATACCATTCTGTGGCTCGATGGTAACGCTTTAATTCATGTTTTACTTTAGTATCAACCCGTTGTTGGCGAGCTTCTGCCATTCGTTGTTTGTGTATAGCTTTAAGAGCTTCCTTAGGGTCGGTAATTTCTCTGGAGAGGTGATTAATTTCAGTTTGAAGTTCAGCCTTTCTTTTTATTAATTTTTCGGCAACACTGGGTTTATCACTCTCTTTCCAGTATCCCAAGCGTTGCATTTCGCTAAGAATATACTCATCTTTAGAGGTTTCTTTGATCTTATCATAAAGTTCTTGACGTGATAATTGAGCCATAATGGTCTGTATTATTATATTGAGATTTTTGAGGATCAAGTAATACAGTATGAAATGTGAAATGGCTGTATTTAAAAAAAGCGGGAAACCTTGTGAGATTCCCCGCTCTTTTAGGCAGCAAATACCTTCGCTCATTCAAATAATTAGCTTGCTACACTCGATGCGGGATGCACTACTAGTACGCTATTAGTTTCCTAGAAACGATAACGTAATGCGTACTAGTAGTGCAATCCCGCTTTAGTAAAGAGCAAGTTAATGATGCGTTGCTAGGCTGTATGCATGAATAGCGATCCACTATTCGGGTTGCAAGGCTCATTTGCTTGAATGAAATAGTATCACAATTATTGATAGTGATTATTTTAAATTTAGATACTATTTAAGTAAGCTGAAATTTTATTAGCAGAATCTGCTGTAATGACCGAACTTAAAAACCCCATGTCCCCAATGCCAGTAAGGCGTGTAGGGTGGGTCAAGCCCACCCTACACAGCTAAACATTACCTGATAAGATTAAATACCACATTAATCTAATTTTTAGCTTAAAATATAGCGACTAAAGTACATTCTTCAACCACTGAAAAACATGGAAAATATTTTAACAGCTATAAAATCTATCATAGATTTTACTAATTTAGATATAGAAAATATTACTGATGGCAATAATCGCATGAATAACATGGGAGAAGGCTTAGAAGCCTATATTAAAAATGCCTTTGCCGATACATTTACCTTAGAATCTGAAAATAAAAAAGTTGAAAATAATATTAAAGGCTCTATTAGTTTACTAAGAGATTTGGAAGTTAATAAAACAACAAATGAACTAAGGGGTATAAAAAATGTTGACCCATTAAATATTACTTATTTAAGCGTTCGTGGAATGTGGGTTATTAAAAACCCTAATAATCCTGCTAATTTAATAGAAGCTGTTTTAATCACCTATAAGGCACTTTAAATTATGGAAATTATTTCATTATTTGCAGGAGCTGGTGGCTTGGATAGAGGTTTTGAAGAAGCTGGGTTTAAAACTATTTGGGCTAATGAGTATGATAAAGATATTTGGGAAACATTTGAAAAAAATTTCCCAAATACAGTTTTAGATAGGCGTTCGATTAGAGATGTTCCATCAAGTGAAATACCTGCTTGTGATGGAATTATTGGTGGTCCTCCTTGCCAAAGCTGGAGTGAAGCAGGAACTTTAAAAGGAATTAAAGATAAAAGAGGGCAATTGTTCTTTGAGTTTATAAGAATTTTAAGAGATAAAAAACCTAAATTTTTTTTGGCAGAAAATGTTTCAGGAATGTTAGCTGAACGTCATTCAGAAGCTCTAAAAAATATTAAAAAATTATTTTCAGAAAGTGGGTATGATTTATCTTTTTCCCTTTTAAATGCGGTTAATTATGGTGCTGCACAAGATAGAAAAAGAGTATTTTTTATTGGAATTAGAAAAGATTTGAATTTTAAATTTAAATTCCCTGAGCCTTTAAAAAATAAACGCTTTTTAAAAGATATTATTACTGGTATTCAAGAAAGTGCTTTACCAGCAAAAGAAAAGCAGAGAACGAATGGTGAAGAATGTTTATTAGCTAATCATGAATACATGATTGGTGGTTTTTCAAGTATGTATATGTCTAGGAACAGGGTACGAAATTGGGATGAACCCTCTTTTACAATACAGGCAGGGGGTAGGCATGCACCGATACATCCGCAAGCACCCAAAATGAAATTTATAGCGCAAAATAAAAGAATTTTTGTTGAGGGGAAAGAGGATTTGTATAGGCGATTAAGTATTAGAGAGTGTGCAAGAATACAAACCTTTCCAGATAGCCATATTTTTTACTATAGTAACCTTATGGCTGGTTATAAAATGGTTGGAAATGCCGTTCCTTGTAATTTAGCTTATTATTTAGGTAAGTCTTTGAAAAATCAAATAATAGAAGGTAAAGTACATAACAAAAGAATCCAGTAGAGGGTTAAAAGCGAAAAGCGTCACGGTTTTTGCTATCGAAAAATTTCCGCCCCTTTAAACGGCATCTGATTTAGTTATTAGGTTTAGTGAATACAAAGTAGTACCAATTTAATTAGCGATTTTTAGCAGGTGCTACTGTTGAATATATTCAATTTGTATAGTGTAGAAAACGCTTATAGAATCAATAAGCCATTTTTAATAATGTATTTTATCCTTTAAATTTTAACCTGTCATTATATTGTAATGCCTTTCCTATACCTTCATAGCAACAGCTTGCAGTTGCCTCTCCTAAAATATAAAAAGTAAATCAGAGGTGTGAAATTTCCGAGAAAAACATTATAAATCATCAAGGAATAAGAATTGAAATTGTAACAACTCAAAACGAAAACTTGGATGAAACAGGGTTTGGAACTATAAAGGCTTGCCGTAGTGTATTTGATGCTATTGAAAGAATAGGGCATGACGTAAAATTAAATATATGTAAATCTAAACTAGACCTGAAGGGTATTGTCAAGAGAAATCCAGATTTAGTTGTTTTAGCCGTAAAATATATGTCACTTCAAAATGGAAATAAGATTTGGTTAAGTGATTTTTTTTCTCAATATGGAATTAATTTCACGGGTTCATCAGTAGATGTGCTAAGGTTTGATTCCAATAAAGTTAAAGCTAAATTATATTTAGAAAATAAAGGAATTAAAACTGCAAAATATTTTACGGCAATTCCCGGGCAGTACCTATGTGCAGGATAGCGTCGCTATTTTTGCGAAAGCTTGTTTTGGACATCCCAGTCTCAAGCAAGCGGCAAAAAATTACGCGACGATTTAATGTCTTCGACTGCCTAAATTCGTCCTGCGTCCGTAG
>DAOUTG010000010.1 GCA_030626845.1 Methylococcaceae bacterium
ATTACTGATACAACCAATATTATTAGCTTAGGAACGGGTTGGACTGATGCTGCGGGTAATGCACCCATCTCTACTACAGATTCTAGTAATTATACAATTGATACAAGCACATCCTCTCGTGAAACCGTTATTTTTGATTTAGTAAATAACAAATCATCTAGTGGCATAAATGATAGCCGTACATTTGATATAGATGTTGATTATGATATTTATATCGTATTACCTGTTAGCGCAGGTTCAACTGCTTATGGTAACTGGACAGGAGATAATGGATGGGCTGGCGGTACTAATTTATCAAATGATGGAACAGCAGGTGATAAAATTCATTTTATTTTTGAAGAACATACTAATATTACCATTGCACAAAAATACCAATCAGGCACTGTAGTGACAGATGGGATAAATGGTAATGCAGCCATGGGGTATAATTCCTCAAGTGGAGCTTTATATGTTGGGAATAAAAATGAGACTGCATGGAATGAGGGAGTAACTCCAAATGATAAAGCAAAATTATTCTTTATTTATGACAAGGGATGGGGTGAATATAGTAGTGTATCTAAAATTCAGAAAACAGATAAGGATATTTTTGAATATGATAAGACTAAGGATGGGTTTAAGAATGGCGACATTATTAATGTCAATACATCACTAGAACTAATAGGTGATATTACAGGGTTACAAGTTCTATATGATGCTTTATAGCCTCAAACACTCTGAAATAGCCATCATAAAACAAGCCTTCGGTGATATTTTCACCCAAGGCTTGCTTTATCTTTTCGGTAGTCGAGTAGATGATAACAAAAGAGGTGGCGATATAGATTTATATATTATCCCCTTCGACACTGAAAACCTCAATAAATTTAGTTTAAACATGATTAACTGGCATCGCTTATTTGGCATTTTCTTAACTGATTATTTTACTAATACGCCCTATGAAGTCGAATTAGAAAAAGATTTATCCTTGCAGCAACAATTTTTAGACGTAGTTATCTTACGTAAAAAAGCAGGTAAAATTGAAGAAAAATTACCCGATGGCTTAGAAAACCTAAAAAAACATAATCTATTAAGTTATAAATCAAAACATGAAAGCTTTGATAGCTGGGCAGTACAAGAATTAATTTGCTATTATGTTAATTATCGAAAACAAGTGGCTAAATCCCTAACAAATGAAAATGAATTTAGCCTCTATGCCATTAGTACGCGTTTTCCACAAGCGTTAAGAAAAAGCACAACATTAATACAATTACAACCTGGCATTTATGAATTAGACCTAACTATTAAAATTCGCTTAATTGTTTTGAATAAAATTCCAAAATCTAGGCATAATGTAATTTGGCATTTATTTAGTCATATTTCTGATAAAGTCAGCTATGCATCTAAACACTATCAAAGTAAAATTCATCTAAGTAGTGCCGTTAATTCACTATACGAACATTATAATTTGGAGGGCTTAATTATGCCTTATACCGTCGAAAATTTTAAACAAGATTATGCAAAAGAACATTTACATTGCTTAAACACGGCACAACGTTTAGAGGGACTTTCGACCTCTGAAATTGTAAGTCAAATTTCGACCTCTGAAATTGTCAACCAAATTCCAACCGATGAATTATTGAAAGAGCTATCTGAAGAAGAAATTATGAGTTATTTACTTAAACTCAAAAAAACTAAACATTAAATTTAAAACATGCGCCATTAATACAAAAATGAGACTTAAGCAATCTGAGATAACCCTTATAAAACAAGCCTTTTGTGATGTTTTTACTAAAGGTTCGCTTTATCTTTTCGGTAGCCGAGTAGATGACAATAAAAAAGGCGGCGATATAGATTTATATATTATCCCGTTTTACACTGAAAACCTGACTTCAAAAAAAATAGACTTTCTGGTTAAAATCAAAAAAACGCTAGGTCAGCAAAAAATAAGAGAAATATGAAACACACTGGCTCATGATTATCCTTTTGAAATCATTGAGCGTATTGAAAATATACAGCTTGCTATTAATGGCTACGAATTACTCAAAATAATTTATAACAACTCAAAAGAATTTTCTGAGCTATAAGTTAAGCGTGATAGGCTGTGAGCTAACCATCGCCGTTAACACCCCCATAATTTTATCAATTGACTCAATGTGATATTCTCTTTTATCAATGAAAACAGTATCGCTATTTGTTAGTTTCATGAACTTCCAAGCACTGCCCGTTGTTACCACACCGTAAATCGTTTCTATCGCATTATTTTCATTTTCATTAAATAACCTTGCGGCAACCATCTCCGCTAAACATTGCCCTATCCCTGCCATAATATTTTCATTTTTTGCCTCAACCAAAGTGATAACAGGAGATGTTAAAAATAATTGCTCTGCCGAAAGACTAATAATAAAATCACAAAACCCATTTAACTGCCTATCTTTATCAACATTAAACTCAATCCCTGAAAACAAACTCACTTGATTATTAAGAGAGTTTCTTAATTCCAATAACACAACCGCAATAATAAATTCTGATCGTGCTTTTTCAGTGTTGATAGCAAGGGCTAAAGGAACATTATTATCCAATTGCTTATTTAAAAACTCACTCACAGCAATCGATTCAATTTCTTCAAAAACGGCTTCATTTTCAACAATAGTTAGCTCAAATTCTTGTTTAACTTTTTTTAAAGTAAATTCACTGTATGCCATAACTATTTTCTTTTAGATAAAAAAAGGGTGAATAAAATCACCCTTTTTATTTATGATTTATAAAACCTTAAGCTTCAGGTTCGGGTGCATCATCATGCTGATAAGGGGCTTGATGAATGCCATCAGGGTTTAATTGTGCTTCTCGTTCTGGGGTTAATTCACGTTCTAACCAATCTATATCTGGATCTTCTATTTTATGTAACACCACAAACTCATCACGTTGTGAACCGACTGTGCCATAATAATTAAAGCCATAACTCAATTGTGCATAGCCACCAATCATATGGGTAGGTTTAACCGTAATCCGAGTCACACTGTTTAAAATACCCCCCCGTTTATTAGTCGTATTTGATCCTGGCGTATTAATATGCTTTTCTTGTGCATGATACATCATCGCCATTCCATCTGGAATTCTTTGGCTAACAATCACGCGTGCAACCGTTGCACCATTAGTATTTAAGGCTTCAACCCAATCATTGTCTTTCAATCCTATAGATTTTGCATCCGTTTCAGAAATCCAAACCCCAGGCCCGCCACGGAATAAGGTCAACATCCGTAAGTTATCATTATAAGTACTATGAATCCCCCATTTAGAATGCGGAGTAATCCAGTTCAACGTTAAATGCGGTTTATCTTTGATGATTTTTTCAATGCCTTGCGTTGCACTCAAATCTACAGGGGGACGGTAAGTACAAAAAGATTCACCAAAATCACGCATCCATTGATGATCTTGATAAAACTGAGCGCGACCTGTCAACGTTCTAAAAGGAATATGTTCGTGAATATTGGTATACCCTGCGTTATAACTTACTTTTTCCGATTCAATGCCACTCCATGTAGGGGCTGTAATAATTTTACGCGGTTGCGCTTTAATATCACGGAAGGTAATTTTATCATCTGCACGCGCTTTAGCTAAATGCCCATGATCTATGCCTGTTTTCTTACTTAATGAATCCCACGATTTAACCGCAACATCCCCATTCGTTTCAGGCGCTAGTGCTAAAATAGTTTCACAGACGTTAATATCTTTTTCCAATGAAGGCATTCCTTTAGAAATTCCTTCATCTTGAATGGTGTAACAAATTTCCTTTAAGTGTTCGTATTCTTTACTAGTTTCCCAATCAATGCCTTTAACATTATTTCCTAACTTAGGCAATAAAGGACCTAACGCGGTAAATTTTTTATAGGTATTACCAAAATCACGCTCAACCACTTTTAATAACGGTAGGGTTTTTCCAGGAATCGGTTCACACTCGCCGCGTTTCCAATCTTTAACTTCGGTCGCCTGGGCCATTTCCATCGGTGTGTCGTGTAAAATAGGCACAGCGACTAAATCTTTTTGTGTGCCTAAATGTTTTTCAGCTAACGGTGAAAAATGTTCAGCTAGCGTTTTAAAAATTTGCCAATCGGATTTAGATTCCCAACCCGGATTCACAGCTTCGGTTAATGGATGAATAAAAGGGTGCATATCGGTGGTATTCAAATCATCTTTTTCATACCACGTGGCCGTTGGTAAAATAATATCCGAATACGCGCCTGTAGAATTCATCCGAAAATTAATATCAACTAATAAATCTAATTTAGCAATCGGGGCTTCGTCATGCCATTTGATTTCATTACCTTTCGCATCTTGAACCACATCTTGCATCACCCCATTTTGCGCGCCGAGTAAATGTTTTAAGAAATATTCATGCCCTTTTGCACTAGATCCTAATAAATTAGCCCGCCAGACAAATAAATTGCGAGGGTGGTTTTCAGGGGCGTCAATATCTTCACCTGAAAAGGCAATATCACCACTTTTTAGTTTTTCAACCACATAATCAGCAATGCTTTTTTCATCATCTGCGCCTGCTGCCATCGCTTCTTTACAAATTTCTAAAGGGTTTTTATTAAAGTGCGGTGCAGATGGTAGCCAACCTAAACGCTGTGAAACGACATTATAATCGGCTAAATTACTGCCTTTATAGTTTGCTTTAGCATTAGCGGCTAATAAACCATCGGCATCTAAACGTTCATAACGCCATTGATCGGTATGGAAATAGAAAAAAGTAGTCCCATTCATTTGACGAGGAGGGCGATGCCAGTCTAAACCAAAGGCAACAGGTAACCAGCCTGCTTGTGGGCGTAATTTTTCTTGTCCTACATAATGCGCCCAACCGCCGCCACTTTGACCGACACAACCACACATATGTAATAAATTCATAATAGCACGATAATTCATATCATTGTGATACCAATGATTAATCCCCGCGCCTAAAATAACCATAGATTTACCGCGTGTTTTAGCGGCATTATCGGCAAATTCACGCCCAGTACGAATAATATCGGCTTGTTTAACCCCCGTTATTTTTTCAGCCCATGCAGGGGTATTAGGGGTCTTAACATCATCATAACCTGTGGCAACATCGCCGCCTAAGCCCCGATCAATACCATATTGTGCGACTTGTAAATCAAATACAGTTGCCACTTTAACTTCTTTACCATTCAAAGTTATTATTTTTACAGGCACATTCCGTTTTATACCTAAGTCTTTTCCTGAGTCGAAGTTAGAAAATAAAACCTTAACAACTTCACTTTTATCTGTAATTAAACTTAAACAAGGATAGGTTTCTGTCTCTCCTTTTTTAGGTAATAAATTCCATTTTCCTTCCTCACCCCAACGAAAACCAATAGAGCCATTCGGCGCAATAATGTCCCCTGTTTTCTCATCAATGACGACTGTTTTCCATTCAGGATTATTATCTTCACCTAGTGAATTATCAAAGTCAGCGGCTCTAACTAAACGTCCGGTAATAAAAGAATCATTATATTCTTCTAACATCACTAACATGGGTAAGTCAGTATAGGTTCGTGCATATTCTTGAAAATAATCATCCTGTTTGTCGATGAAAAATTCTTTGAGTGCCACATGTCCCATCGCAAGAAAAACCGCCGCATCCGTGCCTTGTTTTGCAGGCATCCAAAGGTCGGCAAATTTAACATATTCCGCATAATCGGGGGCAATCGCAACGACTTTTGTTCCCTTATAACGCACTTCTGAATAAAAATGGGCATCAGGGGTACGGGTCATCGGCAAATTTGCCCCCGCAACGATTAAATAAGTTGAGTTATACCAATCGGCAGATTCTGGCACATCAGTTTGCTCGCCCCATGTTTGTGGCGAGGCAGGCGGTAAATCGCAATACCAATCGTAAAAGGATAAACAAACACCGCCAATTAATGATAAATAACGACTGCCCGCCGCATAACTAATCATTGACATCGCAGGAATGGGTGAAAAACCTACAATACGGTCAGGACCATGTTCTTTTGCCGTATAAACATTAGCCGCTGCCATAATTTCATTGACTTCATCCCATTCAGCCCGAACAAAGCCCCCTAAACCTCTCACAGCGGTATATTTTTTACGTTTTTCAGGGTTTTTCTGAATCGCTTCCCAAGATTCTACAGGATCTTTTCCTGTTGCCCGTTCTTCACGATAAAGCGTGACTAAACGCTCTCGAATCATCGGATGTTTAACTCGATGCGGACTATATAGATACCAGGAAAAACTTGCACCGCGTTGACAACCGCGCGGTTCATGGTTTGGTATATCAGGACGGGTACGCGGATAATCGGTGGCTTGCATTTCAAAGGCAACTAAGCCATTTTTAACATGTACATTCCATGAACAACCGCCCGTACAATTGACCCCATGCGTTGAGCGAACGACTTTATCAAAACGCCAACGATTACGATAACCATCTTCCCAATGACGGCTTTCATCGGTAACAATACCGTGACCATTGGAAAACGTACTTTTTACTTTTTTAAAAAAATTTAATCGGTCGAGAAAATGACTCATTAATTTGTCTCCTTGTTGGCGTTTATCGTTTCACTTTGCTAAGTGGGTACAATGAATGGGTATTCCTAATTTTTAAATAAAATTTAAGTTTACTCATCAAATAAGCTTTCAGGCTTATCAATATTAATCGCTGTAATCAACAATTTATTTAATGTATTAATATTTTTAGTGGCTAATAATTTAGTATTAATTAATACGGGTATTTGTTGAAAACGTGTTGTTAAAATATTAATAATACTTTTTTGTAAAGTTGAGATTATTCCCCGTTTTTCCCCCCGTTTTTCCCCCCGTTGTTCTCCCCCTTTTTCACCACGTTTTTTTCCAAGTTGATAAAGTCCCGATTTTTCAACAGTTATTTGCGTTATCATCTCACTTGCCTTTTCTATATGGGGTTGTAAGTTTCGGTTTTCGGCTAAAATATCAATCATACTTAAATATTCTCGAAATTGCTTAGGATCATCTTTAAGTAATTCATGCAAACCCAAAACAATATGGTTAACCATCTCTTGTTCATTATGACCTTTAAAATCACATAAAATCGCTAAGACTAACGCATCTGGATTATTTCTAGCGATTAATGTTTCACAATCTACATCCTTCATATCAATTAATTGGTAACAATATTTCCATCCCAATTCTTGGACAAAGCCATTCATTTTTAAGGGTTGTTGCCCGATATAAATAACGTATTGTTTAATGGGTAATTTAGGATAGGCTAATGCAATATCGGTATAATAACGCATCATCCGTAGTGGCATTTTATAATCGTTACTACTTTGAATTTCTATGTGTAATATAAAAGCTTGATTATTTTTTAGCTTTAATTTTACCACTAAATCAGCCCTACGATCCTCTACACGTTCTTGTTCTGTTGCTAATAATTCAACTTCGTTTGGGTCTATATCCAATTTTAATAGATGAATGGCAATATCAACGGCAATACGTTTGATACTTTGTTTGCTGATAATATCTTTTTTAGCCATGACCTTATATTTAAAACATTGTTTGAACGCTATCATACTCGAAATTATTCATAATATCTGGATGTTAGAATAATATTTATTTTTTAAAACACATTAAAACTTTACTAATCATTTAATTCTTTTTTTAATAAGACATAAAGTTTACTGGTGATGATCTCACGGTCATGCAACCCTTTCAAAGTATCATGTTGTGCTGTATGTAAAAAAACGGTGACAGAGCGTGCATTTAAGTCATCAAGGAGTCCTCGATTAGAGCTAATTTCTTTTTCCATTTGCTCTATTGATTTAGATTTTAGTGTTTGATATATAGAAATAACACGATCAAATGCGTTGGAATCGCCAAAAATCTCTACTAAAGGAGAATTTTGTAATTCTGCCATTTCATTTAATACTATATTAATCAGTCTATATTGTGTTTGGTAGTATAAATAAAGTTCTTGAGGTTGCTCAGTTTTTTCTCGTCCTAACCAATTCATTAAACAACTACACCATGAAACAAGATAAGTATTAAGTGAAGCTATTTTAGGTTGATCTTGTTCAATCCGTTCTGTTTGGGTTTCTAAAATAATCAGATTTTTTTTATAAATATTTTCATTAATTTCATCATGCTGAAACATCCGTTTTAATTCTCTTTTTTGAATCCCTAAAGTATAAATCTGCAAGATATTTTCAACCACATGGCTTGCATCTATTGCTTGTTGTTGACATTGTTTACAGGCTTGCTGATAAAGGTGTAGATACTCATCGGTAAAGCGTTCATATTGCTGCTGATTGATTTGATGATGCTCATGAAAGCCTTTAATTTTGGAAACTAAATCATGATAAATGAGCGCCTTACTCTTATAATAACTCAGTTGTTCATGAGGCATCAAGACATCAATTTTTAAGCGACGAATCACAGCACCAATGGTCGTTGCTTTAATTAATAATGAAAAATAAATGCAACCAATGGTAATGGCAGTAATAAATTCTTTAATTGAAAAATCATACGACCAATTGGGAAGACTTAAATCATCGGGAATTAATAAGACCATAATCACGGCAATTGCCCCCCGTAAACTTCCCCAGGATAATAATTTTTGCCAATTATTAGGAATATTTTTTTCAGATTTTATACGATTAGCAAGACTGACTGAAACATAAATTGAGACGGCTCTAGCCAGGGCGACTACTAAAATAGCGACCAAAATAGGCAACAAGGTAACATTTAATGAAATGGAGAGCCTTGCAAAAAGTAGCCCCATTAATATAAAAACCAATGAATTAGCTAAAAAAGCAAAATAGCCCCAAAATTTTCCCATATACGCTTCAACACCCGCCGACATTTTAAAACGTCCGTGATTACCTATAACTAATGAAGCAACAAGGGTGGCAATAATGGAAGAAATATGAATCTCTTGTCCGCTAATTGTCCATTTTCCTGACATTAATTCGGCTAATAGAAAAGTAAAATGCGCCACTAATAACGTCAAGGTTATTTCTAAATCTTGATGCCCTTTGACCCATTCAATCAACTTTGAAAACAAAAAACCCATAAGCAAACCAAAAACAAGTCCGCCAAATATCATGGTGAAAAATGAAATGATACCGCTGATAACCGTTGAATAACCATGATAACCCTGCAGCATAATTTCTAGAAAGACTAAAAATATAGCAAATGCTGTACCGTCATTAAAGAGACTTTCGCCTTCAAAAATAAGGGTTAATCGTTTGGGTGCGCCATATTCTTTAAATAGGGCTAATACAGCAACAGGATCTGTTGCAGAAATAATAGCTCCAAATAATAAAGTCACTAACAAAGGAATATCAAAACCTAAAAGCTTAAATACCCAATGCCCTACATAACCAATAAAAAAAGTAGACACTAATAAGCCAACAATGGCTAATAGACTAATAACAAATTTGTTTTCTTGAATATTACGAATCTTGATGTTGTAGGCAGATTCAAAAATAAGCACAGGTAAAAATACAAAAAATAATAACTCAGGCGTTAACTGGAAACTAGTCACAAAAGAAAAAGTTTCAATTTCTGATAAAGGAACTAAACAAGAGCCAGCTATAACCAGCAATACGCTGTAGGGAATTTTGGTCTTTAAAGCGAGAATGTTAATTCCAAGCGAAAGTAACATTAAAGTAAAGATGGACAAATAAACATCAAGTTCCATTAATTATTCCTATTAATATTTTAAAAAGGCTTTTATGATTATAGAGTCGTCTTCCCAGCGGCTCACACTAACTAAATTATGAATAATTACGTTTTTGACAAAAAATAGATTATATTGTAACCAATTACTACAAAGCGAATTAAATTTATGAACAAACAAATCTATCCTTTATTGATTGCTCAATTTTTATCCGCCTTTGCTGATAATGCAATTTTATTTACCGTGATTGCTCTAGTTATGCAATCACAGACATTAGCAACTTGGTATATTCCAGCACTTCAAAGTGTTTTTTTAGTCGCTTTTGTTATTCTTGCCCCTTGGGTAGGCGCATTTGCTGATAATTATGCGAAACCTAAAGTATTAATTATTGCTAATTTGATTAAAGCTACAGGCACATTACTGTTGCTATTTAATATTGAACCTTTAATTGCCTATTGTATTGTGGGTGTAGGTGCTGCACTTTATAGTCCAGCCAAATACGGTATTTTACCAGAAATTGCAGGTCATGAGTTATTAGTAAAAGCGAATAGCTGGATTGAAGGCTCAACTATTTTTGCGATTTTATTAGGGATGGTTGTTGGTGCAAAAGTAGCTGATTACTCCATTCAATGGGCATTGATAGGCACAGTTATTTTATTTTTATTATCTGCGGCAATTACTTTATTACTGCCCTCAAAAGTTTCTAAAAGAGAAGCATCAGGTTCAAAAATTATCCAATTTGGACAACAAGTGGGCACTTTTTTTGATACGACACGTTCACGTTTTGCGGTATTGAGTGCCTCATTATTTTGGGCGGCTGCGGCGACTGTACGTGTCATTTTAATTGCTTGGGCACCTTTAATTTTAATGACTAAAAATGCCAGCGAAATTGCCGAACTCACCTTATTTTTAGCGATTGGTATTATTGTAGGTTCAGCCGTTGTCCCAAAACTTATCCCTTTAGAACAATTACGCCGTGCCAGAATACCCGCCTATTTAATGGGAATTTTTATTATCGGCTTAAGTTTTATGGAGACTGTCTGGGGCGCGAGAGCCTTATTACTTTTAATTGGTATTACCGGTGGATTATTTATTGTACCGATTAATGCGGCTTTACAAGAAATTGGACAGCAAAGTATTGGCAGTGGCGGCGCAGTTGCTCTACAAAACTTTTTCCAAAACGTAGCCATGTTATTAGCCGTAGGCACTTACACTTATACAACCACTTTACAGGTTAGCCCTGTTAGTGCCATGTTAACCTTAGGCGGATTAGTCTTTAGTGCCACTTTTATCATCTCCTTACGCTTACCTAAAAATAAACTGGAAACAGATAACCCATAAACTTATAGTTAAAAATTATGATAGATGTTGATACGCTTATTCATGCACGTTGGATAATTCCTGTTATTCCTCATTCGACTACTTTAGAACATCATTGTTTAGTGGTTGATAAAGGACGAATTATTGATTTATTACCTATTCAGAATGCAGAGCAAAAATATACAGGAAAAATCGTAGAAAAACTTGAAAATCACGCGCTAATCCCAGGACTCATTAATAGCCATACTCATGTACCGATGAATTTAATGCGGGGAATTGCCGATGACTTACCCTTAATGGAATGGCTAGAAAAACATATTTGGCCACTAGAACAAAAATGGATGAGTGAAGAATTTGTTAGAGATGGCACAGATTTGGCCATTGCAGAAATGTTACGGGGCGGTACAACCTGTTTTAACGATATGTATTTTTTTCCAGAAGTTACTGCTCACCAAGCGATAAAACATGGTATTCGCGCTAAAGTAGGGTTAATTTTAATTGATTTCCCCAGTGCATGGGCTGAAAATAGTGACATGTATTTAGAAAAAGGACTCGCATTACATCAATCACTCTTAGATCAACCGTTAGTAAGTACTGCATTTGCTCCACACGCGCCTTATACCGTTTCCGATGACCCTTTAAAAAAAATACGCATTTTTGCAGATCAATTAAATATTCCTATTCACATGCACGTGCATGAAACTGAATTTGAAGTGCATCAACAACAGCAACAAACCTCACAAACCCCTTTAGAACGCTTAGATAAACTGGGTTTATTAACCCCTTCCTTTATCGCGGTTCACATGACGCAGTTCTCTGATAAAGAAATTGCTCATTATGCAACCACAGGCGCGCATATTGTTCATTGTCCCGAATCAAATTTAAAATTAGGTAGTGGTTTTTGTCCTATTAGTTTAGCACTAGCCGCAGGAATTAATGTTGCGCTAGGGACAGATGGGGCAGCAAGTAATAATGATTTAGACATGTTTGGAGAAATGCGAACTGCCGCCTTATTAGCAAAAGGGGTTACAGGCAATGCGAGTAGCATTCCTGCAATGACGGCTTTAAAAATGGCGACATTAAACGGAGCAAAAGCATTAGGGTTAGAAAATGAAACAGGTTCATTATCTATTGGTAAAGCGGCAGATGTGGTGGCAATTAATTTAGATGAGCTAGAAACCCAACCTTTGTATGATGTAGTTTCACACATTGTTTATGCTTGTTCACGACAACAAGTCACTGATGTCTGGGTCGCAGGTAAACAATTATTAAAACAACGTCAATTAACCACTTTGGATGTTGTGGAATTAAAAGCTAAATTACCTAAATGGCAACAAAGATTAGCGGCTTTTAATTAAAAATGATTACTGTACATTAATATTTGCACCCTCTTTAAAATTGTAGTTCCAAAGTATTTTTTTAACATAAAAAACCCTAGCCAATAAAATTGAACTAGGGTTCTTTTTAACTTTTTAAAAGGCTAAGGCATTATTTACTAGGTAATGCGAATACGGTGAAAGTACCGCCTAATTTAGTATAAGAACTTAAGCTTCTATAAGCACCTACTGCACCTAAGCCTTCTGTATTAGACGCATCAGTACCATCATCAATACCTGCTGCGATACCAATACCTGCCCAACCACCAATACCTGACAACACGCCAACATATTGTTTGCCCTCATAAGACCAAGTATTTACGTTACCAATGATGCCAGATGGGGTTTTGAATTTATATAATTCTTTACCTGTTTTCGCATCAACGGCTTTTAAATAACCTTCTAATGTACCGTAAAAAACAACGCCGCCTGCGGTTGCAAGCGAACCAGACCAAACAGAGAATGTTTCTTTGTTAGACCATTTGATTTCGCCTGTTTTTGCATCAAAGGCAGTAAACTGACCTAAGTTAGTTGACTCATCTTTTTTACCTGTCATCACGTCAGCGCCTGCTGGCATCATGGTAAGTGTTGCCCCTACATAAGGCTGACCTGCTGTGTATGAGACTTCAAAAGGTTCATAATCCATACACAAGTGATTACCTGAAATATAGAACAAACCTGTTTGAGGTGAGTAAGAAACAGGCTGTTGGTTTTTAGACCCTAATGCTGCAGGACATACACCTACAGTATTTTCGTCTTCGCCATTTTGCTCGGTACTATATTCAGAAACAACTTGTGGACGACCTGATTTCATGTCAACGTGCGTTGCCCAGTTAACAGATTTATCAAACTTCTCAGCAACAAGTAGCTCCCCTGTTTCACGATCTAAAGTGTAGCCAAAACCATTACGATCAAAATGCACTAATGTTTTATGCATTTTACCTTTTACTTCTTGATCGACTAAGACGGTTTCGTTGATCCCATCAAAATCCCACTCATCATGCGGTGTCATTTGGTAAACCCATTTGACTTCACCTGTATCGGCATCACGCGCCCATAAAGACATAGACCATTTATTATCTCCTGGACGTTGAACAGGATTCCAAGTTGATGGATTACCTGATCCATAATAAATCAAGTTTAATTTAGGATCGTAAGAATACCAACCCCACGTTGTTCCGCCACCAATTTTCCATTGGTCGCCTTCCCAAGTGCTAAGACTTGAATTTTCGCCAACAGGTTGGACTTTACCGTCTTTCCAAGCGGTGGTTTTTTTAGGATCAATTAAAGTATCGCCATCAGGTCCCATACTGTAACCTTTCCAGTCTAACTCGCCTGTTTTGATGTTGTAAGCGGCTAAGAATCCACGAACACCAAATTCACCCCCCGAAATACCAGTGATAACTTTATCTTTAACAACGATAGGGGCTTGTGTGTTAGTCATCCCTAATTTAGGATCACCGTTTTGAACACTCCAAATACGTTTACCTGTTTTAGCATCTAGCGCAGTTAAAACAGTATCAGATTGTTGTAAAAATATTTTGCCATCGCCATAAGCTAGACCACGGTTAACGGTATCGCAACACATGACAGGAATAGTAACATCTGCATCTTGTGAAGGCGTAAATTCCCAAATAACAGATTGCGTTTTTTGGTCAAGTGCGTAAACCGTATTAGGGAAAGGCGTGTGGATGTAGATAATATCATCAATGACTAAAGGACCGCCTTCATGACCCCGTAATACACCCGTTGAAAATGACCAGGCAGGTTGTAAAGTTTTAACGTTATCTGTATTAATTTCATCAAGTTTACTATAACGTGTTCCTGCATAATCTCCTCCCCAAGTTGCCCAGTTTGCAGGGTTTGATGTTAATTTTTCAACATCCTTATTTGCAGATGAGATAGTAGGTATAGCAAGGGCTACTGCGACCGTTGATGCAAATAGTAAGCTTTTTAAAGGCTTCTTCATTATATTTTTCTCCTAGTATTCTGTTAATTAGGCAGACTACGATTTATTTTTTTTAAGACTAATATTAGTTTTAAAGCTTTATTTGGAACGATTCTTATTATTTTGAAATAATCTAAATATTTAGTTCCAAGTGGTGTAAATTGAATGATTTTGTCTTAAAAGTCAACTTTTAAAGGGCTTTGTGATTAAAGACTTTGTGACTTTATCTAAAAATATTAAGCTATTGTGATGTATTTTCTATTAAAAAAGTGATTTTTATGCCTATTTCAGAAGTTTTGTTAATTACCTTCACTTTACTATTAACTGCGATGATTGCCGCAAACTTATGCAGACATATTGCTATCCCTTATACGGTGGTTTTGGTTCTTTTGGGAATCGGTATTAATTTAGCAGAACAATTTTTACTTGTTGCCAACCATTTACAACAATTTCATTTAACCCCTGATGTGGTTTTATTTATTTTTTTACCTGCACTTATTTTTGAATCGGCTTTAAGTCTTGATGCACGTGCTTTACTTAAAAACTTAATTGCCATTATTATCCTCGCTATTCCTGGGATGTTGATTTCAGCTCTTTTAGTAGGTTTAGGGCTAAATTGGTCAATGAATATTAATTTAATTGTTGCTTTAATTTTCGGTGCTTTAATTTCAGCAACCGACCCTGTTGCCGTAGTTGCTATTTTTAAAGAATTAGGCGTTTCTAAACGCTTAATGATTTTAGTTGAAGGTGAATCTTTATTTAATGATGCCACTGCGATTGTTTTATTTAATATTATGTTGAGCTTTGTGGTAGCAGGTGAAATGTTACCCTCAGATATTTTGCCTGCGATAACTCAATTTTTAACGGTTTTTTTGGGTGGAATTGTTGTAGGTTCAATCATTGGTTTGATCATGAGTGAATTAATGGTACGTTTATATGATGGCGATCAGGGCGTTCCTGTGATTTTATCAATGGTCATGGCTTATTTTAGCTTCATTCTTGCAGAACATTATTTCCATGTTTCAGGGGTTATGGCGGTATTGACTGCTGCCATTTGTTTAAATGCAACCAGTTTAATACGGCTTTCACATAACACCATTCGCATGGTTCGTGATAGTTGGGAAATCATTGTTTTAACCTGTAACTCTTTATTATTTATTTTAATTGGGCTTTCGGTTGATATTTTTACCCTTTTAAGTCACTGGAATTTGATTTTATGGGCGGTGATTGCCGTTGCTATGGCCAGAGCTTTTAGTGTTTATTTATTAACGCCTTTAACCACTTATGTTTTTAATTTACCCAAAATAAGTTTAGGTGAAAGACATATTATGTGGTGGGGTGGCTTAAAAGGGGGATTAGCCATTGCAGTGGTTTTATCTATTCCTGATAGCTTACCTGAAAAACAATTATTAATTGAACTAACCTTAGGGGTTGTCTTAGTGAGTTTATTATTGAATGCCTCGACGATTAAAATCCTTATCCATTGGTTAAAACTGGATCATTTATCGTCTGAGGAAGAAGCTGAATTAGAACAAAATAGGCAACAAATTAAAATCTCAGTTAATCATGTACTTAATAATTTTTCTAAAAAGCATCTATTAGGCGATCAATTACATGCCTCAGTTCAAATGGCAATTGCCACTAATTTAAAAGAAAAACCGATTAAGCTTTCGCCAGACCAACGCTTGGAACAAGTGCATTTACAAACATTGCAGGCAGAAAAAGAAGAATTAGCGTTTTTACATGAAATAGGTTTGATTAATTATTACACTTTTATTAGTTTTATAGAAGTACTAAAAAATGATAAAGAACGTAATGCTCAAATAGCTTTTAGCATAAAATTTGTTAGGCCTAAAAAAAATTTTCTAACGCGTATTGAGACGACAATTCTTCAATTTTTAGGTCATTATGACCGGTTATTGGTTTGGTTAATGAAATACCAAAACTTACGTTTTTCTAATCGTATACAATATGATATTGCAGGAATTTTAATGGCTCATAATGCGTTAAAAGCAATTGAATCTTGTGATTTTAAACTTAGTGATGAAAAATTAAGCACAGTTAAAAAACTTTATAAATCACGATTATCCCGACGACAAAAACGTTTAAAAGATTTTAGTGCGCTTTATCCTGAATTTTATCAAAGTTATGAATATTTATTATTTCAACAAGTGGCGTTAATTTATGCTTTGAAGCAGTTAGAGACTAATTTTGAAGCGGCTAAAATAAGTAGCAAAGTTTATAATCAATTACGAAAAAAATTGCATTATGCACTTAAACAATTACCAAAAATAAAAACAGTTATTTCATCAAAACGTAAACACCAATGGATGAGTAAAGCCCCTCTTTTTGCAGGTTTACCACAAAAAATGTTGGAAACACTGGCTCAAAAAACAGAGTATGTTAATTTTTTGCCTGATGATATTGTTTTCAACGAACATGATAAAGGTCATTCCTTGTACATATTAGTCAATGGTCATGTTGATGTTTATAAAGAAAATGAGGCAGGTGAAGTGATTCATCTTATAGAGCTACATGAAGGTAGTTTTATTGGTGAACATGCATTGCTAATGAATTCTAGGCGGTCAGCTACGATTAAAGCAAAAACCTACGTTACGCTTTTAAGACTGACTGCGGCAGAAGTTTTAAAAATGTCTAAAACTGCCCCTGAGTTAGAAATACGTTTGCGTGAAGTTGATTTACAACGGCAGGTTACTAATTTAAAACAATGATACTTTATCACTTATCAAAAAAATTCATAAATCATTCAAGGATTAATAAATGAGTCATTCATCAAAAAAGGTAATTTATGCCGCTTTAATTGGTAATACATTGGTTTTTATTACTAAAATTATAGCCGCTCTTTTCACGGGTAGCTCGGCAATGTTATCAGAGGCTATTCATTCTGCTGTGGATACAGGCAACCAAATTTTACTATTGTATGGGCTAAAACAGGCTAAAAAACCAGCTAATAGGCAATTTCCATTTGGTCATGGAAAAGAAGTTTATTTTTGGAGTTTTGTTGTCGCTATTTTGATTTTTGCGGTCGGAGCGGGTGTTTCTATTTACGAAGGCATCCATAGCTTACTTGTCCCTAGTGAAATTGAAAATATTTATCTCAATTATATTGTTTTAATGATTGCTATGGGTTTTGAGGGAGCGGCGTGGCATTATGCGTTTAGGGAGTTTACTCGCGCTAAAGGAAAATGGGGTTATATTGAAGCGATTAAACGCACTAAAGACCCTTCTATTTTTATGGTGTTATTTGAAGATTCGGCTGCTATGTTAGGTTTAGCCATTGCTTTTTTAAGTCTTTTATTAGGACAAATCACCGGTAGTCTTTATTTTGATGGGATTGCTTCAATTTTAATTGGCTGTATTTTAGCAGGAACGGCTATTTGGTTAGCTTATGAAACCAAAGGCTTATTAATTGGTGAAAGTGCTAATCAAGAAACGATTGATAAAATTCGTGAATACGCCCAATCTTATCCCATTGTTGAGCATGTTAATGAAGTGTTAACTATGCACATGGGACCTGATTATGTGTTAGTTAATCTCAGTATTGATTTCGCTGATCGTACTGTTGTTGGTGATGTTGAAAAAACGATTGCTAAAATTGATGCACAGTTAAAACAGCAGTTTCCTGAAATTAAACGTATTTTTATTGAAGCGGAATCAAAATCAATTGAATAAAAAGTCGTCATCATTATTTCTTTTACATTATAGAGGTGCATAATACTTACACCTCTACAAAATAACGGGAGTTATTCGCTAATTTTAACTAACCAACCTTTTTCTGAAGGGCATTTTCTTGAAAGAACTTCTACTTTAATACGTGCCGCTGTTCCAATTAACGTTTTAGGTAATTTCCCCTTGAATAAAAAGAAGGTATCTTTATCTTCAGCGGTCATAGTAACGGGAATATTTTTAACCGTTACCTTAACTTCACTTGGGTTTTTAACGCCTTTTACCCAAAAAGAAAACTCAGATCCTGCTAAAACTTCCTCCAGATGTTTAGGTTTCATGTGTACAACACCTTGACTTTTACAAGCGGCGTTATTACGACCTTTGTTGCCATTACTCCCATGATCCATTGCTGCTAACACGTTATGGGAATTAAAAAAAGATGCTGCCAAGATAGTTATTAAAATAAGTTTTTTCATCTGTTCTCTCTTTACTTGCTAAAAGAATTTATTATAAACTTAAATGCTTCTAAAAAAGAAACTGGCTTTTTGAACATAATCTATTTATGCTGATTAGCGAGATAAATTTTTTGATCTCAAAAATAAATACGACTGGTCTAATATATAGTAAAGCTAACCAGTTCAATAAAAATTATAAGTGATTCTAATTTCACGAGAAATAAGGAAAACCCAATGAAAATGAAACAATTAATATCAAGCGGCTTATTAACCTTTGCCGCTTTAACTAATTTTAACGTGTTACAAGCTGATGAAACTTGTCAATCACCCTATATGGCAAAAATTACAGGGCAGGAGGATTTTGTTTATGTATGGACACTAGGCATGGAAGGCCTTGGTGATGAGCAAGATAAATTAGTCACCGTAGATGTCAATCCAAAATCAAAAAATTATGGCAAGGTTATCGCTAGTTTGTCCGTAGGGGGGCGTAACGAGGCTCATCATTCAGGGTTTACAGATGATCGTCAATATCTTTGGGCAGGGGGTTTGGATACCAATAAAATATTTATTTTTGATGTTCATACTGACCCTGCAAAGCCTACCTTAACTAAAACTATTACTGATTTTGTTGCTAAAAGCGGGGGGGTTGTAGGGCCTCATACAACGTATGCTTTACCTGGACGAATGATGATTACAGGTTTATCTAATAATAAAGATCACGGAGGACGAACTGGCTTAGTTGAGTACAATAATGCAGGTGATTATATTGCCACACATTGGACACCCATAGACGGTCAATTAAATGGAGCGATTAAAACGGGTTCTTATGCTGATGGTTATGGTTACGATGTTCGGGTATTACCCCGTAAAAATATTATGTTGACTTCATCTTTTACAGGCTGGTCAAATTATATGATGGATTTTGGTAAGCTTTTAACTGACAAAGAAGCCATGAAACATTTTGGTAATACGGTGGTTCAATGGGATTTACATACGAAACAACCTAAAAAAATATTGGATGTACCCGGTGCGCCATTAGAAATCCGTTGTGCGTGGAATCCTGCCCATAATTATTGTTTTACCACGACCGCATTAACTTCTAAAATTTGGTTGATTTATGAAGATGATAAAGGGGAATGGCAATCTAAAGCTGTCGCTGATATTGGCGACCCTAGTAAAATACCTTTACCTGTGGATATATCTATACAAAGTGATGATAATTTATTATGGGTTAATACGTTTATGGAGGGAAAAACCCGTGCATTTGATATATCTGATCCTTTTAATCCTAAACAAATTTTTGAACAAAAGATTGGCGCACAAGTGAATATGGTGTCTTCTAGTTGGGATGGGAAACGTTTATATTATAGTTCATCATTACTCGCTAACTGGGATAAGAAAGCGAAAGATAATGAGCAGTTTATGAAGCTTTATCACTGGGATGGCAAACAATTAAAACAACAGTTTTCAATTGATTTTATTAAAGAAAAATTAGGTCGCGCTCATCAAATGCGCTTTGGTGCTTACGCGCTTTATGAATCAATGACAACACAAAAAGTGAAAAAATAACTTAATAAAATTTTATTTTTAGAGTAAAGCTATTAGGCTTATAATTGCCATTTGGGTCACAATTATAAGCCTTTTAGATGTTAAAATAATTATATTCTATGACGTAATATTTAAATTATCTCTAAAAGGTTAATACCATTAAACTATCATCCTATTTTCAGCATTTAATGACTGTTTTTAATTGGTTAATAACAATTATTTTACTTATTTGTGCGTTTAACTTAAAAACACCTTATCTTTTTTCCATACGTGATTATTTAACCGTAGGAATTATTCTTTTTTGTTTTATTCAAGGATTATCATTAGTAAAGCATCTTAAGCTAGCGTCCTATTTTCCGAAATCAAAAAAAATATTCCTCATGTTGTTAATTATTATCTTCGTGGCGACTATTTTTAATGAAGCTAAATTTCAATGGCATAAATATTATGTCTTACATGCTGATGTACATAACTTACAGCAACTGGGAAAACACATTATTGTAGGTTATGAGACTTTTGACGAACTCAGTCTATTAATTTCAAAAGGGGGGGTTAATGGGGTTTTTATGACTAAAAAAAATATTTTAAATAAAACCTATTTACAAATAAAAACCGAAATAGCACAAATGCAAATAATAAGTATGAACAATGGGCAAACTAAACTTATGATTGCAACGGATCAAGAAGGCGGTATTGTTTCAAGATTTTCCCCGCCTTTAACAAAATTACCTTCTTTGGCAAAAATTGTTCATGATAAAGAAATTATGGCTGCAAAAATAGAAGCAAGGAAATATGGAGAAATTCATGGAAAAGAATTATCTGCTATAGGGATTAATGTTAATTTGAGTCCTGTTGTTGATTTGAAAAATAATAATAAAGATAACCCTTTGGATTTTCATAGTTATATCAATAAAAGAGCTATCTCAAAAGATACAACAATTGTTTCAGAAGTTGCACTCGCTTATAGTCTTGGTTTAGAAAAATACGCTGTAATTCCAACGCTCAAACATTTTCCCGGTATGGGGAGAGTTGTTGATGATACGCATCATTTTGAATCAAAGGTAACTGTAAATAAAAAAATACTCAACGAAACAGATTGGTTGCCTTTTAAGTTTATTTTGAAAAAGTCTAATTCATTTATGATGTTAGCACATGTGATTTTATCTAAGCTTGATAGTGTCCCTGTCTCTTACTCTAAAAAAATTATCCAGACCCTTATTCGCCAAGATTGGCACTATGAAGGGGTATTAATTACCGATGATTTAGTGATGAGTTCAATTTATGAAGGGCAACATGGCTTATGTAATGCAAGTATTATGGCATTGAATGCAGGGGTTGATTTATTGTTAATCTCTTATGATGATGAAAAATATTATGATGTCATGTATTGCTTACTTAAGGCTCAGGGTGAAAATAAGTTAGACTTAACTATGCTTTTAGATAGCGAGTTAAGAATAAATAAAACGACTAAAACAGTTTGGCAATAATAAGGGGGCTATCAATTTAAAACGGGACAATTTTAAAGTCTAAGAACTTGCAAAGTGAAAAAAATAAACAATCGCGCCCGTAGTTGATTTGACTGGTTATCCGGTTTTAAGTTGGTAGCCGATAAGTTTAAAGGAATAGCGAGGCTTATATTTAGCTACTATTCACGCATTAAGTTATAATTTTATCTTTTTACCTGAGTACAGATTACCATGAATTCAAACTGGCTGGATTTTTTAAGCTTCCAAGGGGCTACTTTTTTAGAAAATGATAAAATTCAATTTTCCGAGGCGAATAAGAGCTTAACATCTGCGTTGTATCCTATTCCTCAACTAAGTATTCTTAAAATAACAGGCAGCGATAGTTTAACTTTTTTACAAGGACAACTTACCTGTAATGTTAAGGATCTTAAGGAAGATAATAGTTTTTTTGCCGCTTTTTGTAATGCAAAGGGGCGTACTATTTCAACCTTATTAATTTTTAAACAGGCTGAAAGTTTTTTTTTAGTTTTACCGACGGCTTTAAAAACAAAGGTTCAAAAAAAATTACAAATGTATATTTTGCGTTCAGATGTACAATTAATTGATGCAAACGATGACTACTGTATTAGTGGTTTGCAGGGTTCAACTGAACAATTGAATGATATTAACCTTCCTATAGATGATTTTGCCCGAGCAAATGAATTAATTAAGTTACCTAATGTCGGTTATTTAATGATTGCAACAGTTGAAAATAGTATAAAACATTGGTCTGAATACCTTAAAAAAGGGGTGTTTTTTCAAAGCTCTTCGGTATGGAATTATTTAGCTATTAGTGCAGGGCTGGCTTGGTTAGATGATGACAGTAGTGAAATTTATATTCCACAAATGTTAAATTTAGATAAGCTGGGGGGGATTAGCTTTGATAAAGGTTGTTATACAGGACAAGAAGTGATTGCGCGTACACATTATTTAGGTAAAGCTAAACGTGGATTATTTATTGCAGAATGTGCGGCTAATGTAATCTTTGAAGACGCTAATATTAATAATAATCAAGGTGAGTCAGTAGCCAAAGTGATTAAATCTGAAAATTTTATGGATAAACAAAGATTGTTAATTGTTATGTCAATGGCTGTGAATGAGGGGAATTCTCCTTTTGAAAAAGAAATAAAAATAATTGCTTGAAAAAATTCGGAGTACAAAACATGTTTTGTACTCCAGAAATTACTATTCAAATTAGGGGGTCAAAGAATTATTCCGTTGAAATAGAATCAGCCTCATTTTTCAATGCAGCATCCAAAGTATGCCAAGCTAACGTTGCACATTTCACTCGCGCAGGATATTCACGAACCCCTGCTAAAACCGCTAATTTTCCCACCGCGTCAAGTTGAATCTCTTCTTCTTTACCTGTGGTCATTTTATGAAAAACTTCAAATAATGCTTCTGCTTCTTGCTCGGTTTTATTTTTAATAATATCGGTCATTAATGAGACCGAAGCCGTAGAAATAGCGCAGCCAGACCCTTGAAAGCTTGCATCAATGATAACATCATGGTCTAATTTTAAAAATAACGTTAACCGATCACCACATAAAGGATTAAAGCCTTCAACTTTTCGGTCGGCATTTTCCATGACTCTAAAATTATGTGGATTGCGGTTGTGGTCAAAAATAACCTCTTGATAGAGGTCTCGTAAATCTTCAAACATAGCGTTCCTTAACTAAATTAATATGATTAATCACTCAATATTATATTTTAAGGTAATATTTTCAATAATTCATAAATAATGTTAATTTTAATTTCTCCTCTTCCCTAAACTATTCAGAGTTAACAGTTTAATAACTGATGTTACGCAAATAATCAAATAATAAGTAGCCATGTGGGCTTAACCCATTTTGCATGGCTGAAAACTAATCCTAATACCTCAACTAAACCGCTCACAATAAATATTTTCCGCGCTAATTCCCTGTTTCAATGCAATCTCAGTGGTAATTTCAACCAATTTAGGCGGACCACATAAATAAAGATCAGGTAAAACATCGGCTTGTTTTAAATACTCTACTAACGCATCCGCAGGCGTTCCTCGAAAACCATCCCATTCACCCATAGGTTTCCAAACGCAAATAGTTACCTTTAATTTAGCTAAACTTTGTTGTAAATCGTTTAATTCTTGACCGCAAAAAATCTCGGCTTCATTATTCACCCCTAAAAATAATTGCGTTGGATGATCTTCACCCCAGTCTGCCATTCGTCGTAAAATTGAAAGAAAGGGTGCAAGCCCCGTCCCCCCCGCAATGAAACAACGGGGTTTTAAACTTTGTCCATGAAGCCCAAACGTTCCGCCAGGACCGTGTACTTTTAAAGCTTGTCCTTCTTTTGCTTGATTTTGTAAAAACTGAGAAAACTGTCCTTGATCTTGTAAACGAATTAAAAACTCTAATCGCCCTTCCCAATTGGTGGTATTTGCAATCGAATAAGCGCGTTTTAATTCTAATTCAGGGATTTCTAACTCGACAAATTGTCCTGGCTCAAAATTAAACGCTAACCCATTTTCTTCATCTTCAGAAAGTTGTAAAACCAAATATACCGTGCGTTCGGCTAAGGTTTTAATTTCAATAACTGTCGCATCACGCGGTATTTCTTCATGATTTTGAATTTTATCTGAGCCATAAGGGGCGTGAATCACTAAATCACTTTGTGGATAAGTACGACATAATAAAATATCTTTAGTTTTCTCTGCATTTGAGGGTAGTAAACCTTCACTATAATTTTTTAATTGATAATCACCACTATCACAGACAGCAAGACAAGAGCCACAACTTCCCATTTTACAAATCGCAGGGGGAAAAAAACCTGCCTCTTCAGCCGCATCTTGTACTGTTTGTGAACTTTCACAATTAAATTGAATTTTTTTACCATCCAAAGTGGCTAAAGTAATCGAATAAGTCATCATAAATTATTTTCAATTTTAAATAAAAAAAGGGCGGATAAATAAACTATCCGCCCAAAAAAGAGTAGCTATCTTCTTAATATTTCCGCTCTAAATCATGCCGCTTGTTTTAAAGCAGCCGCTAAATCTTCAGCAGGGTCGCCATTGCCTTTAAGGTCAAATTTATCCACTAAGATGGCTAACACGCTTGGGGTTATGAAGGCGGGAAGTGAAGGACCTAAATGAATGCCACGTATGCCTAATGATAATAAGGTCAGTAGTATTGCCACCGCTTTTTGCTCAAACCATGAGACCATAAATGATAACGGTAATTCATTCACTTCACATTCAAACGCATCAGCTAAAGTACTGGCAATTTGAATCGCGGAGTAAGTATCATTACATTGACCGATGTCTAATAAGCGTGGAATGCCTCCAATATTACCAAAATCTTGCTCATGAAAACGATATTTTCCACAGCCTAGGGTTAAAATAACACTGTCATCAGGGGTTTTTTCAGCTAATTCAGTGTAATAGTTACGTCCTGGGGCGGCACCATCACAACCTCCGATTAAAAAGAAATGTTTAATTGCACCACTTTTAACGGCATCAACCACTTTATCGGCAACACCTAATACCGCATGACGACCAAAACCCACGGTGACTGATTTTTCTGGCGTATCTTCTTTAAAACCAGGCATGGCTGAGGCAATTTGAATTAAGGGTGCAAAGTCATGATTTTCTAAATGACGTACCCCTTGCCATCCTACAGGGCCTGCGGTAAAAATACGTTGTTTATAAGCCCCTGTAGGCTCGATTAAACAATTAGAGGTCATTAAAATAGACCCTGGAAAAGCTGCAAATTCTTCATTTTGGTTTTGCCATGCACCGCCGTAATTACCTACTAAATGTGGATAAGCACGTAACTTAGGATACGCATGAGCAGGTAACATTTCGCCATGCGTATAAATGTTAATGCCTTTATCTTTGGTTTGCTCTAATAATTCCTGTAAATCTTTTAAATCATGCCCGCTAACTAAAATAGCTTTGCCTTTAACAGGGGTTATTCGTGCTTGAGCAGGTTCTTGAACCCCAAAATTTCCCGTATTTGCCGCATCCAGCATTTCCATGACTTTTAAATTAACTGTCCCTACTTCCATATTACCTGCTAATAAATCATTAGCATCAGTTGGATCACAGCTAAGAAAATCTAGCGTTTTTTCAATCCCAGCATAAACCTCATCGTCTTCATAACCTAAAACAAGGGCATGATAAGCATACGCTGCTGTGCCTTTAAGCCCATATAACATCATGGCTCTTAAGCCCACAATATCATCACCAACCGCATCTCTATCACGTAATATTGCCCCCCATTGTGCTTGCATTAATAAATCATCTTGACGACTAGCAGGAATAAAACTTGCCGGGCCTTTTAATTCCTCAATGGTTTGCCCTTGCTCTTTTGCTGCGGTTTCATACAAGGCTTTTACGCGATCACGGATTTCAACTGCTTCATGAATTAACTCAACAAAGCGATTAGCATTAAAATTAACATTAGTTAAAGTGGTAAACAAACCATATAAAATAAATTCATCGGCTTTTTTATCGGTTTTGCCTAAATCACGGGCGCGTTTTGCATATTGAGCAATACCTTTAATTGCATAAGCTAATAAATCTTGTAAATCAGATGTGGTTGAATCTTTACCACACACGCCTTTTGTCGTTGCACAACCATCACCTGTTTCTGAACGAGTCGTTTGGTCGCATTGATAACAAAACATAGTAAAACCTCTTAAATTATTTGAAATAGTTTGTTTAAAATATCAAATGCGTAGAGCGGATATTACCAATCTACGCATTATTTCTATTAAAGCATTTCCTGTGCCAATAAAAAAATAATTGACTTTCATGAGCTTAGTGCTGGCATTGTCTTATTAACAACGGTTAAAATGTTATTGAATTAACAACTACGCTGTGGAAATGACAACCGATTTATTATTGAATACATTGATGAGTTTGATTAATGACTTATCTCGACAATTATCACCTCAACAGCGTTATCAACATTTATTAGAAACTTTAAGAACTTTATTTCCTTGTGATGCCTGTGCTTTATTAAAACAAGAACATAATTATTTAGTTCCTTTAGCGATTAATGGCTTAAGTGAAGATACGTTAGGACGACGTTTTTTAATTAATGAACAACCTCGTTTAGCGATGATTTTAGAAACGCGCGGTTCAATACGATTTGCCGCAGATTCTCCCTTACCCGATCCTTATGATGGACTCATTGATAAAGATGAAACTCAGTTACATGTCCATGATTGCATGGGAGTTGCACTTTATATAGATGATAACGTCTGGGGTGTTCTAACTTTTGACGCGCTTATTCCTGGTACATTTGATTCGATTAATAAACAGACATTACAAACATTTATTGGTTTAACTGAAGCCACCGTTAAAGTGGCTAATTTAATTGTTTCTTTAGAATCACGCGTAAAACGGGTTGAACAAACCTTATTAGAAGAAACCAATCGTTTAGAAATGATTGGTCAGAGTCCAAAAATGCAAATTTTAAATCATGAAATATCGGTTGTGGCACAATCGAATTTATCAGTATTAATATTGGGTGAAACGGGTGTAGGTAAAGAATTAGTCGCACATCAAATTCATGCGTTATCTAAACGCTCAGAGCAAGCTATGATTTATGTTAATTGTGCGGCCTTACCTGAAAATATTGCCGAAAGTGAATTATTTGGGCATTTAAAAGGGTCTTTCTCTGGTGCAACCGCAGATAGAACAGGAAAGTTTGAATTAGCCGATGGCGGCACTATTTTTTTAGATGAAATAGGCGATTTACCATTAGCTTTACAAGCTAAAATATTGCGTACCTTACAAAATGGTGAAATTCAGCGTGTAGGGAGTGACCGCTATATCAAAGTTAATATTCGTGTGATTTCGGCAACTAATCGTAATTTACAAAAAGAGGTTGTTGAGGGGAGTTTTCGCCCAGATTTATATCATCGACTTGCGGTTTATCCAATGACTGTACCGCCCCTTCGAGAACGTGGCAATGATGTGTTATTAATTTCAGGTTTGTTTTTAGAAAAAAATAAACAACGCCTTGCTGTACAAGGATTAAGACTTGAGGAGGCAGCAAAACAAGCCTTATTAAATTATCAATGGCCAGGTAATATTCGAGAATTAGAACATCTTTTAAGTCGAGCCGCGTTAAAAGCGGTGGCAGTAGATGGGCAGCATAAGCGTGTGGTCACTATTTATTGTCAGCATTTAGATATTACGGTGACCTCTGAAAAAATTCAATTATTAGCAAATAAACCTAAATTATTTATTTTTTCAACACAAAAAGATCTTAAAACACAGGTGGATGAATTTCAAAAACAGCTCATTGACCAAAAATTAGTACAATACAACGGTAATAAGGCGAAAGTTGCTACGGATTTAGGCTTAAATCGTGGTAATTTTCACAGATTATTAAAACGCTTACAAATTTATTGATTTTAAAAACTCATCAATAAAACTTGATTTATATCCCTTAAACTAGGTGATAAATCCTTAGATAAAGGTTACACTTGAAAAAATTACATTCTCTTTATTGTCCGGAATCAGTTATGAAATTAATAAATAGTTTATTTTTATTACTTTTACTTTTTTCACAATTTACACAAGCCACGATTTTAACTGTTGATAAAGTGCCTGAACCTTTAAAACCTTGGGTGGACTGGGTACTTTTAGATGAAGAGGATTATAACTGTCCTTTTTTAAACGAAAGCTATGAAGAAAAACGTTGCGCTTGGCCTAGTAAGTTGGAGTTAGAATTAAGCTCTCAACAGGGAAAGTTTTCAAGTCGTTGGCAAATTTACCAAAAAAGTTGGATTACGTTACCTGGAAGTGATAAATATTGGCCGGTCAATGTGACTGCCAATGATGAAACCATACAAGTTATGAAACGTTATGGTAAACCTGTGGTTCAATTAATGCCTGGAATTTATACGCTTAAAGGTCATTTATTATGGGATGCGATTCCTGAAAACTTAAGTATTCCTGCTGATAGTGGTTTAATTACGCTAAACATTAATGGTAAACATATTGCTTACCCTGCGATCAAAAAAAATTCAGTTTGGCTAAAAGAAAGTGACAGGGGACAGAAAAAACTTAAAAATATTCAAAATAAATTAGACATACAAGTCTTTAGACAAATTAATGACGATGTTCCTCTGCAATTAATCACTTACATGGAGCTTGAGGTTTCAGGAATGCAGCGTGAGATTAAACTACCTCATGCGTTACTGAAAGATTTTATTCCGATTCAGTTACAAAGTGTGTTGCCCGCAAGAATTGAGCCTGATGGTAGCTTATCGGTACAAGTGCGTCCCGGTCGTTGGCATATTGAATTACATGCACGTCACCCAGAGCCTTTGAATGAATTAGCATTAAATATTAAAGATAAAAACTGGCCGGCCAGTGAAATTTGGGTTTTTAAGGCACAACCTTATCAACGGGTTGTTGAAATACAAGATCTATTACCAATTGATCCTAGTCAAACAAATCTTCCTAATGGTTGGCGAAAATTACCTGCTTATCAGGTTAATCAGGGGGATGAAATGAAGTTTAAAGTCATACAACGTGGAGACCCTGAACCTGAACCCAATAAATTACAGCTACGACGTGAATTATGGTTAGATTTTGATGGTAAAGGTTATACCATTCAAGATAAAATTAATGGCAAAATGACCAATGGCTGGCGATTAGAGGCATTAGCTGAAATCCAATTAGGTCAAGTTAAATTAAATGGGCAAAACCAACTAATTACCCAATTAGAAAACTCTAAACAACAAGGGGTTGAAGTTAGAAAAGGAAGTCTAATTTTAAAAGCAGATAGTCGATTGACAGGTGATATTAATCATTTAAGTGCGGTGGGTTGGCAGCAAAAATTTCATCATGTCAGTGCGGAACTAAATTTACCCCCGGGTTGGCGATTATTAGCCGCATCGGGGGTTGATAATGTCCCTGATAGCTGGATTTCTCGTTGGACATTATTAGATTTATTCTTAGTATTAATTGCTTCATTGGCAATTAGCCGTTTGTGGAATTTACACTGGGGGCTTTTTGCTTTATTTACCCTCGTTTTAATTTGGCATGAAGCCGATGCGCCACAATATATATGGCTTAATATTCTCGCTGCCATTGCTTTAATTAAGGTCTTACCCAAAGGCTTATTTTTAACCTCTATTCATTTTTATCGTAATGTTTGTTGGTTAGCATTGATTATTATCACTATTCCTTTTTTAGTCGATCAAGTTAGAAAAGGAATTTATCCTCAATTAGAAAAACCTTGGAAAAAAATTACACTATCAACAGAAGGTAACATTAGTGATATGTTCGATATGTCACATCAAGAAGGCGAATTTAAAATTGCAGCGGACATTAATCTTCATGAAATGGTTGCTGATGAAGAATTAACTCAACAGCAACTAAAATTATCCGCGCCTAACGAACCTACTGTAAAACGACTGAGTGAAAAAAGTAAACTTAAAAAACAACGTTCATCATCCCATCGTCAAGAGAATTATAATAGCTATAGTAAAAAATCAATTAATTATGATCGTATAGACCCCAATGCAACGGTACAAACAGGGTTAGGTGCACCACAATGGCAATGGAATAAAATAGACTTATCTTGGAATGGGTCGGTCGATAGTGAACAACAAATAAACCTTTGGTTATTAACCCCAACAATGACTTTGGTTTTTAATTTTATTCGCGCAATTGTGGTCGTTATTTTAAGTTTATTAATGTTTGGGTTAGTAAAAAAAATTAACTTCAAATCATTTTCTTCAACAGCTCCGGTCATATTCTGTTTAGCATTAGTCATCTTAATGGGGCTACCGACTAATGAAGTTTTAGCCGCTAATCAAGCGGATTATCCCCAACAATCATTATTAGATGAACTGAAAGAACGCTTAATGGAGGCGGCTGAATGTGTTCCTAATTGTGCGGAAATTGCAACGATGGAATTGGCAATTGATAATGAAAAGATTTTAATCCAACTAGAAGTTCATGTTGCAGAAACCGTGGCTATACCATTACCTGCCGCTTATAAACAATGGTTTCCTAATCAGGTAAAACTTAATGGCGAAATAGCGACCGCACTCTTACGTGATGATAACGGTTATTTGTGGCTAAATCTCAGCCGAGGCATTCATCAAGTTGAACTTGCAGGTATGATTCCTACCCATCCTAAATTTACCTTGCCATTGCCCTTAAAACCTCATCATGTCACGCTAATAACAGAAGGTTGGAGTATAGAAGGTGTCCATGAACATGGCGTTGCTGAGAATCAATTACAATTTAATCGACTCAAAAATAATTTACCGCCGACAGAAACCCAAGCTCTTGAACAAGGGGTTTTACCTTCTTTTATTCGCGTTGAAAGAACATTAGAGCTAGGTTTAGATTGGCGATTAAAAACACGGATTATTCGATTGATGAGTAGTGATGCTGCCGTCGTTTTAGAATTACCCTTATTAAAAGGCGAATCGGTAATAACACCAGAAATAAGGGTTAAAAAAGGCAATGTACAAGTCAATATGTCGGCGAATGCTTTATTATTTGAATGGGAGTCCATTTTAGAGAAAATGCCGAAAATTGAATTAGAAGCAAGCGATACCTCGCAATGGACAGAAATTTGGCAACTAGATGTGAGTCCTATTTGGCATTTACAAACCGAAGGTATTGCCGTTGTTCATCATCAAGATCAACAAGGTCACTGGCTACCTGAATGGCGACCTTGGCCAGGTGAAAAAGTGAGTTTAAGTATTATTCGTCCTGAGGCAATTAGTGGCAGAACGTTAACCATAGATAGTAGTAAGCTCATTTTAAAACCAGGTCAACGTTCACAAGAAGCCAGTTTAGAGTTAAGCCTGCGTAGTTCCAAAGGGACACAGCATACGATTACTTTACCCAAAAAATCCGTATTACAGTCGGTATTAATTAATAATACGAGTCAACCAATACGTCAAAAGGGACGACAATTAACTTTACCTATTAAACCTGGAAAACAAAAAATACAAATTAATTGGCAACAAAATAAGGGGTTAAAAAGTATGCTTACCTCGCCTAAAATTGATTTAGCACTGGATAGTGTTAATAGCCATATTCATATTAATTTAGGGACGGATAGATGGGTGCTATTAACAATAGGCCCTCATTTTGGGCCTGCTATTTTATTTTGGGGCGTTTTACTGGTTATTATTGTTATTTCTTTTGGCTTAGGAAAAATAGAATGGACCCCTTTGAAACATTGGCAATGGTTTTTATTACTTATAGGGCTTAGTCAAATTCCTGTTGCCGCCGCCTTAGTGGTTGTCGGTTGGTTGATAGCATTGGGAGTCAGAGCAAAAAAATATGATTTTAAAAATAGTTATTTTAATGTAATGCAAGTGGGACTCGCTTTTTTAACCTTAATTTCACTCATTCTATTATTTATGGCAGTCAAACAAGGTTTATTAGGATCGCCTGATATGCAAATTGCAGGTAATCATTCAACAACCTATGCGCTAAAATGGTATCAAGATCGAAGTGAAGAAATATTACCCACAGCCATGGTAATTAGTGTTCCCTTAATGGTTTATAGAATTTTAATGTTGATGTGGTCATTATGGTTAGCGGTTTCATTGCTTAATTGGCTAAAATGGGGTTGGGAATGTTTTGCTACAGAGACCTTGTGGAAAAAAAGTCTTCCCAAGAAAAAATCCTTAGTCGTTGATTCTGATAAAACCGCTGATAAAACCACGTAGGGTTGATATATCTTACTCTACGCGGTATGTAGTCTACAATAATATTCAAAATAACGCTAAAAACTTCCCTGTAAATTAATTTTTGTATCTTGCTCTTCATTTTCAATTTGTAAATGAATGTTTCCAACTTTATTTTTATTTTTGTAATGAATCGCTGGATTTTTCTTCCTAGAATAATTGGTATTATATTTTTTATAAGAAGAATGGGTATAAGGATAAAGATAGCGCGTTTTTTTCTTTGTCGCTGCTGCTTTATCAACTTCTAACTGTTGCTTTTGTTGTTCTAACTGCTGTTTTTGTAACTCTAAAGATTGTTGCTGTAGTTGTAACTGCCGCTCTTTAATCGCGTTATCATTTTTTTTAGTGGCTAATTGCTGTTGCTTTAACTGTTGTTCTAAATGAAGATTATAGGCTTCAAGCTCTTTTTTATAAGCTTCTTCTAATTGATATTTGTTAGTATAATTTTTTGCTAGTTGATGTTCCCCTGAAAAAATTAAATGATTAAGATGCCTAGTTTTTCTTTTCAAAGCAAAGGCTTTCGCTTCTGCTTTAGTTTCTTGATGGATTAATTTTCCTTTCATTGCACCACAAGATTTATCTTTAAAAACAATACGTCCGTTATCTTTTACACATTTATAAATAGAACCTGCATAAATGGTTTGAGTTAGAATCAATAAACCGAGTATGGATAAAATCTGAACTTTCATTATATTGACCTAATTTATCTTAAATGTGTTATTTTTTTAGTTTAGACACTTTTCCCTGAGCTAAATACAATGGATTAATAAATATTAAATAGAAACTAATAAAAATAGCGCCCCAACTAAAAATTAAAGCTTTAAGCAACCCCTTTATAAACTGGATCACTGGACGTAAATAATCTAAAAAAGGGATTAATTTGACAATGGCATCAGCAGAACTATTGATTACCCAGAGTAAAAGTGCGATTACAAAAGGATAAACAGGAAACGAACTTAGCATAAACTCAAGCATTTGTGCCCAGTAATAGTAAAGCATTCCACCTATGGCTAAAATAATTGGAATCCAAAGCCATAAAAAAACTTTAAATATTTTGCCAAAGGTTGATTGGGCAATATCTAATTGTTTAAGATATTTGGGTGTAGGGGTATCCATCCAGTGAGCAATCTGGTTAAATTTCCATGAAATATTGGATAATTTTTGTGAATTTTTATCAGATTCTTGTCTTAATTGATTCAAATCTTCGTAACTCATTAAATAGCCATCACGCATTAAAGAATAAGCTTCAACTTCTGTAAACGCGTCTAAATCAGTCCGCATTTTGGAAAGTTTTTCTTGTACTTGAGGGTCTACCCCAAACTCAGCGGTTGTGGCTGGAAATATTTTATCTTTTTCAGCAGGTTGATTATTTTCATTAATCCAGCTAATTTCTCGAATATCTAAACCTTTACGTAAATCCATAAAGGCAATTTTATTTTTATCTTTTGTTTTCGTAATTAGATTTAATAAACCTTCGGTACGCGCTCGGTCTTGTAAAATAGAGCTTACTCGTAATAGTGAAGAAAGTGAGTCCGTTGCAATTTGGTTTTTAATTCCCATTTGCCCAGAGGCATCACTAATAACAAATTGGGTACAATGATTATTTAATAAGCTTTCTGTCCCTTGATTATCAAAAACCCCGCCATCAACTAACTGCGGTAAAATTTTTTCTTCTTTTACGCGATCGTAATATAGCCCTTTGATTGCTAAAGGGGTAAATAAACCTGGCACTGAGGCAGAAGCTGCAACCGCATGACCTAAAGGCATTTTCTGCTGCAGCTTGACCATGCTCTGATAACCATTACGCGCTCTACGCAATCGAATCGGTTTTTTATCAACATTAATAAACTTAGTGCTATCCTCATTTCGTTCACGATTAGGAGGCTCACCCATTGTCTGGGCTGTAAATTGCCAATTACGTCCACTATTTAAAGTCGTTGCATTTAAAACGAGAATAGGTACTTTAGCTGATCGAAATATATTATGTTTTTTTGGATGAAAATATTGAGGGGATTCACGTGGGTAAATTTTTAATCCCCGCATTTCTATCGGGTTGCCCGCATTTTCTAAAATAGCTTGATAAAAATATTTATTATAAAGTTCAGCAATACGATTGCTACGAGAATAATCTGAACTCATCAACATTTGGAAATTTTTTATAAAATTTCCAAAGGTTGCCATGCGAATATTTTTGTTAGTCGCTTTTAAAAAATCAACTTCAATCGTTTTTATAATCTCAATATAATCTTGATCGGTAATTTCTTTATCAATTTTAGACTCTAATAATTTTTTTACATGTAGATAATATAAAGCCCCAATCACAGACCCCCCAGAAACGGTAGAAATTATTTCAATAGAACGCAATAATCCTTGTTCTGCCATTTGTGCAAGAATGCCAATATGAAAAAATGATGCGCGAAATCCGCCGCCTGAAAGTGCTAGCCCTAATTTCTCTGGCGATTGAGTTGACATAATATACCTCCGTTAATAATTATTTTTGAGTTGAAATAGTGTAGCATAACCCTCTATTTTTACACATCGTGAGTTTATTAATGCAGGCTTCATTACCCCCGTATCATGCTAAACTGGCTGTGCTTTATCAAGGCTACGGTGAATTATCTATTGCTCAACAATTGGCTGAAAAACTGAACATTCCTCTTTATACATCTATTGATAATAAAACCACCGAAGATTTTTTTTTAAGTTATCGTGAAGGGTGTTTAAAACTTTTAGATAAAGGACAGCTTAAAAAAGGCGGATTAGTCGTTAATATTAAACCTCGTTCAGGTGAACAACTTTCTTATCCTGCCCCTAAACAAGGTGCGTTAGCAAAAGCATTAGGGAGAAAAACTAAAACCGTGATTGATGCAACCACAGGGTGGGGTCAAGATGCTTTATTTATTTTTCGGATGGGGTATCAGCTTCAATGTATTGAGCGTTCACCTGTGATGGCGGTTTTATTAGAAGATGCTTTTTTACGTTTAAGACAATGTGAATGGATGCAAAAACTCCATCTGAAGTCACCTTTGTTAAAACAGGGGAATGCGATTAATTTATTATCACAGCTTAACACAGCCCCTGATTGTATTTATTTGGATCCCATGTTTCCGCCTAAACGTAAGAAATCGGCGTTAGCAAAAAAACCAATGCAAGTTTTACAACAATTACTAGGTCATGATGAGGATAAAGAACAGCTTTTTATTGCAGCAATGACGGCAACGGTTAAACGTGTGGTGGTAAAAAGTCCTGATTATGCAGAACCTTTAGGCGGTAAGCCTGATGAAAGTTTTAAGGGTAAATTATTACGTTATGATGTTTATTTAAAACATTAATTTTTATCTCATCTTATGCTTGTTTCTTTATTTATTTTTCCACTTGATACCCACCTTAAAACTAGCTTCACTTTCAACAGAAGAAAAAATAACACCCGCTTTACCATTAAAACTAATAGCAAATTCTAAATTAATCTCATCAGGGGTATTAATATCTTTTAGTGAAGATAACAAAGCATTACCAATAGGCGCAATACTTTTCAGTGCATCATTAAAACTACGCGGTGCTTGTATGGTCTCTTCTTCATCAGAACCGCCACGCCCTCCACGACTAACCCCTTGTCTTTTCTGGGTTTGTAGCGCTGTTTCCTCAAGCTGCATAAAAGCCGATTCACCATTATCCAGTTTAAATTCAATCATATTTTTCATGCAAAATTACCTTTATCTGCGCGTAGGGTGGGCTAATCCGACCCTACGCAATTAATTAAGAATATTAACTTATTTTATCCCAAAATAATTCGTAGGATAGAGAGTAAAGACGCTAACGCCAATAATAAAAAGCTTAATTTTATTATCCATACACTAGTAATTTTGTAAGCTTCATTCTGCACATAATCTTCAACCACAGTTTGTAAACCCAATGCTGCATGATAAAACGCAGCAATCACAAAACTAACCGCTAATAAACTATTAAGAGGCTCTGCTAACCACGTACTCATTTGGCTGTAGTTTGCATTACCGAGTTGTTTGATAAATGCGACCATCCAAAAAGTTAAAGGAATTAAAGCGATGGCACTAATACGCTGCATCCACCAATGGTGACTGCCTGTTTTAGCTGAACCTAAACCTAAAACATTGGCAAGCGGTGTTCTATAATTCATTGATGTTCCTTAAATAAAAACAAAAGCAAAAAGCGTTAATCCTACAGAGGCTGCAAGTTCTATGATCGCATATTTATTCATCGTTTCTTTATCAAATGTCGCTCCTGTATCCCAAATTAAATGCCGAATTCCATGACAAAAATGAAAAAATAGTGCATAAACAAAGAGTATTAAAATTAGCGAAATCAGCGAGTGATTGACTAAACTTTGTAAGTCAGCATAACTTTCTGCACCCGCTGCAATAGCACAAAAACTGTAAACAAAAAAAACTAAACCTATTGCCAGTACAGTCCCTGTGATTCGATGCGTAATCGAGATCAGTCCTGTTAATGGAAGCTTATAAACTTGAAGATGCGGAGAAAGCGGTCTGTTTGGTGATTCCATGATATTATTTTGGCTTAAAATAAAAAGATAGGGTGACACTATAACAGACAAATGCTATCGAATTAAATTAACCACTTCAAGTAAAATATAGATGTTATAAAATTTAAAAAATAAAAAGATTAAAATATTATGTTCTGTTATTTAAGTATTGTATTGAGCATAACTTTGAATCTTTTTGATAAATTCAATCTTCGTCAGGTCATGTTGTAAATCAATAGCACAGCAGATAGGCAGTTGAGGTTGAGTTTTAATAATTGTTGCTGCAAACACACCACTATGATAACCAATCTTTTGACCGTGAATATTAAATAATTTACAGTTATTAACACCACAGCTTGGTGACTTTTCTTGTAAAACTAAGCCTGATAACTTATGTTCTTTTATAAAATCTAACGCATAATCACGTAATAGATCAGTCAAATCACACGTTAGGTCAGCCGTATCTAAAACTTTAACCTGATCTTGCTGATAAGTTAGTTGAATTTTATTTCTCGGAACAGACAAACCAATTGCAGTTTCTGGACAAACGGGTAATAATCTAACTTTTTGCGCCAAGCTATGAATTAATAACGGCGTAAATTTATGTAAACCGTCATAACGCACGGCTTGGCCTGTTAAGCAGCTACTAATGGCAACCAACGGTAATTTTTTATTCACAAGTTCCACAACAAGGACACGCAGGGTTTTTATTTAAACGCAGTGTTTGCCATTCCATGGTTAATCCATCTAATAATAACAAACGTCCATTTAAAACCTCGCCAATCGCCATAATGATTTTCATTGCCTCTAAGGCTTGAATACTCCCCACGATTCCTGTAATAGGGGCAATGACCCCATTTGTTGCACAGTTTTCTAACGCTTCCCCATCACTTTGATAAAGGCAGTTATAACAAGGATCATCAATTTGATGATTTAAGAAAACCGTTATTTGTCCTTCAAAACGAATCGCAGCCCCTGAAACTAAGGGGGTTTTTTGCTTAACACACGCTTCGTTAATAGCAAATCGTGTCTTAAAATTATCCGAGCAATCCAAAACAACATCCGCATTTTTAACTTCTTCCATTAATAAATCACCTTCCAAACGTTGTTTTATCGCCTTCACTTGCGTATCTAAATTTAATAAATTTAAAGTATTCTTAGTTGAAATAACTTTATCCGTCCCTATATCGGCTGTGTAATGTGTGATCTGTCTTTGTAAATTAGATAAATCAACGGCATCATCGTCATATAGGGTGAGATTACCGATACCCGCAGCCGTTAAATATAATGCCGCAGGCGAACCTAGTCCGCCCGCACCAACAATTAATACTTTGGCATTAAGTAATTTTTGTTGCCCTTCAATATCGACTTGAGGCAACATAATTTGACGACTGTAGCGTAATAATTGATTATCATTCATAGCTTAATAATTTATTAAAGGTTTAGAGGAAAGCGTTGTTATCATAAAACAGGCCCTAATTTTAAACAAATAACTTGACAAAGAAAATAAGCAGATTATCATTAGCACTCCTCACTTACGAGTGCTAACAATTTTAAATTTTTTACTCAATTTTGGAGACATTAATGAAAATACGTCCGTTACATGACCGAGTCATCGTCAAACGTGTTGAAGAAGAAACAACCAGCGCAGGCGGTATTGTTTTACCTGGTTCTGCTACAGAAAAACCAAGCGAGGGCGAAGTTTTAGCCGTCGGTAAGGGTAAACAACTTGATAATGGCGATGTTCGTGCCTTAGAAGTTAAAGTAGGCGATAAAGTGTTATTTGGTCAATACTCAGGTAACGAAGTCAAAGTTGACGGTGATGAATTCATCGTTATGCGTGAAGAAGACATCATGGGTATCTTAGGTTAATCCCTAACTTTCAAATAATTATTTATTAAAATAGGAATAGAAATAACATGGCAGCAAAAGACGTAAAGTTTGGCAATGATGCACGTGGTTTAATGGCACGCGGCGTAAATATTTTAGCAGACGCAGTAAAAGTAACTTTAGGCCCTAAAGGTCGTAATGCGGTTTTAGATAAAAGCTTTGGCGCACCAACGATTACTAAAGATGGCGTTTCTGTTGCTAAAGAAATCGAATTAGAAAATAAATTCGAGAACATGGGCGCGCAAATGGTTAAAGAAGTGGCATCACAAACTTCTGATGTCGCAGGTGATGGAACAACGACAGCCACTGTTTTGGCTCAGTCTATTGTTAATGAAGGTTTAAAATCTGTTGCTGCGGGCATGAATCCTATGGATTTAAAACGCGGTATTGATTTAGCGGTGACGAAAGCGGTTAAAGCGATTGTTGATTCTGCTGCACCTTGTACCGACAATAAAGCGATTGCACAAGTAGGTACAATCTCAGCTAATTCTGATGAGTCTGTTGGCGAAATCATTGCAAAAGCAATGGAAAAAGTCGGCAAAGAAGGCGTTATTACCGTTGAAGAAGGCTCTGGTTTAGACAATGAATTGGACGTTGTTGAAGGTATGCAGTTTGATCGGGGTTATTTATCACCTTACTTCATCAACAATCAAGATAATATGAGTGTTGAATTAGAAAGTCCTTTTATCTTAGTTTTTGATAAGAAAATCTCTAATATCCGTGATTTACTCCCAATTTTGGAAGGCGTTGCAAAAGCAGGTCGTCCTTTATTAATCATTGCAGAAGATGTTGAAGGCGAGGCCTTAGCGACTTTAGTGGTTAATAACATGCGGGGTATCGTTAAAGTGGCGGCGGTTAAAGCGCCAGGTTTTGGTGATCGTCGTAAAGCGATGTTAGAAGATATTGCCGTTTTGACAGGTGCTGTGGTTATTTCTGAAGAAATCGGTTTATCATTAGAAAAAACAGAATTAGAGCAATTAGGAACAGCTAAGAAAATTCAAATTACTAAAGATAACACCATTATTATTGATGGTGCAGGGGCAGAAGATGACATCACAGGTCGTGTTGCTCAAATTCGTACACAAGCAGAAGAAGCTTCATCTGATTATGATAAAGAAAAATTGCAAGAGCGGTTAGCTAAATTAGCAGGCGGTGTTGCGGTTATCAAAGTAGGGGCTGCCACTGAAGTTGAAATGAAAGAGAAAAAAGCCCGTGTTGAAGATGCTCTACATTCAACACGTGCAGCGGTTGAAGAAGGTGTTGTTGCAGGGGGGGGTACAGCATTAGTTCGTGCAATCTCTGCGATTGCTGATTTGGAAGGCATTAACCATGACCAAACAGTTGGTGTTGGTATTTTACGTCGTGCGATGGAAGAGCCTTTACGTCAAATTGTTGCCAATGCAGGTGATGAATCTTCGGTTGTTCTTAACGAAGTTGCAAAAGGCGAAGGTAACTTTGGTTACAATGCGGCAACAGGCGAATATGGTGACATGATTGAGATGGGAATTTTAGATCCTGCGAAAGTCACACGTTCTGCTTTACAAAATGCAGCCTCTGTTGCAGGGTTAATGATTACTACAGAGGTCATGGTTGCAGATTCTGCCTCTGATGATGCAGGTCATACAGCAGGAGGCGGTATGCCTGACATGGGTGGTATGGGCGGTATGGGCGGCATGATGTAAGCCTTCCTTTTTAAAGATTTTTTAATCTTTAATTGCGTTAGATATAAGCCTCGATTATGAAAATAATCGGGGTTTTTTATGGTTACTGGAATCCTGATTATGTGTTGATATTATTAGCAGCAATTATTTTGATATTGTATTGTTAATTTCTCTGCTGTTATTTTAATTGTATAGTTAAATACTTGATAACTCATTGAATAATCTTTGTCTGCAAGGCATCATGAAATAATTTTTTCTAGTTAAGTTATTTTAAAACGTAATAAGCATAAATCACGTCAATACAATAATGTTAATTTAACTAATTGATGAACAAGTAAATAATAAGGTTTTGTGGTTAAATATATTTTGTAAAAATTAGAGGCGTTAAAAAAATAATTTTGATATTTTTTGCAGGGTTATGAAATATGTTGCAGAACTGAATAGTAACTATTTACTAGTCTTGACAGCTAACAAACAAACTGATATTTTGATGAATTAGCAGTCTTTCTTAGTGAGTGCTAATTTAGACTTAGAGGTTTGTGTGGAAAAGAGGCAACAATTAAATGAAAGATCATTACAATTATTAAAAGTATTAGTTGAACGCTATATTAATGATGGGCAGCCTATAGGTTCTCGGCTATTATCTAAAGAACCTAGTTTACAATTAAGTCCTGCTACCATACGCAATGTTATGGCAGATTTAGAAGACTTAGGACTTATAAGTTCACCTCATACTTCTGCAGGTCGTGTACCTACGGCATCAGGTTATCGCTTGTTTGTAGATAGTTTATTAACCGTTAAACCTTTAAAAGATAATGAATTAAAAATTTTATCTCAACGCTTGGGTAATTCCATTGATGAGCGTAGTGATATGCTAGGTGTTGCTTCTAAATTACTCTCAGATGTCACTCAAATGGCGGGGGTTGTTACTTTACCGAAACAGGAATTATATTGTCTACGACACATTGAATTTTTGCCGTTATCTCATCACCGTGTTTTAGTTATCTTTGTGACTGCAGAACAAGAAGTTCATAATAAAATCATTCAACCTACCAAAGAATTTTCCGCCGCAGAATTACAACAAGCAGCCGCTTATCTTAATTCTATTTATTCTGGTAAAAGCCTCGCCTTTGTACGTTCAGCCGTTTTAAAAGAACTCGAACAGACACAACAACAGCTTAATCAACAAATGCTTGATGCCATTAGCATGGCTCAACTTGCCTTTGATAAACAACAAAAGAACGAAGATTATGTTTTAAGTGGTGAAACCAATCTAATGGGATTTTCTGAATTATCTGATATGGAAAGACTAAAACAATTATTTGATGCTTTTGGTCAAAAACGCAGCGTTATTCACTTACTTGATCAATGTCTTGAGGCCGATGGCATACAAATTTTTATTGGTGAAGAATCAGGGTATCAAGCGTTTGAACATTGTAGTTTAGTTACTTCTTCTTATTCTGTTGATGATGAAGTTGTCGGGGTCTTAGGTGTTATCGGCCCGACACGGATGGCCTATGAAAAAATCATTCCTTATGTTGATATTACCGCTAAATTATTAGGCGCAGCCTTGAATTCTAAGTCATAGACCCTCATCTTAACTCTCAAATATTTTATTAACGTAATTTGCGTTTAACCTTATAAATACCCTTATATTTTGGAGCTTTAAAACCATGAGTAATGAGCAGGAAAACCCCGATTCTCAAAAAGAAATTGACCTTGACGATCAACAAGCAGTAATAGATGAAGAAATAACAGAATCAGTTGAAGAACTACCTACTGAGAAAATTACCGTAGAAGAATTACAGCAACAACTTGCTGAATCTGAGACAAAAGCCACTGAAAATTTAGATAAAGCGCTGCGTATTCAAGCAGAAATGGAAAACCTAAAACGGAGAACACAAAAAGATTTAGAAAATGCACATAAATTTGCTTTAGAAGGGTTTTCTAAAGAATTAATCTCCGTTATTGATAGCTTAGAGTTAGGCGTACAAGCTGTTACAGGCGAAAGTGAAGAAGTTCAAAAATTTAGAGAAGGCTCTGAACTAACGTTAAAGCAATTTGAAGCCGCATTTACAAAGTTTAATATTGAAAAAATTGATCCTTTGGGTGAAAGTTTCAATCCTGAGTTACATCAAGCCATGGCGATGCAGCCCTCAGCAGAAGCAGAGCCTAATACAATTCTCAATGTATTTCAAAAAGGTTACAGTTTAAATGGCCGTTTAATTCGTCCTGCGATGGTGGTCGTTGCCAAAGCAGAAGACGCATAAACTTGAAATTAAAACAGATAACCCCATATTGCTAACATCTTTTAATTATTTAATAAACAACCCGTTCGGAGAATTTAATGGCTAAAATGATAGGTATTGACTTAGGAACAACTAATTCCTGTGTTGCTGTACTAGAGAACGGCACTGCACGTGTCATTGAAAATAGTGAGGGAGCGAGAACAACCCCTTCTATTATCGCTTTTTCAGCAAATGATGAAGTATTAGTAGGGCAATCGGCTAAACGACAAGCTGTGACTAACCCTGAAAATACATTATTTGCAATCAAGCGTTTAATTGGTCGTCGTTTTAAAGACGATGTCGTGCAAAAAGATATTAAAATGGTGCCTTACAACATCATCGAAGCAGAAAATGGGGATGCATGGGTAGAATGTCATGGCAACAAAATGGCTGCACCCGAAGTTTCTTCACGTATTTTGATGAAGATGAAGAAAGATGCTGAAGCCTTTCTTGGTGAAGAAGTCAAAGAAGCCGTTATTACCGTGCCTGCTTATTTCAATGACTCACAACGTCAAGCGACTAAAGATGCAGGACGTATTGCAGGTTTGGATGTTAAACGTATTATTAATGAGCCAACTGCAGCGGCATTAGCGTTTGGTATGGACAAACCTAAAGGTGATACAACCATTGCGGTGTATGATTTAGGGGGGGGTACTTTTGATGTGTCTATTATTGAAATTGCAGAAATTGAAGGCGAACATCAATTTGAAGTATTAGCAACGAATGGTGATACGTTTTTAGGCGGTGAAGATTTTGATTTACGCATTATTGACTTTCTAGCTGATGAGTTCAAAAAAGAGCAAGGCATTGATTTACACAATGATCCTTTAGCATTGCAACGTTTAAAAGAAGCGGCTGAAAAAGCAAAAATTGAATTATCATCAACGGAACAGACAGACATTAACTTGCCTTACGTGACCGCAGATGCCTCAGGTCCTAAACATTTAAATGTTAAATTAACGCGTGCTAAATTAGAATCATTGGTTGATGATTTAATTGAACGTACTAAACTTCCTTGTCAAACTGCCTTAAAAGATGCAGGTTTATCTGCCTCTGGTATTGATGATGTCATTTTAGTGGGTGGGCAAACACGGATGCCTAAAGTTCAAGAATTAGTTGAAAGCTTTTTTGGTAAAGAACCACGTAAAGATGTCAATCCTGATGAAGCGGTTGCTTTAGGTGCTGCCGTTCAAGCGGGTGTTCTAGGCGGTGATGTTACCGATGTTTTATTATTAGATGTAACCCCATTATCGTTAGGAATTGAGACGATGGGGGCTGTAATGACTAAATTGATTGAGAAAAATACCACCATTCCAACGAATGCTGCCCAAACTTTCTCAACAGCAGAAGACAATCAAACAGCCGTAACGGTTCATGTCTTACAAGGTGAGCGTGAAGTTGCCTCAGGTAATAAATCATTAGGTCGTTTTGATTTAGCGGATATTCCACCTGCACGTCGTGGCACACCACAAATCGAAGTGGCTTTTGATATTGATGCCAATGGTATCTTAAATGTATCAGCAAAAGATAAAGCAACAGGTAAAGAGCAATCTATTATAATTAAAGCTTCTAGCGGTTTATCTGATGAAGAAGTCGATCGTATGGTAAAAGATGCAGAAGCACATGCAGATGAAGATCGTAAAGTCACTGAATTAGTCACCGCACGAAATAGTGCTGAAGGCATGATTAATGCGACTGAGAAATCAGTTGAAGAATTGGGTGATAAAGTTGATGCCTCTGAAAAAGAAGCGATTAATTCTGCAGTTGAAGCCTTAAAAGAAGCGATTAAAGGCGATGATAAAGATGATATCGAAGCTAAAACCACCGCTTTAACTGAGTTATCAGGTAAATTAGCTGAAAAAGTTTATGCAGAACAAGCAGCCGCAGGCGGTGAAGCTCCAACTGGTGGAGAAGAAGCCCCAAAAGCAGATGATGATGCTTTAGATGCAGAGTTTGAAGAAGTTAAGAAAGACTAGAAGGACGACTAAATAGAAGGGCTGGATTCGTCCAGCCTTTTTTTTTGCTTAATTAAAATTTAACTAGGTGATAAAATGACAGTAACAGAACAAATAACTCAAACGCCATTAAAAGCTAAATCTTCTAAGGAAAATCAACTTGAATATCACCTTTGATTGGTGAATGATGAGCTTTGCATACAAATTATCAACAATGATGGTGGGGGAAGTTGTTCAAATCATCTTTATCCTGTATTTACTGATGATGATAAAAACGACTCTATTGGTTATGATAAAAACACATATGAGAAATTTACAACAAGAAAGGCATATGACCCGCAGCCAGCTTTTTTAGAAGCAATACGGAAACATTTGAAGGGCGAATAATAAAATTTTAATTTTTCAATTCATTCTTAATTTTGGAGTATGAATGCTTAATTTCTCATGGGATATAGATAAAAATATAAAGCTAGTTCAAGAAAGAAATATATCTTTTGAACAAATTATAGAACAAATAAAGCAAGGGTATTTATTGGATGTGATGGAACACCCAAATAAAGAGAAATATCCGCACCAAAAAATATTTATTGTAGAATTTAATGATTATGTTTATCAAGTTCCTTTTGTTGAATCAAAAGAAGACGTTTTTTTAAAAACAATTATTCCTAATCGGAAAGCGACTAAAAAGTACTTAAATCTTAAAAAGTCATAATATAAAGTCGTGTAATTACTTTTATATAAGTAGTTACACGCCATTTTTTTAATGTATGTATTTATATTGGGAAAAATAATGAACACTAATTTAGATAATGAAGAAATAGAATTATTAAATTCTTATAATGAAGGTGAGTGGGTGTCTATTGCTACTCCCCAAAATATGAATAAATATGAACAAATAGCAAAAAACACATTAAAAAAGAAACAAATGAATATTGAAATATCAAGTGAAGATTTTGATGCTATACGAAAAATTGCACAAAAAAAAGGTTTTTCATATCAATCATTAGTTACCAATATTTTACATAATTATGCTGTGCAAAACCCTTAAAAAATTATTTCTAATGAAACCTACCTAATCATTGTAATGAAAACGGCGACCTTCAAAGAATGGGATTTAGATAAGCTAGATGAGGCGTTTGGACTCTCACAAGTTTTTGATGTTGATTATCCATTGTTAAAAAGTTGGCAACAAACAGAAGTAAAGATTAGTGAATTTGAAACACAAATTTTACTTGATTTACAACAGCCTTTGATTTGGGGGGGTAAATCATGGAATGAATTTGAATTGGAAAATAAATTTATCAGCCCCGTTATCATGGCAGCAAAAATGGATGATAAACAAATTGCTTATTTTTTAGAACGTACATTGTCGGCTATTGTGGGTAACTATACACTTTCAGGAATTGTTGATGGTATGATTGCAACAGGCATTCGTAACCCACATACCCCTTATTTTTGTATTCACGAATACAAACGCAGTATTGAAAATCAGGGAACACCCGATGGTCAAGTGCTTGCAGCAATGTTAGTGGCAAGAGAAAAAAATAATCATCACACTATGTATGGCTTATATGTCGTAGGATTAACTTGGAATTTTATTGTGCTGCATGATAATGAATATTGTATTAGTAAAGACTATAAATCAGATGATGAAGAAATCTTTGCAATTTTTAAAATGTTAAAAGCATTAAAACAAATTATTAAACAGCAATTATGAGCTTTTAAAATGAAACGTGCTTATTTTTAATTTTAAATCACTCATTCGTAAAGATTGGGTTACAAAAATAAGTAAACCAATCTTGCCCCCCCAACCTGCTAAAATTTCCCGTAATACCCTTCTTTCAGTGCATCAAACAAATTGGCTGCTGAGTGCATTTCACCATCATATTCAACCTCTTCATTACCTTTTAATTCAACCTTAGAACCATCTTCTAAAGTAAATTGATAGGTGGTATTTTCTAAATCCGTTTCTTTGACTAATACCCCTTGAAAAACCTCAGGATTAAAACGGAACGTAGTACAACCCTTCAAGCCTTTCTCATAAGCATATTGATAAATATCCTTAAAATCTTCATAAGGGTAATCGGTCGGTACATTTGCAGTTTTAGAAATTGAAGAATCTATCCATTTTTGTGCCGCCGCTTGCACATCAACATGTTGCTTAGGACTTACATTATCAGCAGAAATAAAATAGTCAGGTAATTGTTGAGCTGAATCTTCACTATACGGCATAGCATCAGGATTAATTAACGCCCGATAAGCTAATAATTCAAAAGAATAGACATCAACTTTCTCTTTAGATTTTTTACCCTGACGAAT
>DAOUTG010000020.1 GCA_030626845.1 Methylococcaceae bacterium
GTAATGTGGTACAGAACGAGGATCTATACCTGAACCTACTTGACGGGCTTCGTTACTTTTTTCATCTAAGCTACTAAAGAAATGAATATCATTATCCATATATTCATATTCCCATTTCCACTGCCAACCTGTTACCTTAATCGACATATCAGAATCCTGAACATCATTCATTTCTAACATAACCTTTGTCGCAGGAATTGCCATACCAATTAAGATCAAAGTAGGTATGATTGTCCATATAATTTCAATAGTGGTATTTTCATGAAACTGCGCCGCTTTATGTCCTTTTGATTTACGATGATAATAAATCGAATAAAACATAGTGCCAAACACACCGATGCCAATAAATACACATATCCATAAAATTAGCATGTGCAAATCATAAATGTCATTACTGACTTTTGTGACCCCTTTCATTAAGTTAAGGGTGTAATCACTCGCATGAGCTGACCCTAGACTAAGCGTCATCAGGGTCAAATATGCGAATAGTTGCTTTGTTTTCTTCACGGAGCAGCCTCCCAGTTTGTAGTTATAAACTAATATATGTGTACTTCTTTTGCCGAACTACCATAAAGGCTTTCCATAAAAGTTAAAAAATAACTCATAAGCCTATGACCATTTTTTAATAATTCCTTACAAATCAAGAAGTAACAGTGTTTAACGTTTAAACGTTATATTTTAGAGTAATTAAAATAGCTAAACGCGATTGCTATTTTAATTATTTATAATTATTAAAAAATTAACTGTACAATTTTAACCTATGCCGCGTTCGTAAGCTAGAAAGCTTTTTATCTAGGCATAAAAAAAGCTTGTGAAACCTTCATTTCACAAGCCTTAACAAACTTAAATCATTTTTATCTTTAGCTATTTAAAGCATCAGCATAAGGCATATCATAGGCAGGAATATGACTATCTAACCAACCTTTCACCATTTGACCTACTTCTTCAGTTACATCAGCTTCACCTGCATGGAATTTTGTTTGTAAACCTGCACAAATTCCAATCAAAGCCTCATGTTCGCCTTTATGACCTGCTAAACCAGCATAACCTTTCGCTTCCATTTCTTTTTCTTCATGGGTAAAATGATCGACAACATAGCTGATTAAATCATCAAGTTGCGCGCCAATATCTGCACGAGCCGCCTCACCTGTTGCTAAATCATACAACTTATTCAATTTATCAAATAATATTTTATGCTCATCATCTGCAAAATTAACATTTGTTCCGTGTTGTGCAACATTCCAAGTAATTAAAGCCATAGTTTTTCCTCATTAAATTATTAAGAAACAGATACTACATAAATATTATTGTTTATCTTCTGATTAAATGCAACCTTTTTAAATTAATATTTTAAATAACAATGAGTTGTAATATAAATAGCAACGATTATCTTTAGGGTTTACAAAATTATAAAACCGCCGATGTTTAATTCTTAATAGCCCTTAATATTTTTTTGGAGCGATAGGTTTAATCTTTTAATTTATAATACTCAAAATAAATTATATAAAATAACTCAGGAAAATATGGATCATTCAACACATAATAAGATTGTCATTTTCATTTGGTCAGTTGCAGATGACTTGCTCAGGGATGTTTATGTTAGGGGGAAATATCGTGATGTTATCTTGCCTTTTACTGTTTTAAGAAGACTTGATGTTTTATTAGAACCCACTAAAGAACAAGTGCTTAATTCGTATCGCCCATTATCCGCCGTATACATCGAAATATAACCCATTTGAAATAGGGCGTAAAGTAGCGGATGATTTCAAAGAAAATAGGCGAATTCAGTTTGATGAATTCTTGCCTCAATGGAATTATGTTGCCGTTCCTGTTGACCCTGTCGCTTCGGGTTTTATTAAGTCCTGAGTCCTTAATAGCTCGTAGCTGAAATTACAGGGGACACAACTAGGCTGTCGAAATCATGGTAAATATAAATATTAAAGCCAAGAACTCAAGAGCCGCGTAGGTTGAGTTACATGTTTTTCGTAACCCAACATTAAACTACCTGCGATTGATTTAACAAACAGAAACTTGAAACCCCATCGCTTTAATTTCATCAGCAAAATTTTCCATTATTTCAAGCGGCATTTTTTCTAAATCAACCGCTTCTGGCTGAAATGACTCCCTAGCAACGCTATAAAGCATAATATTTTTTAATTCAGTTTGTATTTGTAGATTTTTTAACAGCTTAAGATAAGCTTGTTTTTCAACGTCTAATAAGCCTTGATTACGATAATTAACCAAACAAGTTTGTAATTTAGTTTTACATAAATTTATTGCAGTTATTAGATTTTCATACTGAGTTTGTGGCGATAAAACCGTATTATTAATTAAAAATAGTCCTTTGGACGTTGCACTATCAAGCTTAAACCAAACTTCTCCCTTATACTGATTTAGTATTTTCAAACCTTGCTGGACTTCTTGCCGCTGCATTAAACTACCATTACTAATAAGGACAAAATTAGCTTGCGGAAAAATACCTAATTTTGTTGCAATGCTGGCAATTAACTGGATTGCCTCGGCAAAATTTTTTAAAGTAGTCGGTTCACCATTCCCTGAAATAGCAATATCTTTAATTACTTGCTGTTGTTTTGGCACTTTAAAACGTTGATAAAAACCCCCGTGCAAAACTTCATTTAAAAAATAACTTAACTCTCTTCTTAATAAAATAAGATCCATTTCAGGGGCTGTTCCCTTTTTTAAATTAGGTACTTGGCAATAAATGCAACGCCAATTACACGCATTGTTTGGATTAAAATTAATCCCTATTGATAAACCGCCCGCGCGTCTTGAAATAACGGGGTAAATATATTTTAATCCCGCAACCTCGCGGTTATGGTCGGTCGTGGTTAATTGTTCTGACATTTTAAAGTTAAAAAGAGACTTAAATCATGCTATTCTACGCAGTTGAATTCTTTTTATAAATAGTTTGGAGACAAAAATGAGTGATAGAATCGTATTGCGTACAGGTGAAGCATTAGTGGCAGGGGGACCTCCTGGAACGGCAGCAGAACCTGAAATTGTTATTGGTGAATTAGATGGACCTGTCGGTACTGCTTTAGCAACATTAACAGGCGATCAAGCAAAAGGACATTCTAAAGTATTTGCTATTTTAAATACCGATATTCAAGTGCGTCCTGTCACGTTAATGGTCAGTAAAGTAACGGTTAATAATAATCGTTATACCAATATTTTAATGGGAACAGTCCAAGCTGCCATTGCTAATGGCGTTTTAGACGCGGTTCGTGCAGGCGATATTCCGAAAGAAAAAGCCAATGATTTAGGAATTATTTGTTCGGTTTGGTTAAACCCAAGTGTGGCTACAGATGACAACTTAGATCATCAAATTTTATTTGATATTCATCGTAAAGCCACCGCTTTAGCGATTAAAAAAGCCATGAATAATGAGCCTAGCATTGATTGGTTATTAGAAAACCAAGATAAAATCACCCATAAATATTTTCAAATGGGTTTAGACGGTAAAATTTAATCATCGTCTTAAGTTAGTTTTAAAAGCCTCGATGAGCTCATCGAGGCTTTTTTATTAAATAATACTGAGAAAAATATGAGTGAAAAAAGTATCGTTGAGCTAGAAATTAAATTAGCTTTTCAAGAAGATTTGTTAGAATCACTTAATCACATTATTACTGAACAACAGCGGCAAATTCAATGCTTGGAAAATTCTTTTACGTTATTGCATCAGCGGCAACAAAATTTAGCTGAAAGTATTGAATCAACTCAAGAAGATAATCAACCTCCGCCGCATTATTAGGTTAATTCCTCTTGCTCAATTAAATTGGCTAAAAACTCTAAAGCCCCATAAAGTTTAGCTAGGTTATCAATCGTAAAACTATGAGCATTTTTAGTAAATATTTCTTTTCTAAGTCGCCCGAATTGCCATAAATTACCATCCGTTACTACACCGTAGACAGGTCTTTGTAAATCGGCATTAATTTTTTGTGAGGCAACTAATTCGGCTAAACATTGTCCCCATCCTTGCTCAAAATCATTCTTTTTTGCTTCAACAACAATAACAATAGGCGTTTCAAGCACCGTTTTACCTAATGAAGATTTTTTTGAAAAAATATAGTCAGGTGTTCCTGTCAATATATCATCAAATGAAATACTTTTTTGAATCCAAAAAGCGTATTTTTCACAGTGATTTTTATACATTTCTCGTAATAAAGGTGAAATAATTATTTCACAACGCGATGCCTCAGAGGTAAAAATATCTATATTTTTCTGGTTAAATTCAAAATCATTAATAAAATTCTTAGAAGGTAGCAGGGTGTTATCTAAAATAAATAATCCCTCTTCAAATTTTATTTTATAACGCATTTGTACTTCGGCAATATTTTTAAAATCACTGAATGCCATAATAATTTTTCCTTATTAACCAAAATTAAGCTTGGCTTCTAAATCATTGCGTGAATCTGCATTCGCTAAGGCTTCATCTAAACTAATTTTATCGGCTTTGAACAAATCAAATAAGGCATCATCAAAAGTTTTCATCCCTTTAGTCCCACTGCTTGCCATAGCATCCTTAATTTCATTTAATTCACCTTTGAGAATAAGCGTGGAAATATGGGGGGTATTAATCATATTTTCAATGGCCGCACAACGTCCTCCCGATTTTGTTTTTACCAAACGTTGAGAAACCACCGCATTTAAATTACCTGCAATATCCATAAACAATTGTTTATGTCGTGATTGAGGAAACATATTAACAATACGTTCCATGGCTTGGTTAGCATTATTAGCGTGCATTGTTGAAATACATAAATGCCCGGTATTCGCCAACTCTAATCCTGCTTCCATCGTTTCATCATCACGAATTTCACCAATCAAAATAACATCGGGGGCTTCACGTAGCGAGGCTTTTAACGCTTTTGCATACGATGCGGTATCAACCCCTACTTCCCGTTGATTCACAATTGACATTAAATTAGGATGTGAAAATTCAACAGGATCTTCGATCGTTAAAATATGACCTGGGGAGTTTGCATTACGATGGTTAATCATCGCGGCTAAGGTCGTTGATTTTCCTGAGCCTGTTCCGCCGACCATTAATAATAACCCCCGCTTTGCCATAATTAATTCTGTTAATATCGGAGGCAAATTTAATTGTTCAGCCGTTGGAATTTCTGAGGGGATGAGACGCATCACTAACCCGACGGTTCGGCGTTGATAAAAAGCATTCGCTCGAAAACGCGCACTGCCATCAGGCATAGCAATTGCAAAATCTAAATCCTTGGTTCTTTCAAATTCTTCGATTTGCTCATCATTCATAATCCCTAACGTTCCAGAACGGGTCATTTCTGGGGTTAATAAATAATTATCAAGGGGAATTGCTGTGCCTGAAACTTTTGCTTTTACCTTTGAAGCTACGGTTAAAAATAAATCAGAGCCATCAATTTCAACCATTTTTTTAAGATAGGCTAAAACGTCTAGTTTACCTTCAGGGGCTTTTCCTAAGACTTCATAGGAAATGGTATCTTCCTTAGGTTTAGTTGGTTTTTTTACTTCTTCCTCTTCCGCCTCTTCTGGTGTTGACATGCCTAAATTTAAAAAACCATCTTCATCTTCCTCTTCTTCCTCTTTTTTTTCTTTAACAGGTTCTTCGGGTTTAACTTCAGGTTCAGGTTCTTCGGGTTTAACTTCAGGTTTAACTTCAGGTTCAGGTTTTTTAGGTGTAACAATCATTTCTAAGGCCTTGCCTTTGATTGTTATGCTAAGATTAAAATGATGCGTTTCTTCCCAGATGTAGGTCGATTCCAACGATTTATTTTTAATTAAATCTTGCTTTTCATTGGCGGTAATTAAGGTAAAAATAATTTTTTGAATAACTTTGTTATCCAACAAATTTTTTCCAATATTTTTACTTTGGCCAGCAATGCTTAAAAGGGGCGAAGAGTTTGTTTTAAACGTTAAACTCTCCCCCTTTTTTTCAATCATTAATTTTAGATAAGCGGTTATATCCATATTTTTAATTGGTACTGAGTGGCTTTAAAAAATTAATTGTTTGCATTCTCTTCATCTTCTTCCTCGGTCGATTCGAGTGAAAACCCTCCATCGTCTAACCCTGAGCCCCCATCTAGTTTTATACTTAATCTCAATTCGTTGGCGGAATCTGCATTTTTTAAGGCTTCGTCTTCACTAATTTTTCCCTTTTTAAATAAATCAAATAAGGCTAAATCAAACGTTTGCATTCCCAGTTCTTTTGATTTTGCCATGATGGGTTTGATGCCCCCTATATCACCTTTGGCAATTAAATCTTGAATCAGTGGGGTGTTAAGTAAAATTTCAATGGCGGCACAGCGTCCACCATCAACTGTTTTAATGAGCCGTTGTGAAATAATCGCACGTAAATTAATGGATAAATCTTGCATGAGCTTTAATTGGGTTTCTGTTGAGAAAAACCCTAAAATACGGTCAACGGCTTGGTTAGCATTATTCGCATGAAGTGTTGCCATGGCTAAATGCCCTGTTTGCGCAAATTCCATTCCAAAATTCATAATTTCTGCATCTCGAATTTCCCCCAGTAAAATAACATCAGGGGCTTGTCGCAAAGTATTATGAAGAGCTGATTCCCAGCTTTCGGTATCAACCCCTACTTCACGCTGCATAACCACACAATTTTTATGGGGGTGAACGTATTCAATCGGGTCTTCAATGGTAATAATATGACCATAACTAGTTGCATTACGATGGTCAATGAGAGCTGCCATGGTGGTTGATTTACCTGACCCTGTTCCGCCAACCATCACTATTAAGCCATTTTTTGCCATGATGACATCTTTTAAAATAGGGGGAAGACCTAATTTATCAAAGTTAGGGACTTCAGCGGCAATCACCCGCATGACAACGCCCTGACAGCCTTGTTGTACAAAGGCATTGACCCGATAACGTCCTAATCCAGGGGGGGCAACGGCAAAATTACATTCTTGCGTTTCTTCAAATTGTTTAAGTTGCTTATCATTCATAATACATTGGGTAAATGATTTAGCGTCATCGGCGGATAAAGGCTGTTTTGTAACGGGGGTCATTCTGCCTTTAATTTTCATCGCGGGGGGAAACCCTGCGGTAATAAATAAATCTGAACCATCTTTTGTGTGCATTGCTTTAAGTAACTTAAGCATGATTGCCATTGCCTGATCTCTTTCCATTTTTGCCTCTTAGTTTTGTAAATGTTGACCTGATAATTTTATTTCGACGGGTATTAGTGTATATAATACGCTCTTTTTAACGTTTAAATCTAAATGAGTAAGCAAATAAAAGCAGTCGCCTTAATTTCTGGGGGCTTGGATTCAATGCTTGCTGCACAAACAGTGATGCAGCAAGGGGTTCATGTGGAAGGAATTAATTTTTTCACAGGGTTTTGTGTCGAAGGTCATACCCATGCTATTCGCAAAAAAGATAAAGCCAAACCTAAACGCAATAATTCTTTATGGGTGGCTGAACAATTAGGGATGAAATTACATATCGTTGATATTATCGAGGAATATAAAGATGTATTAATTAATCCTAAACATGGCTATGGGGCCAATATGAATCCCTGTTTAGACTGTAAAATTTTTATGGTTAATAAAGCGAAACAATGGATTCAAGAAAATGACTTTGATTTTATTATTACTGGTGAAGTCATGGGGCAACGCCCAATGTCTCAGCGTAAAGAAACCATGCCTATCGTCGCCAGAGAATCGGGCGCGGATGATTTATTATTACGTCCTTTATGTGCGAAGAATTTACCGATAACAAAACCTGAGCGTGAGGGGTGGGTTAATCGTGAGTTACTTCATGATTTTAGTGGTCGTTCACGTAAACCACAAATGGCACTCGCGGATGAATTTGGTTTTGAAGATTATGCCCAACCTGCGGGAGGCTGTTGTTTTTTAACCGATGAGTCTTACTCTAAAAAATTAGTGGATTTGTGGGAAACACGGGGCGATAAAGATTATGATTTAGATGATGTTATGTTGTTAAAAGTAGGGCGGCATATTCGTCCTAATCCGCGTTTTAAAATTATGGTTGCCCGTGAAGAGGGTGAAGCACGTTTTATGACAGGTTATAAAAAAACATTCATCAATATGAACTGTAGCACGCATCGAGGCCCTTTAGCTTTGCTTGTTGGCGAACCTAATGAAGACGATATTAAGTTAGCGGCACAAATTCTGGCACGTTATGGACAAGGACGTGAGACAGAAGATGTGGGGGTGGAAGTACGTTTATTGAATGGTGAAATTCTGCAAATTAATGTCAAACCTCTATTAGCGACTGAAATTCCACAAGCGTGGTTTATATGAATTTACATAAATTAGATGCACGACGTTTATTATGTCCTTTACCCGTAATTCGTACGCAAGATAAAGTTAAACAATTACAAACGGGAGATGAATTGGAAGTGACTTCAACCGATCCTGGAGTCATGCAAGATATTCCAACTTGGTGCAGAATTAATGGGCATCAAATTTTAGAAACACAACAGCAAAACAACGATTATATTATTCGATTAAAAGTAGGTGAATAATGTCAGAAAAATTTAATGCAGATGAATTAGCAGCCTTAAAATCACAGGTAACTTTTGTTGCGATGTGGGTTAATGTTTTTTTAACCCTTATAAAAATTAGCATAGGTATTATTGGACAATCAACTGCATTAATTGCCGATGGGATTCATTCATTTTCAGATTTAGCGAGTGATGTCTTAGTTTTAATTGCGATTAAATTAGGTTCAAGAGAAGCCGATTATGAACATCCTTATGGTCATAAACGCTTTGAAACCTTAGCAACCGTTATTTTGGGATTGGGTTTAGTTTTAATTGCAGGGGGAATTGCTTGGGATGGAGGGCAACGATTATTGCACCCTGAAACGCTTTCAATTCCAAATGTTGATACTTTAGGTGTTGCCGCTATTTCTATCCTTGCTAATGAATGGCTTTATCACTATACCAAACGCATAGGCATTCTCACGCGTTCTAAATTATTGTTAGCCAATGCGTGGCATCATCGTAGTGATGCTATTTCTTCTGTTATTGTTCTATTAGGCATCGGTGCGGTATTGCTTGGTTATTCTTTTGCTGATACGGTTGCCGCGATTCTTGTTGCCTTAATGGTCGGTAAAATTGGACTACAGTTAGTTCTAGAAAGTATTAAAGAATTGGTTGACACTTCATTATCAGAAGAGATGGTTCAAGAGATTCGCCGTGAAATTAAGATGACGCAAGGTGTACAAGGCATTCACTTATTACGCACTCGGCAAATGGGTGAAGATGCTTATATTGATGCCCATATTGTGGTTGATACCAAAATTAGTGTATCCGAGGGGCATGTCATCGGTGATAGAGTCAGAGAAAATTTAACCCATAAATTTGATGATATTGTTGATGTTTTGGTTCATATTGATCCAGAAGATGATGAATTTAGAGATGACTCAGAAAATTTATTATCACGGGAAAAATTAACTAAATTGCTAGCGCAATCATTAGGTGAAGATTTATATGAACGGGTAGAAGCGATAAATATTCATTATTTGAATGATAAAATTGAAATAGAAGTTATTATTCCTCAACGGCTGTTACCTGAAACTGAACAAACTAAATATATCAGTCAACAGTGTTATGCACTGGCAAAAAATCATGAAAGTATTGCAAAAATTAATTTATTTTTAAAGGTATAAAAAAATGGCAGTTAATCAACCCCTATTTCCAAAAATGAACCCTGTTACAGGTATTTCTCTTGGGACAACTAACGCGGGTATAAAACAAACCGAACGTGATGATTTGCTCGTTATGCAAATGGTTAAGGGCGGAAGTTGTGCTGCTGTTTTTACTCAAAATGCGTTTTGTGCAGCCCCTATTCATATTGCCAAGTCCCATTTAGATAAAAATCCTCGTTGGTTAGTGATTAATTCAGGCAATGCGAATGCTGGAACGGGACAACAAGGAATGGATGATGGCTTAAAAACTTGTACGGAAATAGCACGATTAGTTGGCGGGTCATGTTCACAAGTTTTACCTTTTTCAACAGGGGTTATTGGCGAAAATTTACCGATAAAAAAAATAATCACAGCATTACCCAAAGCTATTGAGTCATTAACTGAAACGCATTGGCAAGAAGCGGCCAATGCCATTATGACCACAGATACTTTTGCTAAAGGGGCATCCAAAGTCATTGAAATAAAAGGGGAGAAAATTACTATCACGGGTATTTCCAAAGGTGCAGGGATGATACAACCGAATATGGCAACCATGTTAGGCTTTATTGCTACCGATGCTAAAATTTCACAGCCCTTATTACAAAACTGCCTATCTCATGCTGCTGAACACTCATTTAATCGTATTACTATTGATGGGGATACTTCAACTAATGATGCCTGTGTTGTCATGGCAAGTGGTTGTTCTAAGGTCGCTGAAATCACAGTGGAGAGTGAAAGTTATTCCATTTTTTCAAAAGCAATAGAAGATATTTGCAAAACATTAGCTGAGGCAATTGTTAGAGATGGGGAAGGGGCAACTAAATTTATTCGTATCCATGTTGAACAAGCATTAAACCAAAATGAGGCGATGATTGTTGGTAAAACGATAGCGCATTCTCCGTTGGTTAAAACGGCTTTTTTTGCCAGTGATCCTAATTGGGGAAGGATTCTTGCGGCTATTGGTCGAGCTGAGATTAAAAATCTTAATGTGGAAAAAATTGAAATTTATTTAGATAATATTTGTATTGTTGAAAATGGTTGTCGCGCGGAAAGTTATACTGAATTAGCAGGTCAAGCGGTGATGAATAAAGAAGAAATTACGATGATCGTTAAATTAGGTCGGGGAAAAGTTAAAGAAGAAATATTAACGTGTGATTTTTCGTATGATTATGTAAAAATTAATGCAGAATACAGAACCTAATAGGAAAAATTATGAAACGCGTTGCTTCATTACGATATGGTGTAATATTTAAAAAAGCCTTTGTACAAGTCGATATATTTAAAGCCTTTGTTAAAGCTGTTTTAGATATTGATTTAGAAATAGATAAAGTTGAAACTGAAAAATCTTTTAGACCTGCTGTAGGTTATGTTGATTCTCGCTTTGATTTATTTGCACAAGATAAAAAAAATCGTATCATCGTTGATATTCAACATTGGCAATCAGATAGCCATTATGATCGTTTTTTGCATTATCATTGTGCTGCTATGTTAGAACAAATTCCTAGAGGTCATAATACTTATTGTCCAGAATTAAAAGTTTTTACCATTGTTGTATTAACCACCGCAGATAAACATAATAAAGATGTATTAACCATTGATTTTGATCCCAAAGATTTACAAGGCAATGGGGTTAACGAAATTCCACATAAAGTGATTTATTTATGCCCCAAATGTGTTAATGAAAATACCCCTATGAAATATAGGGAATGGATGGAAGCTATTAATGACAGTTTAGATGAGCAGGTTGATGAAACGCATTATCATAATGCAATGATTCAAAAAATATTTAATGCGATTGAAGAAGACGGACTAACGCCTAGAGATCGTTATGAAATGATTGAGGAAAATGAGAAACATGCGTTTGAAAAAAAATTCAAAGAAGCAGGTTTAATGGCTGGTTTGAAAGAAGGACATCTAAAAGAAAAACAAAACATTGCTAAAAACTTACTCGCAGCGAATATAGCGATTGAAGTTATTATGCAAACAACAGGATTGACACTTTTTGAGATTGAAAAATTAGATAATTGAATGTTAGACAATGGAGTGAAAATAAGTTTTTTCACTCTCTTTAATTTGTATAAATCACTTAAGAACAGTGATATTAGCCATAACTCTATGAATAACCCAGAACAAATTTTACGCCGCTATGAACTCATTTTAACCTCCGTAGGGGAGGGGATTTATGGTTTAAATAGTGAGGGTCAAGGCACGTTTGTTAATCCTGCGGCGATTACAATGACGGGGTGGACGAAAGCGGATGTCATTGGTCAACCCATGCATGAAAAACATCACCACACTAAAGCCAATGGCGAACATTATTCTCAGTATGAATGCCCTATTTATGCGGCTTTAAAGGATGGAGAGGTTCATCATATTACCGATGAAATTTTTTGGCGCAAGGATGGCAGTCATTTTCCTGTGCATTATACCAGTACCCCGATTTTGGAAGATGGCAATATTATTGGTGCAGTAGTCGTTTTTCAGGATGTTAGTGAATTAAAGCAAACCGAGCTGAAACTTAAACATTCGTTGTCTAAAATTAAACAACTCAAAAATCGTTTGCAAGCGGAAAACATTTATTTACAGGAAGAAATTAATCTTAATCATCAGTTTGAAGACATTTTAGGACAAAGCCAACCGTTAAAAGCCGTCTTACATCAACTTGAACAGGTTGCCCCGACTGAAACGACGGTATTAATTCAAGGGGAAACAGGAACGGGTAAGGAATTAATTGCACGAGCGTTACATAACCTTAGTCAGCGTAAACACCGAACTTTGGTTAAAATTAATTGTGCCGCTTTGCCCCGTAATTTGATTGAAAGTGAATTATTTGGACATGAAAAAGGCAGTTTTACGGGGGCGATGGCACGACGAATTGGGCGTTTTGAATTAGCCGATGAGGGAACGATCTTTTTGGATGAAATCGGGGAATTGCCCTTAGAATTGCAAGCAAAGTTGTTACGTGTTTTACAAGAAGGTGAAATTGAACGCTTAGGGGATTCTAAAACCATTAAGATTAATGTTAGGGTGATTGCTGCGACGCATCGTGATTTAAAAGCAATGGTCAGTCAAGGAAGTTTTAGAGAAGATTTGTTTTATCGCTTGAGTGTTTTTCCATTAACTTTACCGCCATTACGTGTTCGTAAAAACGATATTGCGTTACTGGCACAATATTTTGTGAATAAGTATGCGCGTAAAATGAATAAGTCAATTGACATTATTCCTCAAGCCGTCATGACTCAGTTACGTGATTATTCATGGCTTGGCAATGTCCGTGAATTGGAAAATGTGATTGAACGAGCAGTGATTTTATCGCCTGACAATCACTTGCAATTGCCTGAGTTATTGGTAATAAAGTCTAGCAAAATAGATAATAATCTCTTGTCTTTAAGTGCTATGGAAACAGCGCATATTATTAAGGTGTTAGAACAAACCCGTTGGCAAATTTCAGGTGAACAGGGTGCTGCGGCTATCTTAGAAATGCACCCCAATACCTTACGTTCACGTATGAATAAATTAGGCATTCGCCGCTCCTCTTTATCAAATTAACGAAATATCATATATTCATGATATTTCGTTACTTCAATTTAAGTTTTTTGCTATTATTTTTCTTGGTTAGTTTATAACCTATTGTTTTATTGGAAATTAATTAAAATTTTAATTCTAGCACGACTTCTGCAGTATCTATTCTGTCATTAGATCACTGAGGAGTAAAACATGTCAGAATTGAATCAACATAGCTCTAATCATAGCAATAGACCGCCACATCCTCCTTTTTCGATCGCCACTGCCACAGAGAAAGTTCAATTAGCTGAAAATGCGTGGAATAGCAAAGACCCTGTAAAAGTAGCTAGTGCTTATACGATAGATTGCCAATGGCGCAATCGTGCTGAAGTTTTTTCAGGTCGAGAAAAAATTATCGAATTTTTAACCCGCAAATGGGCGAAGGAACTCGATTACCATTTAAAAAAGCAATTATGGTGTTTTGCTGACGATCGCATCGCGGTTACGTTTCGTTATGAATGGCATGATGATTCGGGGCAATGGTTTTGCGCTTATGGTAATGAATTATGGGCATTTGCCGAGAATGGTTTAATGCAACGCCGTATTGCCAGTATTAATGATAAACCAATCCGTTCATCAGAACGTGAATTTTTTAAGCCTTAGAACAATGAAATGGCTACTATAAAAGTTTTAACTCACTTCATATCACTATTTAGGATTTATTATGTCTAATTTAAAATTATATCGTCACCCTTTATCAGGTCATGCACATCGTGCGGAATTATTGTTATCAATTTTAGGATTAAATGCTGACATCATTGATGTTGATTTAATGCAAGGAGAGCATAAGCAAGCGGAATTTTTGAAAAAGAATCGTTTTGGACAAGTGCCTGTTTTAGAAGATGGCGAGGTCACTATTGCTGATTCTAATGCCATCTTGGTTTATTTAGCCAGCAAATATGATAAACACCATACTTGGTTACCACTTGAACCTGTAGCAGCCGCTGAAGTACAACGATTTTTATCGGTTGCGGCGGGGGCAGTTGCCTCAGGGCCTGCAACAGCACGGTTAATTAATCTATTTGGTGCAAAACTGGATAAAGACAAAGCCATTGCAACCGCGCATAGTATTTTAGATTTATTGAATCAGCATTTACACAGGCGTGACTGGTTAGCAGGTAATCAAGCCACGATTGCTGATTTATCAAATTATGCTTATATTGCTCATGCACCTGAGGGGGATGTTTCTTTAGACAACTATCCTAATGTTAAAGCATGGTTACAACGTATTGAAGCGTTACCTAATTTCATCCCTATGCAATCGTCTGTTGTGGGATTAGCGGCATAAGGTAAGACGTAACCCAACAGATTTATTATTTTGTTGGGTTTTAATATCTGCTGACACGCTACTGATAAATGATTGCTCTAAAAAAAACTTTTTAATATAATTGTGTTTCATTTGTAATACAAAAAGAGATTAACATGAAAACAGCCATTATTAATGCGCGAATTAAGCCTGAGTTAAAGACAGATGTGGATAAAATACTTTCTCAATTAGGTATTACCACGACACAGGCGATTACGATGTTTTTTGAGCAAATAAAAATAAATAGAGGTATTCCTTTTGAGTTAAAAATCCCTAATGATGAAACTATTCAGGCAATGGAAGATATACATGCTAATCAAGATCTAGAAACAATAAGCATTGAGCAACTCAAAGAAAATTTAGTTCAATGATATTAATTCAGACTAAAGCGTTTGCACGGGATCATAAAAAATTAAAAATGAGTGATAAGCATTTTACTAAATTTATTGAAATTCTTTATTGTTTGTCCCAAGCAAAACCATTACCTGTAGAAGCTAAAGACCATGCCTTAACAGCGGAATGGGTAGATTTTAGAGAATGTCATATTAGCGGTGATTTATTACTTATTTATCAAGTGGAAGGTGAGACGATAAAACTCGCTAGAATGGGTAGTCATAACCAATTATTTAAATAGCGAATATATTTGTGGCAATGAGGTCATCTTAATGAACAACGTCATCGAATCCCCTTTTCACCCAGGTGAGAAAAAAGTCCAAGCCCGTTTAGGGGGCAGTGAAAAAATGGAACGATTTGGACGGCAGGTCATTCGTGATTATATGCCAGAACAACATCAACAGTTTTTTACACAATTACCCTTTGTATTGGTTGCTCATGCAGATGATTCAGGATTTCCGTGGGCCTCTATTTTATTTAATCAGCCACCTTTTATGAGTTCAGCTCATAATCAACATTTATTGATTAATGCCAAGCCCGTCGAAGGAGACCCTCTAGCGAAGAGTTTACACACAGGAAGACGTTTAGGTTTATTAGGGATTGAATTAGAAACACGGCGTAGAAATCGTTTATCGGCTTATATCAACCAAGTTTCAGCACAAGGCTAAGTGACCACCCACGTGTTTTAATGGCACTTTAAGGAGTACAAAACATGTTTTGTACTCCAATAATTGTGATTAACGATAGCGGACATATTTACTGCGTACAATTTGATAAGGGCGCATTAAATAACCGAAAGGTACACTCCAGACATGAACTAAGCGGGTAAAAGGGAATAAGAAAAATACGCTCATTCCTAAGAATAAATGTAATTTATATAAAAAACCCACTTCCGCTAATAATCCAGAATCTGCTTGTAGAGTGACAACACTTTGCGCCCAGTCGGCTAATGAAACCATGGCTGAAGCATCACCACTCACCGCATGATAAAACGAAACGGGAATAGTTAATAAACCAACGCCTAAAGTCACCAATAACCAATCAAGAATAAAAATATCCATAAAATGACTGTTAGCTCTAACTCTAGAGTTATTCATTCTGCGTCTCCACAAAATAACCCCGCCCATCATACAAACTGAGCCAAAAACTGAGCCTGCAATAATGGCTACATATTGGTGTGCCATATCAGAAATACCCAAGCCTAAAAACCATGAATGCGGGGTTAATAGACCCGCAGCATGACCCATAAATAAAGCTAAGATGCCAATATGGAATAAAATACTCCCTTTGCGTAACTGTTCTTTTTCAAAAAGCTGACTGGAGTCGGCTTTCCATGTATATTGTTCACGGTCAAAACGTATTAAACTACCCACCAAGAAAGTAGTTAAAGCAATATACGGATAGAGGCTAAAAAGTAATTTTTCCATGCGTGTTCCTAGGCTGCAATATTAACAAGACGACCGTGACGCTGTACTACTCTGAGCAGTGGGGCATACGGACTGTTTATTTTTTCAAGGTTTTTGGCAATGGTGTCAGAAACATGCGCACTTTGTTGTAAAAACAAACGGACATCCGTTTCTGTTGTCAAAGTAGACACATATTCAAGTACCAGTGGTAAATAATCGGGTAATTCACCTTCAGATATTTCAAAGCCCTCGGCCTTATAATATTCGGATAAATCAACTAAAGCAGGTCCTCGTTCGCGGTCTTGCTCTGCAAACAAATGATGGGTTAAATAGAGTGCGTTGTCAGGGGTGAAATCAAAGGTATTGACATAATGCGCTTGATATTCAGTCAGTGATAAATCACCAGCCCAGTCCATGAAGTCTAATAAGGCTTGCTGATCTTCTTGACTGGTTAATTCTAAGATTGGAATTAATTGTCTAATTTCATCCCAATGCTCACGTAACTCAGGCTTAGGGTATTCCAATAATAACGACAATATTTTATAAACTTGCATTAAACTGGCTCACTATTTGACGTTTTTGCCGCAGGTTGCCAAGGTTTAAATTCCATGACATGTTCCATTTTCTTGCGTTTTTCAGGAAATAAAGAGGCATTTGGACTAATACTACAGCCTTCATTACCAAAACTAAAACCATTTTGTCCTTGAAAAGCATAAGGGTCTTCTTGATGTAATTCTTCATGACTGGTTGGAATGACAAAACGATCTTCATAATTAGCAATGGCCATATAACGATACATTTCTTTAACTTGAGCCTCACTTAACCCTACTTCTTCCAAAACAGCTAAATCAGTTTTACCTTCGACATTAAGTGAACGAAAATAACTACGCATCGCAATCATACGTTTTAAGGCTAAAACTACGGGTTCTTCTTTACCCGCAGTGAGCATATTAGCAAGGTATTTAATCGGTAAGCGTAAAGTTTCAAGTTTTGGAATGACCCCATCAGGTGTGGTTTCTAAATTACCCTGGTCAATTTGTGATTGCACTGGTGATAGTGGGGGGACATACCAAACCATTGGCATGGTACGAAATTCAGGATGCAAAGGAAAGGCGACTTTCCATTCAACGACCATTTTATAAATAGGCGAATTTCTTGCAGCTTCCATCCAAGACTCAGGAATACCGTCTTCTTTTGCTTGCTTAATAACTTCTGGATCATTAGGGTCTAAGAAAATATCTAACTGCGCTTGATATAAATCCTGCGTATCGTCCATTGAGGCTAACTCAGAAATACGATCAGCATCATAAAGCATTATTCCATTATAACGAATCCGACCTACACAGGTTTCAGAACAAACAGTGGGCAGACCTGATTCAACACGAGGGTAGCAGCCTGTACATTTTTCAGCTTTTCCTGATTCCCAGTTATAAAAAACTTTTTTATAGGGACAATTACTAATACACATCCGCCAACTACGGCATTTATCTTGATCGACTAATACGATACCATCTTCTTCCCGTTTATACATGGCACCCGATGGACAAGAGGCAACACAAGAAGGGTTAATACAATGATTACACATGCGGGGTAAAAATAGGTGGAATGAGTTTTCAAACTCCGCATACACTTGTTTTTCCATATCATTAAAATTAGTATCTTTACCGCGTTTTTCAAATTCACCTGCTAACCCATCTTCCCAATTAGGTCCCCAAGCGATTTTCTCCATTTGACTACCATCTAACAACGAATAAGGACGTGCCGTAGGTGTCGCTTCAACAAGCGGACTATTTTGAAGATGTGCATAATTATAAGTAAAGGGTTCGTAATAATCATCAATTAATGGCATGTCAGGGTTCATGAAGATATTACGCAATCTTTGGCGACGACTTCCTGATTTTAATTCCAATTTACCGTCATTCATCGTCCAGCCACCATTCCACTGTGCTTGATCTTCCCAGTTTTTCGGGTAACCAATCCCAGGTTTAGATTCAACGTTATTAAACCAGGCGTATTCCATCCCTTTACGGTTCGTCCAAACGTTTTTACAGCTTACAGAACAGGTGTGGCAGCCAATACACTTGTCCAGATTAAATACCAACGAAAAATTTGCTCTTACTTTCATGCTTTTAACACCTCGTGTTTAAAGGGAATATGCCTCATTATATAACGTGTTGAACCCTTGTGATGAGAATTTATTCATTGATAGAGATGATTTTTTTACATTGTATTGTTACTCGATAGAAATGACGCGGATAAAGCGCGATATAAGGCGATGTGATATTCAAGTAATTGTCGTTGAGCGCGTAATTTATCACGTTCTAAACTTTGATAACTTAAGGTGATAGATAAGACCCGTAAAAAACTTTCAGCCCCATTCATATAGCGTAACCTAATTTGTTCAGTTGCTTGTTTGGATAGGTATAATTGTCGTTCTAAACTTGCCACTAATTGTTGTTGTTGCTGTTGTTGAATCAGTGCATCTTCGGTTTCTTGTACCGCTTTTAATAAACGCTCTGCATAATTATTTAACGCCGCCTTTGCTAACGCTTGATTACGTTCAACTTCTGCAACACGACGATGCCCATCAATAATGGGAAGTATCAAATTACCTGCTAAGGTTGCCAGCCAGTTATTAAATAATGATTGTAAATTAGGGGCAGAAGTATCAATGCCTGCAGAAAGACTAATTTTAGGAAAACGGTCAGCAATAGCCGCTGCAACCCGTTGATCGGCCGCTTGAACTTCAAAATAAGCTTTGCGTAAATCAGGGCGGAGTTGAATTAAATCCGTGGTTAATCCTGTTGCAGGTAAGAGAGGAATCATAGGAAATTTATTATTAGCAGGAATTTGAAACGTTGTTGTCGTTTTACCTAATAATACGGCTAATTGATGTTCTAAAACTTTAATGGTTGCCAATACCGTGGTTTTATTTCCCTTGGAACTTTCTAAGAGTTGCTGTTGTTGAAAGACATCGGCTGCCGTTGCTTGCGCCCCTCTAAAACGTAATTCTAAAATTTCATAGTGGTTATAATTGGTCGTAATTTGTTGTTCTAAGAGAATGAGTTGTTGACGTTGTTCAATTAAACGATACCAAGTATTAGTAATTTCAGCACTCAGTGAAATTGCAGCGGCTTGAAAATCTTCGGTTAGTGCGTGAAAGTCTAATTCTGAGGCATGTAAATTTGCCCGAACCCGTCCCCATAAATCTACTTCGTAACTGGCAATAAGACCTAAACTAAAACCACTAGTGCTTAAAGTATCAGTCATGTTACGTGAGCCATTAAAATTAGCATCAAGGCTTGGAGTTAAAGCTGCTCCGCTCTTTTTAGCAATGGCTCTTGCTTGTTCTACTCGATTAAATGCAGAACGTAGAGAGAAATTATTGCTAAGGGCTTGTTCAATTAAATAGTTGAGTTCAGCGTCATTAAAAACTTGCCACCATTTTTGTGTCAGGGGGGTTGCGCCTGTTCTTGAAAATACTTTGGGGAGTTCGACGGGTAGGGGAACTTGTTTAACCTCAACAGAACAAGAAGTAATAACTAAAAAGAAAAAGAAGGTGAATAAAAGAGAGTGGCGCATTATGAGATAAGTAACAGAGAAAAATGGAGTGAAAAAACCTGTTTTTTCACTATTTAGTTATTTGAATATTTGCAAGCTGATCCGATAATTGACGAAAATCTTCTATAGCACAATAATTATCAACTACTTTCACTGCTTTTTGCATATCAGGTTTACTAATGGCTATTAAATAAGCAATCCCAAATTGTTTAGCCGCATCTAATACCGCTAAACTATCGTCTATCATTAATGTCCTTTGTTTATCAAATCCTTGCTGCTGTTGTAAAGAAACCCAAAAGAGCGGATTCTCTTTAGCAACCCCAAAATCATGGGAACAAATAATGCCATCAAAAAAAGACTGTAAACAGGTTTTATTCATTTTTAAATTTAAACTGTCACGATGTGCATTGGTGACTAAAAAAACTTGTTTTTTAGTCTTCTTTAAAAGATCTAAAAACTCAATAACATGAGGTAGAACAGCAATCAATTCAGCTATCTCAGCTTTAAGTTCCGCAATATTAAGTTCTAAAACTTGCGTCCAATAATCTAAGCAATACCATTCTAATTTTCCTTCCATTTGTTTAAACTTTGGTTGTAAAATGATTTTAGCCTCTGATAATGATAGCTGATTCTTCTCAGCGTATTTTAAAGGCACAAATTCCTGCCAAAAATGATTGTCAAAGTTCAAATCAAGTAAAGTGCCATCCATATCTAATAATACGGTGTCACACAAATTCCAATTTATCATCATATAGCCTATAGTTAAATCATCCTTTCACAATTGTCATCATAACATTATGCCTAAAAAACCTACTATTTTAAGTCGTCAAGCTATCTGTCATAGTCGTTTATTTGCCATTGAAAGTATGGATATTATCTTTAGTAATGGTGAACAACGTAATTATGAACGTTTAAAACGCAATGGAGGTCAGGGCGCTGTATTAATTATCCCGTTGTTAGATGACGAAACGGTCTTATTAATTAGGGAATATTCAGCAGGTATTAATCGTTATGAATTGGGGTTGCCAAAAGGTAAAATTGATGCGGGTGAAACTGTTTTAGAGGCGGCAAACCGTGAGTTAAAAGAAGAAGTGGGTTATGGTGCAAAAGATTTTCAAACACTCACCTCATTAACCCTTGCCCCAGCTTATATGGAACATGATATTCATGTGATTGTCGCGCAGGATTTATATCCTGAAAAATTAGTCGGTGATGAACCCGAACCTTTGGAGGTTATTCCTTGGAAATTATCTGATATTAGTGGACTTTTAGCCACCCAAGAATGCAGTGAAGCTCGTTCTATTGCCGCACTTTACATGACTGTTGATTATCTTCGTTTAAAAAATAAATAACAAAATGTACGCTAATAAAGTTTTATTTTTCCTAATCTTCACCCTGTTATCTGCCTGTAATTTAACCGAACTTAATAACCCTTATGTTGAAAAAGATGCGTCATTGAATGTTTTATATTCCTCATTCTCAGAACGCCCCAAACATTTAGACCCCGCAGTTTCATATAGTAGCAATGAATACCTTTTTATTGCGCAAATTTATGAACCGCCTTTTCAATATCACTATTTAAAACGCCCTTACCAACTGATTCCTTTAACGGCAACCCAATTACCTACTATCCAGTATTTCAATGCTGCGGGTGAATTATTAGCAGTCGATGCAAATGAAAAAGAAATTGCTTTTAGTGATTATATTATTGAAATAAAATCAGGGATTCAGTATCAACCTCATCCTGCTTTTACAAAAAATAGCCAGGGAAATTTTTCTTATCACCATCTTAGTGAAGATCGCTTAGAAAATATCAATGCCTTAAATGATTTTGCAAAGACTGGAACACGTGAATTAATTGCAAAAGATTATGTTCATCAAATAAAACGTTTGGCTCATCCTAAAATTCATTCCCCCATTGCTGAAATTATGAAGCAATATATTGAAGGATTTACAGATTATGCAGAGCAACTTAAAGAGCGACCTAAAACTTCAGTTAAAGATTTAGAAATTACAGGGGTTAAAGTACTAAATCGCTATCAATATAGCATTCGTATTAAGGGAAAATACCCCCAATTTCGCTTTTGGTTAGCGATGCCTTTTTTTGCGCCCATGCCTTGGGAAGCTGATGTTTTTTATGCACAACTTGGGCTTATCGAACGTAATATCACCTTAGACTGGTATCCTATTGGTACGGGTAGTTATTTATTAGCCGAAAATAATCCGAATCGAAGAATGGTTTTAACTAAAAACCCTAACTTTCATGGTGAAAAATATCCTGTTGATGGAGAAAAAACAGATCTTGAACAAGGTCTATTAAAAGATGCAGGTAAAGCCTTACCCTTTATAGATAAAGTGGTTTATATTCTTGAAAAAGAAACGATTCCCTACTGGAATAAATTTTTACAAGGTTATTATGATGCCTCAGGTATTGCCTCCGATAGTTTCGATCAAGCCGTACAATTTGCAAGTGACGGCGATGCACAATTAACAGCGACTATGCAGGAAAAAGAGATTCATTTACAAACATCCGTCGCGACTTCTATTTATTATTTAGGCTTTAATATGCTGGATAATATTGTTGGGGGAGATTCAGAAAAAGCCCGAAAACTACGCCAAGCCATTTCTATTGCCATTGATTACGAAGAATATATTTCTATTTTTAACAATGGTCGCGGTATTGCCGCACAAGGTTTATTGCCCCCTGGTATTTATGGTTTTTTAGAGAGTGATGCAGGATTTAATTCTTATGTTTATGATGCTTTTGGAAAACGAAAAAATATTAGCCAAGCCAAAAAAATATTAACCGAGGCAGGTTATCAAGCAGGAATAGACCCTAAAACAGGGGAAGCTTTAACTTTATATTTTGATACCGCTTCGGCAAGTGTTGATGATAGACCGCGAATGAATTGGTTTAGAAAGCAATTTGAAAAGCTAGGAATTAAATTAGTTATTCGTGCCACAGATTACAATCGTTTCCAGGAAAAAATGCGTAATGGTCATGCACAAATTTTTGTTTGGGGTTGGAATGCTGATTATCCAGATCCTGAAAATTTCTTTTTTCTACTGTATGGTAAAAATGGCAAAGTAAAACACGGTGGTGAAAATGCGGTCAATTATCATAACCCGCAATTTGATGCATTATTTGAAAAAATGCGACATAGGGAAAATGGGGCGTTACGTTTTGAAATGATTCAACAAATGCAAGAAATTGTTCGTCATGATGCGCCGTGGGTTTTTGGGTTACATCCGAAGAATTTTATTTTAGCACATCATTGGTATAAAAATTTAAAACCTAATTTAATGGCAAATAATACCCTTAAATATACACGTATTGAAGGAACTGCCCGAGCGCAAAAACGTGAACAATGGAATAAACCCATTTTTTTACCTTTATTAATAGGTCTTGTCATCCTAATTTTACTTTTTTTTCCTGCTATCTATGCTTATAAAAAACGTTTAAAAAGGACGATGAGAAACTAAGGCTGTCACTTGTAGGTGCAGATTCATCTGCATTGTGCGGATAAATCCGCACCTACAAATGCAAGCGGATAAATCCGCACCTACAAATGCAAGTATTAAAATAATCCCTTAATAACATCAGTAATTTTTATGATAGTTTCATCATTAATATTGGCACAAATGGGTAATGATAAGCAATTAGCGGCAACAGATTCGGTTATGGGGAGTGATAAACCCTTACATTCCGCTTTAAAAACATTTTGTTGATGCAAAGGAACAGGATAATAAATCGCACAGCCAATTTTTTGTGCTTGTAAGACTTTTAGAATTTCATCACGGCGTTCAGATAATAAAGTATATTGATGATAAACATGAATCCCTATCTTATCTTCAAAGGGCGTTATTACAGGTAAGTCAGCCATTAATTGGGAATATAAATGCGCGCTATCTCGGCGTGCTTGATTATAATCATCAATGCGTTTTAATTTAGCCCGTAAAACCACCGCTTGTATTTCATCCAAACGACTGTTAAAACCAATCACATCATGATAATAACGTTCACCTGAACCATGATTACGCAATTGCTTTACTTTGGCTGCAATTTCATCGGAATTAGTAGCAACTAAGCCACCATCACCAAAAGCCCCTAAATTTTTACTGGGGAAAAAACTATAACCTGCGGCATCTCCCATAGAGCCTGTTTGCTTGCCTTCTATACTCGCACCAAATGATTGTGCGCAATCTTCAATGAGTTTCAGATTATGCTGTTCACACAATGATTTAATCGCCACCATATTAACGGGTTGACCAAACAAATGCACAGGTAGAATCGCACGGGTTTTAGACGTAATCGCTTTTTTAATTTCGTCTAAGTTAATATTAAAAGTCTTTGGCTCTATATCTACAAAAATAGGTTTTGCACCGATATATTTTATTGCTTCTGCGGTGGCAATAAAGGTAAAAGCCGTGGTAATCACCTCATCACCTGCTTTAATCCCTGCGGCTAATAATGCTAAATGTAACGCATCTGTTCCAGAGGCAACCCCTATGGTATGTTTTACTCCTAAATAACTCGCGGCTTCTTTTTCAAAAGCTTGTACGTTTTTCCCCAAAATAAAAGTACAATTGCTTAGTGTTTGAGCCAATCCTATTTCAATTTCATCTTTAATATCGGTGTATTGTGCTTTGAGGTTTACCATCGGTATCATGAGTTAATGCCTTTTTTCTTTATGAAATACAGTGCTATTTATTAGCTAATAATTGCGTAATTTTAATTGCTGTTGCTAAGGCACGTTTCCCAGCTTCCCCAGAAACTAAAGGGTTTGTTCCTGTTTGAATACAGCCTATAAAATGTTTAATTTCTTCAAGCAAGGCATCTCCGCCTTCAAAAACAAACTCTTCTGTTTCTATTTCAGGGATTCCTGGAAACATTTCTTTATCCCCTGTGCGGTGTTTTGTGAGTATTTTGTTTTGAAAGTCAACAGAAATATAAGAGCAGGGACGAAACATTCGCATTTTACGTTCAATTTTCATACTGATACGACTGGCGGTGACATTAGCGACGCAACCATTTTTGAAGGTTAAACGCGCATTAGCTATATCTGTGCCTTGCGTTAAAACGGCTGTACCACTGGCATCTATTCGTTCTACTTCACTATCAACTAAAGCCAAAATAATATCTATATCATGAATCATTAAATCTAAAACCACACTAACATCATTAGCACGAGGATTAAACGGTGACAAACGATGAGATTCAATAAATAAAGGTTTATTTTCACTTTCATCTAAACCTAAGATAGCGGGGTTAAAGCGTTCTAAATGACCTACTTGTAAAATTAAATTTTTATCCTTTGCAATCCTAATCAGTTCATTGGCTTCTTCAACTGTAACAGTAATCGGTTTTTCAACTAAAACATGAACCCCAGCCATTAAAAAATCTTTTGATACTTGATGATGAAGGCTGGTTGGAACAACAATACTCACTGCATCCACTTGAGATAATATTGTTTTATAATCAGTAACAGCTTTTGTATTATATTTTTGAGAAATTTCCTTTGCAATTACTGGGTCAATATCAACAATGGCAACTAATTCACAATCAAGATGGTTTGCATATTTTTCAGCGTGAAATTTTCCAAGATAACCTGTCCCGATTACTGCACATTTAAGTTTTTTCATGTAAATAAAGATTAATTATAAATAAAATTATCGGCGTAAAATATAGCTAAACTAAGCTATTTTAATTTAATCCAACGCAGACGATTGGCATTACTAACGACAGTGAGTGAAGATATTGCCATTGCAGCCCCTGCAATCATAGGGTTAAGCAATACCCCAAAAAGAGGATAAAACAAACCCGCTGCAACAGGGATACTTAGGGTATTGTAAAAAAAAGCCCCTATTAAATTTTGTTTAATATTTGTTAATGTTGCTTTTGATAAGTTCATCGTTTCAGCAATTTTTAAAAGTGAGCCTTGTAAAATAACAATATCGGCACTTTCTATCGCAATATCTGTCCCTGTACCAATAGCAAAACCTACATCGGCTTGTGCTAATGCGGGGGCATCATTAATGCCATCTCCCACCATCCCTACTTTTTCACCTTGTTGCTGCAATTTTTTTATCACAATGGCTTTATCTTCAGGTAATACCTGCGCTCGAACCTCAGTAATTCCTGCTTGTTTGGCAATTGCTTTGGCAGTGATTTCATTATCCCCCGTCACCATTAATATTTTTACCCCCAATTTTTTTAATTGTTGTACGGCAATAATAGAGTCTTGTTTAATGGGATCAGCTACACTGATAATTGCCGCTATTTGTTGATTAATTGCTAATAGCATCGGTGTCTGACCTAAGGCTGATAAATGTTCAAGTTTTTTAATATAGTCACTATAATTAATTCCCTTATCATCCATTAAGGCGACATTACCAAATAGAATCTTTTGTTCCGCAATTTCACCACTAATCCCATGACCTGCAATCGCATTAAAAGATTTTACTTTTTGCAATTTTATTTTTTTCTCCGCAGCTTTGGCTAAAATAGCGGCTGCTAAGGGGTGTTCTGAACCTGATTCAATACTTGCCGCTAATTGTAAGACTTTATTTTTATCAAGATCAATAAATGTTTCTATATGAGTTACCGTGGGTTTTCCTATTGTCACTGTCCCTGTTTTATCCAATACTATACAGCTTAATTTACCCACTGTTTGTAAGGCATCGCCCTTACGAATTAAAATGCCCGCGTGCGCTGCACGACCCACTGAAACCATAACCGAAATAGGCGTTGCTAAACCTAAAGCACAAGGACAAGCAATCACTAATACGGTCATCGAAGTTACAAAAGCATAACCTAAGGCAGGCTCTGGCGCGAAGATATACCAAATGAAAAAGGTTAATAGAGCAATAGCAACCACAATGGGAACAAAAATACTTGAAATTTTATCGGCTAATTTTGCAATTTCAGGTTTACTAGATTGTGCTTGGCGGACACTTTCTATAATTTGAGATAATGCGGTATCTCGTCCTATTCGCGTGGCAGTAAAGAGGAAACTCCCCTGTTGATTCATTGTTCCTGCAACAACGCTTGTCCCTATAACTTTTTCAACGGGTATAGGTTCACCCGTTAGCATTGATTCATCAATCGTCGAATGACCTTCTATCAATTCCCCATCAACCGCAATTTTTTCACCTGGGCGAACTCTTAGTGTTTCACCTAAACCCACTTCCTCAATAGCAATATCTTGTTCAACCCCTTCTCTAATCACTCGTGCTGTTCTTGGTTGTAAACCAATTAAATTTCGGATAGCTTCTGAGGTTCTTCCTCTAGCACGGGTTTCTAATCCTGCGCCTAAATTAATAAAAGCTAAAATAATAACCGAGGCTTCAAAATAAGCATGGGTAGAAAGAGAGGGAAGCGATTGATAATAATCTAACACCACACAAGAATAAATCCAAGCAGATCCTGTCCCTAAAGTAATCAGGGTATCCATATTGGTCTGTTTTAATTTGAGTGCTTTAAATGCTCCCCTATAAATAGACCAGCCTGAATAAATTAAAACAGCAAAAGTTAACAAGGCTATTTGTGGCCAAAACCATTGACCTGTATTTGAGCCTATTTCAGGTAACCAGTCAAGGTGACTAAATATCATCAGTGGTACGCCAAATCCTGCGGCAACCGCTGCTTTTTTTATTAAAACCCGATAGCGTTCTAATTCTTGTTGTTCTTGTTGATGAGGATCTTCAAAAGCTTCCATGACTGCCGCATCATAACCCGCTTCTTTAACTGCTTTTATTAACAACTCATAGTCGGCAGAACCTTTTACTGTTGCCGAGTGATCTGCGAAATTAACGCTAACAAAAATAACGCCATCGACACTTTTTAGTGAACCTTCCACAGCCCCTACACAACCTGCACAGCTCATTCCGAGAATAGATAATCTTAGTTGATTATCAGTCTGTTCTAATTTTTTCTGTATACTCATAAAATAATCCACAATAAAATTTTAGTAGCCCGTATAAAGTTTGTGGAATAGAACAGGAACATGCCTCTCGTATTCTGCAAGTTACATAAGGGCTACAATTCTTATTCCTTATACAACTTTATAACCTGCTTCGGTAATAACACTAATAATTGCCTCTTCATTGGTATTTTCCAATTTAAATTCAACTTCAATTTTATTATCTTTATGACTCGCTATCACTTTAGTGATACCCTCAACAGCTTCTAGTTTATGCTTTGCATTTGTTTCACAGCCACCACACTTCATACCAGTTACATTTAAAAATATTGATTTAGACATTTCTTTCTCCTACTAAATTTCACAAAACGAGATGATACTTAAGCAATAATTGGGTATTATGTTACCTAATTTAGCTATATAAAAAAGTCGATATTTAAACACCTATAATATAGGGTAGATAAATTAAATACTGAGTAATTCAAAACTTATTCCATTTTCAGTTAGCAACCCAATTAATCACTTACTATTAGTAAGCACTTTACCTTAACGAGTCGATAGAAAACAATGATTTTAAAATTATTTTTTAGCAGTTTCCTTATTTTAGTTAGTTTTAATCTTTTAGCAACGGAATTAGGACAACTAACCTCTGAACAATTAGAAAACTTACAGCAACAACAAAACCCATTAGTTATTGATGTTCGTACCACCAAAGAATGGACACAAACAGGTATTATTCCGAATAGTCATCCTTTACAGTTTTTTGATGAGCGAGGACATTTTGATGAAGAAGAATGGTTAGCTGATTTAAAAAAGTTACAAGAAAATAGTAATCAAGCCATTGTACTAGTCTGTCGTTCAGGTAGTCGCTCCGGTAAAGTCGGTGAATTTTTAACTAAAAAATTAGGCATGAAAAATATCCATCATCTGTCTAATGGTATTCAACAATGGCTTAAAACTCGTCATAAATTAGTTGAAAATTGTCATCCTAATAAAACGTGTTAAAAATATGTCAACTAACAAAACTTTTACTAATCAAACCATTGCCCTTGCAGGAATTGCTCAAGCAGCCGCTTTAGTTCAACAATTAGCAACCACAGGAAAAGCCGATGTGAATGCCTTGGAAGTCAGTATTGGTAGCCTACTAAAACTTGACTCTCGTTCTGTAATTAATGTTTTCGATGACCTTACAGGCATTGAAGTTGGACTAAAGCAGCTCCAGCAACAAGTCACAGGGTATAATATTAAAAATCGTGAGCAAGCACGTTATGCCGCCTCATTAGTTTTTTTAGAACGACAATTGGTTAAACAACCTGATATGTTAAAAATCATTAAACAGGGTATTGAAAGAGTACAATTGCAAACACAACATTTTGAATTAACCCATGAAAATATTCTAGCTAATTTAGGCGATATTTATTCTAATAGCTTAAGTAATATAAAACCACGGATTATGGTTAATGGTGACTCGCAATTTTTAGAACGCCCCCTTATTGTCAACAAAATAAGAGCCTTGTTATTAGCAGGCGTTCGGTCTGCCCTTTTATGGCGACAATGCGGCGGTACACGTTGGAAATTTATATTTTATCGTGGAAAATTACAAACAGAAGTTAAATTTTTATTAACCAAGGTTTAAAATAAATGTCAGCGTTAGTTCAAGTAACGGAGCTTTATCGTTATTATGCACAACATTGTGTCATCGAAAACTTAAATTTTAGTTTAAAAAAAGGGCAAATCTTAGGTTTTTTAGGCGTTAATGGCGCAGGTAAAACAACCACATTACAAATGTTATCGGGCAATCTTGCACCAACGGCTGGAAACATTAAAATTAAAGGGGTTGATTTACTCAAACAACCATTACAAGCAAAACTTGCGCTAGGTTATCTACCTGAAACTCCCCCTCTATATAAAGATTTAACCGTGGATGAATTTTTAAGCTATTGTGCAAAACTACACCACGTGTCTAATACTTTACAGCAAAAATCAATCAATAATAGCAAAGAACGTTGCGGACTAACCCAGGTGGGTAAACGATTAATTACTAATCTTTCCAAAGGTTATCAACAACGGGTTGGCATTGCACAAGCCATTTTACATAATCCTGATGTGATTATTCTTGATGAGCCTACGGTCGGTCTCGATCCCATTCAAATTAAGGATATTCGAAATTTAATTAAAGAATTAGGGCAAGAACACGGGATTATTGTCTCCAGCCATATTTTATCTGAAGTGCAAGAATTTTGTACCCATGTACAAATTATTCATCAAGGTAAATTAATATTAAAAGAAACGATTGCTGAACTTAACAACAAAATTACTTACCTTTGCCTTAAATTAACTACTCGCACAGCAATAGATAGTGCAAAACTTAAAACTATCAAGGGAATCACTGAGATTGAATCATTAGCGAATAATCAATATTTAATTCATCACCACAAAAGTGAAAATCCCACCGAAGCATTAACGGAATTAATTATTATCAATGGTTGGGGGTTAGAAGAAATTTCCCCCCTAAAACGTTCATTAGAAGATGTATTTCTAACTTTAACCGCTCAAACTTAATCAAAATGCGTATTTATTCTCTAGCCCCTCAGCTTATTAATCAAATTGCCGCAGGTGAAGTAGTTGAACGCCCCGCCTCTATTGTTAAAGAGTTGGTTGAAAACTGTTTTGATGCAGGTGCAATTCAAATAACTATCGACATAGAACAAGGGGGCGCTCGATTAATAAAAATTTATGACAATGGCTGTGGCATTGAACAAGCTGATTTAACTTTAGCTTTATCACGTTATGCTACCAGTAAAATAAGCTCTTTAGATGATTTAGAACAGGTTAAAAGCATGGGGTTTAGAGGTGAGGCATTATCCAGCATTAGTTCTGTTGCAAAACTTTCTTTAACCTCAAAGACGACAAAGAGTGATTATGCTTGGTGTATTTCAACGGACGGCGCAGAAGCTGTTTTTGATATTCAACCCGCAGCACACCCTCAAGGCACAACTGTTAAAGTTGAAGACCTTTTTTATAACACCCCTGCACGCCGTAAATTTTTAAAAACCGAAAAAACCGAATTTTCACATATTGAAAATTTAATTAAAAAAATGGCATTAAGTCGTTTTGATATTGGGTTCAAATTAACCCATAATCAACGTGAAATTATCAATTTAAAAATCGCCGATACTGAGTTATTACAGCAACAACGAATCGCCAGTATTTTTAGGGCTGAATTTATAAAAAACTCCCTAAAAATAGATTTTATTGCCTCAGGGTTACAATTAACGGGTTGGGTTGGACTCCCTACATTTTCACGTAGTCAGCCAGATAGACAATATTTTTATGTTAATCAACGTTTAATAAAAGACCGCTTAATTTCTCACGCGGTCAAAAAGGCTTATCAAGATGTGATGTTTCATGGTCGTCATCCTGTCTTTGTATTGTATTTAAGCTTAGACCCTGCTTTAGTTGATGTTAACGCCCATCCTGCTAAACTTGAGGTGCGATTTAGAGAAGGTCGTTTAGTGCATGATTTTTTATTTCGTGCTTTGCATCGAAGTATTGCCGAACAACGTCCTTCAAGCCCAGAAGGGGGAGGTATTGAATCTCAAGCTGTGGATTACGATATTCCCGCCCCTATCAAACAACAATTAGTATCATCCCCTTCATTTCAATATGCCTCTTTAACAGTACAATCCGCTGTGCCTTTTAATATTGCTGAGAAAACTCAAAACTACGTTATTCAACCACAAATAGAAGACAATGAAGTAACGTTATCGGCGGATAATTTTCCACCATTAGGTTACGCGATGGCACATTTGCATAGTATTTATATCTTATCTGAAACTCAAAAAGGGATGATTTTAGTTGATGCACACGCAGCTCACGAACGTATTACCTATGAACGATTAAAAAAACAATATCACCAAGAAGCTATTGCCAATCAACCGTTATTATTACCCGTTAGAATTTCAGTGACCTCAAACGAAGCTGATTTAGCCGAACAGCAACAAGCTATTTTTAATGCTTTAGGTTTTGAAATCAATCGCATTGACCTTCAAACATTATTATTGCGTTCAGTTCCTCTGTTATTAGCCAAAGCGGATAATGAAACCCTAGTTCGTGATGTTTTAGCAGATATTACAGCACAGGGGAGTAGTGAGCGGATAGAAGAACGAACTAATGAAATGTTAGCCACCATGGCCTGTCATGGTTCAGTGAGGGCAAAGCGGCGTTTGACTATTGAAGAAATGAACGCCTTGTTACGAGAAATGGAACAAACGGAACGCATTGGACAATGTAATCATGGGCGACCTACTTGGATTAATTTAACCCATGCTGAATTAGATCAATTTTTTTTACGGGGTCAATAAAATGGTGAAACAACTTCCCCCCGCGCTATTATTAATGGGACCTACCGCTTCTGGAAAAAGTGCCTTAGCAGTACAACTTGCACAAAAATTAGACACTGAAATTATTAGTGTTGATTCAGCGTTGGTGTTTAAAGGAATGAACATTGGCACGGCAAAACCAACATTAGAAGAACAAGGGGAGGTTAAACATCATTTGATTGATATTATTGATCCCAGCGAATCTTTTTCCACAGGACAATTTAGAAAACAAGCATTAGAGCTAATGGCAGAGATAACTGCACGTGGCAAAATGCCAATCTTAGTGGGTGGTACTATGCTATATTTCAAAGCCTTAACGCAGGGAATGGCAGAGCTACCACCCGCAAACCCTGAAATTAGAAAGCAATTAGATCATGATTTAGACACATTGGGGAAACAGGTATTACATCAACGATTAAAGGGCATTGACCCAGAATCTGCGGCAAGAATCCATCCTAATGATCCTCAACGAGTACAGCGTGCTTTAGAAGTTTATGAAATCAGTGGTAAACCCTTAAGCCTTTTTTTTAAAGAATCTCAGCATAATGCACTACCTTACCGCACCTTAAAAATAATTATTGCCCCCGAAGATCGTAAGCAATTGCATGATATTATTGCGCAACGTTTTAAACAAATGCTGGAACAAGGATTGATTGCAGAAGTTGACAAACTTTATCAACGCCCTGATCTCAATGAACGCTTACCCGCGATTCGAGCCGTAGGTTATCGGCAAGTTTGGTCCTATTTAAAAGGTGACGATGATTTATCAAGCATGACTGGAAAAGCGATTATCGCCACACGACAATTAGCTAAACGGCAGTTTACTTGGTTAAGAAAAGAAACTGATGCTAAACTATTTCTCTCAAATGATGCCTTATTATTTGATAAAGTTTTAAAAGAAATAAACGCTTTTATTTTAAACTAATTTTTCCTCACGACTCTCTAACCTTAATCATTTAAAATCACATGAGCAATCCGCTATTAGAATCAACTGAACTCCCTCAATTTTCTAAAATAAAACCAGAACATATTATTCCTGCTGTAGATAAATTATTAACTCAAGCACGCGAAGTTGTTAACCAATGTTTACAACAAGACATTTATACATGGGAAAACTTAATTGATCCCATAGAAAATATTGAAGATAAATTGAATAAAGCTTGGTCACCTGTCAGTCATCTAAACTCAGTGCTTAATAGTGATGAACTACGGGATGCCTACAATGCTTGCCTAGCTAAATTAAGCGAATATTCAACCGAAATGGGACAAAACAAGGCCTTGTTTAAAGCTTATCAAAGTATTAAAACAGGTCCTGAATTTACCAAATTAGCAATGGCACAAAAGAAAATAATTGATAATACTCTAAAAGATTTTCAGTTATCAGGGATAGACTTAGATAATGATAAGCAACAGCGTTATAAAGAAATAAGTCAACTGTTATCAGAACTTTGTAGTCGTTATAGTGACAATGTTTTAGATGCAACCAATGACTGGACAAAATTAATAACCGATGAAAATGAATTAAAAGGTTTACCAGAATCTGCCATGATTCAAGCAAAACAAGCGGCGAAACAGATCGCGAAAGAAGGTTGGCTAATTAGCCTGCAATTTCCCTCTTATATTGCCGTAATGACTTATGCTGATAACCGTGAATTACGCCAGCAACATTACCAAGCCTTTGTAACCCGTGCCTCCGAATTAGGAACAAACCCTGATTGGGATAATTCCGAAGTGATGGAAAAAATACTAAGTTTACGTCATGAAAAAGCACAGTTATTAGGTTTTGAGAATTACGCCCAATTATCATTAGCCACTAAAATGGCCAATAAACCCACTGATGTAACTTTATTTTTGGAAGATTTAGCTGAAAAATCTTTACCGCAAGCCCATCAAGACTTACAAGAACTAAAACAGTTTGCCCTACAAGAATATGCTTTAAATGAATTAAATGCTTGGGATGTGGGTTATATTTCAGAAAAAATGCGTCAATATTATTATCAATTATCCCAAGAAGAGGTCAAAGTTTATTTTCCTGCTAACAAAGTTATAACAGGTTTATTTGCTGTGGTTGATAAACTTTACGGTTTACAAATTGAGGAAATTTCTGAATTTGATCGTTATCACGCTGATGTTCAATTTTTTGAAATTAAAGATAAAAATAACAAACTTCGTGGGAAATTTTATTTAGATTTATATGCCAGAGGGAAAAAACGGGGGGGTGCGTGGATGGATGATTGTGTCGGACGTAAAAAAATAGGTAATGAAATTCAACAACCTGTCGCCTATTTAACCTGTAACTTCACCCCACCAGTAGACGATACACCCGCTCTTTTAACCCATGATGAGGTCACTACTTTATTTCATGAATTTGGGCATGGTTTACAACACATGTTAACCCAAATAGATTACTTAGGGGTTTCAGGAATTAATGGTGTGGAATGGGATGCCGTGGAATTACCGAGTCAAATAATGGAAAACTGGTGTTGGGAAAAAGAAGCGTTAGCCTTAATGTCGGCACATTATCAAACAGGCGAACCCTTACCTGAAACGCTTTATAATAAAATGTTAGCGGCAAAAAATTTTCAAGCAGGGATGATGATGGTTCGGCAGTTAGAATTTAGTCTGTTTGATTTTAAAATTCACCAAGCGTTTGATCCAGAACAAGGCGGACGTATTTATCAAATCTTAGACGAAATTAGACAACAAGTTGCGGTTATTCTTCCTCCCGATTTTAATCGTTTTGCTCATGCGTTTTCGCATATTTTTGCAGGCGGTTATGCGGCAGGTTATTACAGTTATAAATGGGCAGAAGTTTTATCTGCTGATGCTTATTCTTTATTTGAAGAAAAAGGAATTTTTGATCGAGAAACGGGTGAATCTTTTTTAACTCATATATTAGAAAAAGGCGGGAGTGCTGATGCTATTGAGTTGTTTAAAAACTTTAGAGGTCGTGAACCTGAAATTGATACCTTGTTGCGTCATAACGGCATTAAGGAATGAAACAAAAAATTTCTAGTGGTAAAACATTTTAATTTTTAATCAAAGAACATGAGGCTTGTAACGCTTATAATTGTGTTTTCCATTGATTTATGCTTGTTTTTTGTTTTAAGAGGTATTGGATTTTATTATAGAATAATCAATAGGTTACTTTAACTTACTGGTATTGGATTAACCCCTTTTAATAAAACAACTCAACATTTTATCATTCTTATAAAACAATAACTCTAGGTTGAAAAATGAAAAACTATACTCTATATTATTCTAAATACCCCTTATTTTTTTTCCTAGCAATATTATTCA